>JAYZHR010000106.1:0-8628 GCA_036166355.1 Verrucomicrobiota bacterium | reverse complement strand
ATGGATGACCAGTCTCAAAAATCACTTGCAGCATCCGCTTCCAAAGATCTATAGCCGGAACCTGTTCTCCATACATTTCCCCCGCCTCTGCTTTGGCTTCATAACCCAAATAAAGTTCTTCAAATTTCTTACCATAGGTCTCATGCAAATCAGGAGCCTCATTGGTTCGGAATAAGGTCCAGTTCTCCCTGGCCTCCATCCGCTTCATGAATAAATCTGGAATCCAGTTCGCAGTATTCATGTCGTGAGTCCGGCGACGATCATCACCTGTATTCTTTCGCAACTCTAAAAATTCACTAATGTCATTATGCCATGTTTCCAAATAAGCACAACCACTTCCCCGGCGCTTGCCACCCTGATTGACAGCAACCAGCAAGTCGTTATGCAATTTAAGAAACGGTACGACCCCCTGACTCTTACCATTAGTTCCATTGATATGCCCTCCCATTCCACGAACTGATGTCCAACTGCCACCAAGTCCACCTGCCCATTTGGAAAGATAGGCATTTTCAGAAATCCCTCTCTCCATTATGCCTTCAATCGAATCATCAACCCAATAGAGATAACAAGAAGACAACTGAGAATGCCTTGTCCCAGAATTAAATAATGTTGGAGTAGAAGAGCAAAAGCGCCGACTCTTATAGAGGTTATAAAGCGAAACAACCCATTCTTCCTTATTATCCTCCTCATTAAGAAAAAGCCCCATTGACACTCGTAACCAAAATAGCTGCGGGGTTTCAATCCTTCGCTCGATACCATTTATATCCGTCCTATCCACAATCAAGTAACGATCGTAAAGCGTCTGAATACCAAGGTAATCGAAATTCAGATCAGCTGATGGATCAATCGCTTCACCGAGTTTTTCAATATCATAATTCAGCAAATCATCACTTAACCGATTAATTTCAACTCCTCGCTTTAAATATTTAGGTAAATATTTTGCATGTGCTTCCTTTAATGCTCCAACACCATCACGAATTATATCCCAATCCAAAACCTCCTCATATATGTACGTACAAATCATTCTCCCCGCGAATCTTGCAAAATCAGCATCACGCTCCATCAACGCTTTTGCATTTAATAAAATCGTTGTCTTGAGCTCCTCTTCTGTCATTTCATTATAAAGAGATCGCCTTAGCTCTAACTCAATCTGACCCAAATCAAGACACAAATCCAAATCTATGCTAGAATAGTTAATCCTAGCCCTCAAATCTTCACCTTTCCAAAACACTGAACCACCATCAGCCTGTTTAATTAACAAAAGCTCATCTTGGCTTATCTCAGCTGGTTCCTCTTCTCTATCAATTACTAGCTCATCAGCACGCTGAATAGCTCTCTGAGAACGGTATAAAATATATGCTTCAGCTACTTTGTAATGCCCTGCCCTCATCAACTCTTCCTGAACTATATCCTGCACCTCCTCGATATGCACAAACGCCTGCCCTCCGTTCTTGATTCGATCAGTCACGGCTTCTGCCACCTCAACAGCCGGAGCGCTATCTTTATTCTGCGAAAGAAAAGCCTTACGAATAGCGATATCAATTTTATTCTGATTCCAGCTAACAACCTGATTGTTTCGACGAATTAAACGCACACCAATCTTCTCTCCGGATTGCGACAAAGTACGCGCGGTGTCAAAAACCAGACTTCTAGCAACATCATGAGCATTATTTTCAATTAACACACGTTCAATGCCTCGATGAAATTCATTTTCCGAAAGTTTCCCTGTATAATCCTCACCAACAACATCCTCTCGAAAACGCTCCCCAACTGTACGTGTCACTTTAGCAACAAAATCCCTATTTTCATTATTGAAAACATCATCCTCACCTTTTGATAAAAGAAGATTAGCGAGTGCGTTGCCAACAGTATTTGCAATATCCGCAAGTTGAACCATCCTCTCACCATCTCCAGATTGAAGGCGCACGCTTCCCATAGCTGCATCATCACTATCTAAAGACTCCTCCCATCTAAATCTACCTAACGAATCCTTGCTGGATGAAAGGCGCTTGATTGCCTCGTCCTCCTCTAATGTTATTTTACTAAACGGCATTTCGGGTTTGCGGGTTTATTATTTTAAATTCACAACTCATCATCACTTACCATTTCGAGTGATGAAGCTTTTTGGTACTCAGTAACACGACCTTCGAAAAAGTTTTGCTCCTTTTGAATATCCATCATCTCAGCCAACCATGGGAAAGGGTTTTGCGCACCTGGGCTAAGCACATCCAACCCCACGTTTTCAAGTCGCCTGTCAGCTATATAATCAATATAAGCTGAAAACTCCTCAGAACTTAATCCAACAGCGTTCACCGGAAGGCAATCATCAATGAAATCTTTCTCAAGTTGAACAGCCTCTTTCATTAAATCTCTTAATTCTTGCTTAAAAGCATCCGTCCAAACATCTGGATTCTCTTTCACTAAATCCACCAAAAGATTTCGAAAGACCTCTATGTGATTCGACTCATCTCGAAGAGTGTAACGAAACATTTGACCTATCCCTGGGAATTTGTTTTGACGATACAAGGACAATATCATTCCGAACAATCCATAAAATTGAGTTCCTTCCATACATTGACCAAAGACAAATATATTTTTAGCTAAAGCCTGTTTTTCTTCTGTTTTGGATAGATCCATATCTCGCCTAAGACCACTCGATACCCTGCTTACAAATTCATTCTTACGAACTATGGTTGGAACATCCTCAAACATAGCCTCACACTCGTGAGGATTAATTCCCAGCGAACTAATCATATACAACAACGAATCGGCATGTATATTTTCCTCATGAGCATGTCGGCCTAGCACTAATTTAAGCTCTGGAGCCGTAACCAATTCACGAACAACATGTTGAACGTTATCGCCCACTATCCCTTCCGCAGCACTAAAATACCCAATCCCCATTCGAATAATCCATCGTTCAACATCACTAAGGTCTTTACCTTTCCACTGCTCAATATCCTTAGCCATTGTAATGTCTTCAGGCTCCCAGTGGTTAGCCTTCATAGCACGATATACATCATAGGCCCACTGGTACTTTAACGGCAATAAATTGAACGTCATGGTTTGGCGCCCATTTATAATTCTTTTAGCAGCATAAGCCTCCTCTGCCTTGGTTTGATCCAACACAAACTCCTTAGCGCCTATTTGAAAAATCTTGTCCATATTACCTACCAACTGCCACCAAACTTATTTCTTTCACTTATTTCCACTTAATTAGTGCAAAAAGACCCAAAACACAGTGTTTTGTGAATAAATCACCAAAAACACTACATTTTGTGGTTAATTCAAAAAAGGAACACAATTTGTAGCACTTGAACTCTAACTTCGTCAAAGTATTTTTAGCGCTTAGTGTTTTTTTTACACGACTTTCTTGTTGAACTGTTTCCCACAATATATTCACCAATTTATACCCCACTTTTACCCATACATAGCTTGATTCTAATTACCTCTCAAATCAACCTCCCGGAATAGAAATGAAGCCCCAAAAAGATAAAAAAACTCAATTTTTGAAAAAAATCAGTACGCCTTCAAACATTTCAAGAAGGCATTTCTTAATGTATTCCAGTATTTTTAGCGCAACAATATCCAACCTACAGTCTGCTGAAGCCAAAGAAAAATTTAGCTTAAATTATGCATTATCTTCGGCAATGTACGGCACTCTTCCACTAAAAATAATTCTCAATGAAGCAAGAAAAATTAAAATATCAGTTATAGATATATGGCCTCGTGTTCATGGAAACCAAAGAGAACAAATCGAAGATATGGGACACGATCAATTCTCTGAATTACTAGAACAATACAACGTGAGGCTAGGTTCAATCACAAGATATGATTTAGGACCATTCAGGCTTCAGAATGAAATGAAAATATGCTCTAAACTAGGTGGCAAACTATTAATTTGCGGGGGACAAGGCCCAAAAGGGTTAAAAGGCCCCGATTTAAAATCGGCAATAAAAATATTCTCAGAAAAAATCAAGCCACATGTTTTAACAGCTGAAAATCATGGTATAAAAATCGGGATTGAAAACCATAGTAACAATCTAATTAACACACCTGATTCAATAAAATGGTTATTAGAATTATTACCTTCCGAAAATATTGGAATCGCCTTAGCTCCGTACCACTTACAAACACTTACACTTTCAGCAGAAGACATAGCTAATCTTATTAGAGAAATAAATGACCGCCTGTTTATGTTCTATGCCTGGCAATACGGAATGGGCTGTATGAAAAAACTACCAAAAGAACAAGAGTTGCTTCAAATGCCAGGCCGGGGAGAACTAGATTTTAAACCAATCCTCCAATCACTCAAATCCGTAAATTACTCTGGCTACACTTCAGTCTTCATGCATCCAGTGCCAAGAGGAATACCAATTCTCCCAACTGCCAAGGAAACAACTGAGGAAATTAACCGATCTAAAAACTACCTCGATGCTCATTTAACTGACTAATTAAAAAGTTTAGCTCAATTACTTAACACAATACTTCATCAAAAAAATATCAATCGACTTGGCAATTTAAACATCTACAGGTTTACTCAACGGCACAATGAATCATAAAGAAAAACTAAAGGTATTAATAATCTTCGGAGACGCTGCTGAGACAGTCGATACAATGTATCCATATTTTCGACTTATAGAAGCCGGATATGAACCGGTGTTGGCTGCCCCAGAAAAAAGAGATTACCAAATGGTCATGCATCAAGTTAAGCCCGGGTGGACTATAACAAAGGAATGGGAAGGATACACAATGCCTGCCGCAGTAGCATTTAAAGATGTTAATCCAAAAGATTATATTGGCATTTTTTTTAGTGGAGGCCGAGCTCCCGAATATATTCGTGAAGACGAACACTTAATTGAAATTACACGTCATTTTTTCAATAACAACCTACCAATCGCAAGCGTATGCCATGGCGTAGAGATCCCCGCTCGAGCAGATTGCGTTCGAGGCCGAAAGATGGCAACCGTACCTAAGGCGAAATTCGATCTTGAAGTTTGTGGAGGAACGTTTGTTGACGAACCGTGTGTAATTGATGGCAACTTAGTTAGTGGCCGGACATTCTGGGACCATGGGCACTACATGGGAGCATGGATTAAACTCCTCGAAAAAGAACGAGTTAAATTAACCAACTAAGATAACGGTTTTGGTAAAGGCTGGCCAGGCCGGATATCGACATAATCTAATTCGAAATCTCCAACTTCCCCCCTCACTAAGTAAACCGGAACCCAGTGTTCTGAAGCATCAACACTTACTGTCTTAGCGTTTGCATAACGTATTGTATACGCCGCACGACGTCGGCCACTGGTGTTTTTACTGCTACCGTGTAAAATAAACGAGTCATGTACCGACAAACTTCCCGCCTTCATCTCTAAACACACCGCCGTCTCCTTCATCTCAGGGGTAACCTCAACCGTCAAACCAAGTAGATCATTGCCACCAGTAGTCACTTTATCTAACTCAGGATAACCTATATGCGATCTTGGAATAACCTGCATACATCCATTTGATTTATCGGTATCGTCGATGGCCAACCAAACCGTGGTTATATCGGTTCCTTTCACACTATGCCAATAAGTGTTGTCTTGATGCCACTCCACAGGAAGCCCATCTTGAGGCCTTTTCACAATTAGGTGAGACATAATGAGAATTAAATTCGGCCCTAGCACATCTTCCACAGCATCTAGAATGCTTGGCTGACGACACAACTCCAACCAAAAATTATTTTTCGGATGGGGTTCCGTTAAATATTCAGGCCTAGCATCAATCTTTTTATTTTCACCATCTTTATAAACGATCTGATGCTTCGGCATATCAGCTAAAAGATTCTCCAACTCAGACCGAACAGCCTGCATCTCGGAAGTAGTAAGCACATTACGAAATATGCTAAAACCATCAACCTCGTACCGGCTTACATTTTTATTCAAATTGTCTTCCACCAAATAATTCTAATAAAAAAACAACGATTAACCAAGTCCTTGACTAGGAAAAAACAAATGGCACCAAACTTAAACCTCGAGTAAGCTTAGCGGCCCAATTATATGAAAAGTCATAGCAATCCCGTTATACATCTAGCTATGTGGTGCGGGCCTAGAAATATATCCACTGCACTTATGCGAGCGTGGGAGAACCGACCTGATACTTTCGTGGTAGACGAACCATTATATGCCCACTATCTCAAGGAAACTAAATTAAACCATGAAATGGCAGGAGAAATTATCAACCATTATGAAAGCAACTGGGAAAAGGTAGTCGACTGGCTCACTGGAACTATCCCTAATGGGAAAACTATTTTTTATCAGAAACATATGTGCCATCACATGCTGCCAAATATTAGCCTGGAGTGGATTGAAAAGATTACAAATTGTTTTTTAATTAGAGAACCAAAAGAAATGCTAACCTCTTTAATAAAGAAGCTACCTAATCCAAACCTCACTGATACTGGCCTGCCACAACAATTAAGATTATTTAATTACATCCAAAAAAAAACCAACGAAACTCCTCCTGTAATTGACTCAACTGAAGTACTTCAAAACCCAAGCGGCATGCTAAAGGCATTATGTAGTCGATTAGGAATTAAGTTTACTAAATTAATGCTACAATGGCCTCCCGGCATTCGGGAATCCGATGGGATTTGGGCAAAGCACTGGTATCCAGAAGTAAAAACCACAACCGGCTGGAGACCATATAAACCTAAAGAAGCAACAGTCCCTGATAAAATGAAAAATATTTTGAATGAATGTAATAAAATTACGAACAACTTTATCGACATAGAATCTCAGCCCAAAACTAATTATGCTGCAAAAATTTAACGAAAAAAATCGAGATCTCATAATTAATATTAACGGAGACCTATTACATCGCAAAGATGCAGGAATTAGCCCATTCGATTCTGCTGTGCAAGGAGGCGATGCCGTTTGGGAAGGGCTTCGTGTTTACAATGGTAAAATATTCCGGCTAAACGCTCATTTAGATCGACTACGTCATTCTGCAATAGCACTTGATTTCAAGCAAATCCCCTCAAATGAAATGATTGTTACAGAAATAAAGCGCACGTTAGAAGCAAATCAAATGCAAGACAACGCACATATAAGACTAACCCTCACTCGTGGGGTGAAAATTACATCTGGCATGGATCCTCGACTCAACACCAACGGACCAACACTCATTGTACTAGCAGAGCATAAAGAACCTGTCTATGATAAGTCTGGCTTAAAACTTATCACCGCCAGCGTTCGCCGACCGTCTCCTGATATACTTGATCCGAAGATTCACCACTGTAACTTAATCCAATCGATCTTAGCAAAAATAGAAGCAACTTATGCTGGCGCTGATGATGCTATTATGCTGGACCAACGAGGATTTGTAGCAGAGACCAATGCCACTCATCTTTTTATTATCAAAGATAATTTAATAGTTACTAGTCGCCTAATTGCTTGCCCAGAAGGCATAACCCGTGATGTTGTCATTAGACTTTGCCGTCAAAATGAAATCAATCACGAAATTCGTGACTATTCATTACCTGAAGTTTATCGTGCCGACGAGATGTTTTGTTCAGGCACAATGGGAGAACTGGCACCAGTCACAGAAGTTGATGGCCGAACTATTGGAACAGGTAAAATCGGACCAATGACAAAACTATTAACCAAGCTCTTCAATGAATGCGTAAATTCAGAATCAGAACAAGTCCTAGACTAATAAACCCAACAAACAACTTCCAATATATAATTAAAAATGCCACCAGAATTAACAATCAATGATATTCTCAAATTATTTCCAATAATACTGGTTCTCATGTTGATTAACCAAGGCTACTGGCTTCTGATTACTGCACTGTTTCCTAAAATTATCAATAATGCACGAACCCAATACAAAAGTCCTATTCGTATAACTTTGGTTGGGTTAGCAGTAACAGTGCCAGCTTTTTTAATAGGCTTTCAAATATTAGGAAAATCATCAAATTCAATATTAGAAGTTGTCGGATTTTTGATTGGTGTTTTACCTCTTATTATCGGGGCTGTCGGATCAGCTGGATTATGTCAATTAATTGGCCACGGATTACCATCCCCAATAGACCAATCGCAAAATTGGAAACGTGTTTGGCGTGGCGGATGGGTAATAAACTTATGCTATTTACTACCTTTTATCGGATGGTTTCTTTTTCTGCCATGGGGAATCATCAGTGGCTGCGGTGCTTTAGTTTTATCTATAATAGCCAAGAAAAAACCTGCAAAAAATAATTCCCGAAGCCGTAACAATCAGAGACAAGTAAGAGGACCTAATAACAAATCTAAAAATACTGAAATTAATAAAGAGTCACCTAGAAGCGTTCGACAGCAACGCACTCAGATCCCAAATAATAATTCTGATAGCAATCAAAAAAAACAACACATTCAGAGATCCCCTCGAATCCAAAAAACGGATTAACTCATTACTCGAGTGAATAAGAAAAAGTCTTAAGATTTGGGGCTCACTTCACAAAATTTCCAAAAATAGAGCAGCATAAAAACTTAATAAAGTGTGAACCTAAATAACAGACACTCGTTAGGCATTATTGCAGGCAGTCGAGAATTACCCTTAATTATCGCACGCGAAGCGCGTCGGCTAGGCATGAAGAAAATAGTAGCC
>JAYZHR010000105.1:0-8876 GCA_036166355.1 Verrucomicrobiota bacterium | reverse complement strand
TGGCCGCAGTTTCAGAGCTTCGAATGGCTCAGGGTCTTGTTGTCATCGGAACACTATTATTTATCTTTGGTTTTGATCAGGCGTCTCGGGTTGAGGTTGGTGATTTACATGCTGGAGTGCCGGAATTGCGATCTGATTCTCGATATAATCGTGATACTGCGGCGATTACGGATAATTTCAATCTGGGTGTTGATGTTCTCGTTGCCTTTGCAGAGACCGTTAAAGATGGTTCGGTTGATTATGAGGTCATGGAATTACTCGATCGATTTGAGTGGCATCTGAAAAATGTTGAAGGAGTGAAGAGTGTTTTGGGATTGGCTGGGATGGCGCGAAAAATCAATTCTGGGTATAGTGAAGGAAGTCTTAAATGGCAAGTTTTGCCATTTAACAGAGACATGCTTGCTCAGGCAGTTGGTCGAGTCGAAACTTCTACTGGTTTGACCAATCAAGCTGGTAGTGTTTTACCTGTAATGGTTTTCCTTGAGGATCACAAGGCGGAGACAATCCGTCGGGTTGTAACTGCGGTAAAGGCATTCGAAACGGATAATGGTTACAAGAAGATGCACTTTAAACTAGCTGGTGGTAATGCTGGTATTATGGCGGCATCTAATGAGGTTGTTCGAAATGCTCAGTTTCCAATTTTGATTTATGTTTTCTCTGCAGTGATTCTGCTTTGCTTTGTCAGTTTTCGTTCAATCAAGATAGTTTTGTGTATAGTTTTACCTTTAGCTTTGGTGTCGGTTTTGGCGCACACTTTGATGTATTGGATGGAGATTGGTTTGAAAACTTCTACTCTGCCGGTAGTAGCGCTTGGTGTCGGAGAGGGAGTTGACTACGGAATTTATTTGTTTAGTTGTTTTATTGCCCAGCGGCGTAAAGGTTTGGCATTTGCGGATGCGATGGAAGCTGCGATGCAGCAGGCTGGGAGCGCGATTGTTTTTACTGGATTGACGTTGTCTGTTGGAGTTGGCACTTGGGCTTTTTCGGCCCTACAGATTCAAGCTGATATGGGCATTTTATTAATGTTCATGTTCTTGATGAATATGGTATGTGCCATTGTATTACTTCCTGCAATTGCTAGGTTGCTCTTTAAATCATAGCGATTTCAAATATTGATACAGGTTAGCGAGATCACTCAAATCTAAACCTTCAAGTAATCCTTCCGGCATGATTGATCGTTCGCTGGTCTGTTGTGATACGATTTCTTTTTGATCTAATCGTATTATTCCTGAACCAGTTCTTAAGACAACACCATCTGCTGCAAAAAAAGCTGTTCTTCCCACATGTACATCACCATTTTGCATCCGATATTGATTGAACTTATATAATGGCGAGATGTCTCGATTAGGGAATAGGATTGCACGGAACAAATCTTTCGGAGCCAAGCGCTTGGCTGTTCCATTTAAACTTGGACCGAGCGCGCCTACACTTGAATGGCAATTTTGACAGGCACGATTAACAAAGATTTTTTTGCCCTTAATTAATTCTCCATCATTCCAATTAACCATGCCAAGAATAGACTCCCACTTCTCGGCATTGACTAGTCCGGAGTCTGAAGCTTCTTTGGCAAAGTTGGGATATGTTTCCTCAAACCAATCAAAAACTGGTTGCCAGATGTCCATTAAATTACTCGGCGAATTGCTTGTTACTTTTTCGAATTTATGTCCGCTCCAAATAGCTATTAGATCTAAAATTTTATTACGAGATTCAGATTTGCCCTTGGGGCCGCATTCGCGACGGAGTTTACGAATTAACAAAGCTAAATCTTTTGGTTTATCGCTGCCGGGTAGTTGCCTAATTGCTCTTAAGGCAGTGTTGGCTAGATTGTTGTTTCTGGACAACAGAGCTTCTAGGAATAGTTCGCGGTCCTGCACTTCGGGTTTTTTTGATAATATTTCTAGGATTGCCGGTCGAAGTCCGTGATTTGACCACTGTTGGCGCAAGTTCATAAATAAATCCTGACTAGGAATACTCTGAAACAGGTCTATCAATTCGGTTGACCAAGGAAATGTTTTGTGAGTTTTTACAGCTTCGAGATAACGTTTAGCTGCGGCTATTCGATTATCTCCTTTCAACATTCGTGCGTACACAAGGTGGCTGGGCGCAGGAAAGTTTACGTGATTAATTAGCTTTTTTGTTAATCCAGGCTGTTTGATTGAGTGAGCTTCGGCAATATCATTAAATCGCATTGTCCAGTTAAGCTTTGGTCTTGTGCCTTGGCTTTTTAGCTTTATGTCTAGCAGCATCAAGGCATCGGCAAGTTTTGGTAAATCCGTATTGGGAAGAGTTGATGGCAGTTTGGCCATCACAATGAGCTTGTGAAAGTCTTCCACTGGATTTGTTTCAGGTGAGATCCCATTGAGAAGATGAGTAATAATTTCTGGTTGTTCAGCATTTATCATTGCTAGTAAACGACCAGTTTCGCGTTGAAGATATTGATGCTGGGAATTCATTAATGGCATTACTTGTGTAGCAATAGATTTAGTTAATGAAGTGTAAGCAGTCAGCGAATAAGGGGCTTCGTAGCCCGTAAATGATTCGCGGCTTGGTCTGTCCAGATTGTAGTCACCTAATGCGAGTATAATTGTCCTTACAATGTCTAGATTGAGGTTTGCGGCTTGGTCGCTATCAATCAGAGGCAGTAAGCGTTGAATAGTTTGATCGTGAATTTCTTTTTTTGGGTTGCGCCATATCTCTGCAGTTGCCGCTGTAACTTTGCCCTGCTTTGTAAGTGTATTATGATTAATTTTTTGCCAACTAGATTTTGGTAAACGACTACCTAAGCGTGCACTAATCAGTCTTATCCTAATGCTTGATTGATTAAAATTATCTTGAATGGACTCAATCCATTTTGTTGATTGCTCCGGAGATTCTGGTAGCAAGTGAAGCATGGATTCAAGCGATTTGACGCGGACATATTCTTCTCGGTCTAGTGCTAGCTTGTTTAGTAATGGTATAGTAAGTCTATTCGGATAACGGCTTATCGCCCATGCAGTTCGAGCGCGAACATCTGATGAAGAAGCTTTCACTAGTTCACTTGCAGTATGAGTGTCGAGCCCTTTAAACATCTCAGTTAGTATTTCAATTGCCCTCACTCGCTGTCTTGTTTCTCGGTTACGATTTAGTGCTGCCTGAGTCAGATGTCCTGCCCCGATTTGTTCAGCTAGTGGCTGCCATTTTGTTCGTGACCATTCGGCTAGTGGTTGAGGCGCATTTAGTACAGCTTCAATTGGAGTATTCATTGGTAGAGGGCGATTATCTGGTTTGTTGCGGTTTTTCTTTGTGGGCACAATCCGAAAGACTGATCCTTTGGTTCCTCTCCCGCCGGTTGACACAAAAATTTCACCGTCCCGACCAATTTCTATATCGCTTGGTGCAAAGCCATCCGTGCCTATAGGCGAGATAAATAGCTGAGGTAGCGATTGATAGGATGCATTCACTGCTTTTAGTGGATAAAACCAGATATTACCAAATGTCCAGTCGAGGATGAAAATCCCATCCTGCATTTCCTTTGGAATCAAGCGGTGACTGTAAACCGCAACTCCGGTAGGGGATCCTCGCCCGACTTTGTGTATATCTGGAACGGTATCTGAGTAGTAGCTAGGTCTTGCCCAACTTCGTTTAAAACCCGGCATTCTCCAGCCATGATGTCCGCCGATTGCAGCATGATAAAGTCGTGTTGGTGTGTACCAAGGCAGATGAAATGTTCGTTCGGTATCGCTATCGTAGGTGAATATGTCTCCGCGCCAGTTAAAATCGAAATCATAAGGGTTACGGAAGCCACAGGATAATGCCTCAAATTTTTTTCCATCTGGTGAAAATCGAATAATCGCTCCGCCTTCAATTTTTTTCAGTGGTGAATTTAAAGAATTAAACTGACTAGATATAAATCCTGTGTCATTCCCGCCGATTAGGTAGAGCCATCCGTCTGGTCCTTTGCGTATCGCATGCGCGCCATGTTCGCCATTTGCTACTCGAAGGAACTGACGTGGTGGGCCATCTGCCTTTCCATCACGATCAGAGTCGACGTATCTCAGAAGGGATCGATTAGCAACGGCCCACAAATATTTTCCGTCAAATAACATTCCCATGGTTCCGCGATCTAGCTTGGCAAATTGTGTTGATTTATCCGCTATGCCATCTTGATTAGTATCATGTAGTGTCCGAATGTAGCCGCGACCTGAAACCACTACTTGGCCTTGAGCATCTAGTGTCATCGAGTAAATATCATCCGCTAAATTGGGTCCCGCGTATTGTGTTGCAGTGAATCCATTTTGTACTTTGATTGAGGCACCTGAATCAGCTTGGCTCAGTGGTGGCAATGCAATGGCAATGTAAATCCAAAGTTTATATTGGATTATTTTCATTTTCATTCTTCTATCCTAATCTTCATGTTTTTTTTGACAAAATCACGGATTACACTCATTTCTTCCTCTCCCTGAATTGTGTGTTCCTTTTCAAATACTTCCCATTGAATATTTACTCCAGCGGTGCGTAATTGGTCGATGTGAGACTTTGTTTTTTTCAGTGGTAAAAGTGGATCAGTTGTACCATGAGTGATTAGAAATTTCTGATCTTTTGCCACTGGAGACAGTTCATTAATTAGATTTTTCGGTTCGTTTGCGTAGCCACTAATTCCTACTAGTCCGGCAAATTGATAAGGATAGCGTAGTCCTGTTTCGAGGGTCATTAGGCAGCCTTGTGAAAACCCGAACAAAAAAGTTTTTTCAGTATGGTATCCAGCTTTTCGTTGTTGATCCATCAGGGTGAAAAGTAACTTTCGACTCCGTTCAATTCCAGGACTGGGATTATCATAAATATCATACCATGAAAAACCGCCATAGTAGCTATCAGGAGCATCGACAAGCAGGTAATTCAGACTTGGGTTTCCCATGACGCTTGGAAGCCAACGATAACCTTCCATGCTGTCGCCTAGGCCATGTAGCACTACCATCAGCCATTTCGAGTTCGCTTCCTCCGCGGGAATTAATTCTGAATTGAGCACATCGACAGTTTAACCTTCTGTGGCTTGGGGCCAAGGCTAGATAGGATTATTAATTATTTACTCCATTTAAAAACGAGTAATATTTAAATTTGGTTTTTATCTAGCGGTAGATTAAGAGCTTGGCTAAGGGGGTCGATTTCGCAAGCGCTAAAACCGAGGTGTGAATGACGTCTCCAACCTTCGGCATGTATGCTTCCTGCAGTTTCTCCAACCTTACGTGATATCAATTCCATGGAATTTAAATAAGAGTTCATGCCTTGGCTAATATCGAGCCATTCTTTTTGGCTTTGATGCGCTGCGAGTGCTTGTTGTTTGGTGTTAAAAACACTTGTAGTGTCAACAAGTAGATCCGGCTTCACCGGTTGGCGCATTCCATCCATTAATCCATGTGGCATGGCGTGATATACGGCGATCTCATTTTTTATTGGATTCAGGGGTGGATCTACATCGAAATTAGGCATGCCTCTTGAAAACGCTGCAGTGACAGCAAGTCGCGAGGTGTTGCTATGATCCTCCATGTAATCTTGGGGTGAATGCGTTAACACGATTGTAGGGTTAACTTCACGAATGATTGATGCCAACTTGCGCAGATGCATTGAATCGTAAAATATCTCAAGATCACGTGAGAATGGAGAATGGAATCTTGATCCAAGTATAGTTGCAGCCTTTTGAGCTTCCTCTAGTCGTTTGGTTTCCGTTTGTGTTGAATTAAGACTTACGCTGCCACAGTTGCCACTCGATATATTGAGATAATGCGTTTCCCATCCAACATCATTTAGCATCAATAGAGTTCCTGCCATCATGAATTCGATGTCATCTGGGTGTGCAGCTATCGCAATTGCCACCTTTCTTATATTATCAGTGGTTTCAGGCACGTAACATGGAGAGTTTTATTGGTTTGTTTTTCTTGGCTGATAGATCAGCGGCGAATATTACTTCATGAGATCTAGCTGCAGTGTGGAAATCAGTTAAAGGCATGTCTTTTCCTCTTGCCAATGCACTAAAGAATTCCTCGAATTGAGTTTGGTAAGGGTGGTCACTGACATCACCTGAATCCAGTAATTTCATTGAAAGCTCGCTCCATTTGTTTTTGTCGAGGCTATTAGCTCCTCCAAGTTTTGTTGAGTGAAATTTGTTATCCAATAAGCTTCCTTCACTGCCGACGAGATGAGTATGAAAATAATAAGGTTGTAAGCAGTCGATGACCGAGGCTGTCTTTCCAATTCGTCCGTCCTTGAATTTTAGTATTGTGACACTGCTTGTGTTATATTCGTATTTTTTAAAGTCTTTGTTTTTTGATCCAGTTGAATAACTACTTACGCTATCTACTTCTCCGTCCATACAAAGCAGTAGTGCATCCAACGCATGGCAACCGGCGGATAGCAGGCTGCTTCCTCCGGCATTTCGCTTTGTGTTCCATCGAAACTGGCCATACCAAGGTCCGATTCCGTGGTAGTAGTCAATTTCTCCATAATGAATTTCTCCAATTAATCCTCGATCAATAACCGCTTTAGTAGCTAGGAACTGACTTGAGTAGCGGCATTCAAAACAAACGCACGCCTTCACGCCGGATTTGACCAATGTACGCCGCATCGCCCTTAAATCCTTGAGGTTAAGTGCAAGCGGTTTTTCAATGATCAAGTGCTTGCCAGCTTCTGCAGCCGCGATTACCTGCTTTGTGTGATATTGTGGGTAACTGCAGATTGAGATTACGTCGATCGTCGGATCATTAAGCATTTTTTTAAGGTTTGTATGGCATTCTATTTCACCCCCGTGTTTTGCGCTGAGTTCAGCCGAATCCAGTTTGCGCGAGGAATATACTGCCGTGACTTGGCCTTGAGTAGTGCCGTTAATTGAGTCGATATGCGCTCCAGCCACCCACCCATAACCGATTACGCCAACATTGAATTTCTTCATTAGTCTTAAGAGAAGTTGAAGTGCCGATGCCACAATGAACTCGGCCGATTGTCAACTGTTGCGTTAATATAGGAATCATGTGAATATTCCGTTCCATACGGTTCTGTGTAACTGGTTGGACGATTGTCTCGTCTTGATTAAGTACTGAACTGTCTATTGATACGATGTCAAAAAACAACACGAATACACCTAATACCTCTTCCGATTGCGATTGTTCTCCCGACTGTTGTCAGCCCAAACCCTCGCGTCGCCAGTTTTTTGGCCGAGGTGCTCAGTCTATCGCCGCTATAGGTATTGCAGTGCAAACAGGAGCGACTGCTTCAGAGGCCCGATCCAAGCCAAGTGGCTGGTTTCCGACTGGTCTCGGTCAGACACGCGATATGACTGTGGCTGATGGATTAATTTATGTAGCTGGTGACTCAACGGTTGCTGTATTTAAGCCAAACGGGAAGTTGATGCGCCAGATGGAGTTTGACTATACCCCGCGTTGCATCGCTGTAGAGGGGAGTCGAATGGTTATAGGATTTCGTGACCATTTATGGTTATGCGATCTTGATGGCAAACCTCATGTGAAGACCCAGTGCTTGGCCAAGGACGCTGCGCTGACCAGTCTGGCCATAGCTGGAGATGGATCAATCTATGCAGCTGATGGAGGGAGCGGTGCTATTTGGCAGATTAATAGTAGTGGCAAAATTCTTGAACGATTGGCTGGTGGTAAGGGAGGACGATTTGCAGTGCCTAAGTCGTTTTTTCCAATAACATGGGCTGGAGATTCGTTAGTTGTAGCTCAACCTGGTCGACATAGGGTTGAACAGTATGATGCAGATGGTGAGTTGAAATTACGCTGGGGTAAGCGTACTCGTGGGATTGATGGCTTCACCGGTTGTTGTAACCCAGTGAGTGTGGCAGTTACTAAAAGTGGCCAGTTCGTGACTGCCGAACGAGGACAGCCGCGTATTAAACTTTTCGATAATGACGGAAAGCTCCGCTCGGTGCTCGCTGAGCCAGAAGCGTTCGATACAACAGAGCATGAACACGTGGACACTGATGCTGATTTGGTAACTTGTCAGAACGGAGGTATTGAAGTAGCGCTACTTGATGAAAAGGTTATTGCTCTCGATCATACTACTGCCTCCTTCCGATTATTTGATTTGGTGTGAGCTGCCTTATGGAACGATTTGTGTTGTTTAACTTGCTTTGGCTTGGTTTTGCAATTGCCCAAGCGCAGAATGAGATTAATCCAGAAGGTACGCATGCTGAAATTGAGCCGATTAAATTCGGTAAACACGCCAGCGGGCATTCAATTACCATCAAGACTATCGCCATGACCCATAATGATGACTTACTTGTTGGCATTTCTTGGGGGGAAGGTGAGATGGAGTTTGCTGAGCCGCGCAGTGATGACGAACCGAGCCGACGAGGTCGACCTAGTCGTTCCGGTCGCGGAATACGGTCATTACCGGTTATTGTCGCACTGGATGAAAATAAGGATGGCGAGATTTCGGCTGAAGAAATTAAGAACGCTGAGAAGGCGTTGTTTAGCCTTGATGAAGATGGTGATGGTAAATTAAGTGGTTCAGAGGTGCGTCCTTCAGGCGGGGGACGCGAACGTCAATCTGGCGGTCGATCACTTGGTAGTGGCAAGCCTCAGGCCGAGGTTGAGCGAATATTAGAATTTGGAACCCCGGATGAAATTGTCGAATTGGCACGTGAGCTAGAGCCTCGTCAGTTTTTAGAGTCAATGCGGGATATGGATTACGAGGATCGCCGGAAGCTTATGCAGGAGTTGCCGGAAGAAATTCGCCAGCAATTTCGCAATCGCCGTTTAGGTGCGGAGGGTCGTGAAGGAGGAGGTCGAGAAAGAGGAGGTCGAGAAAGAGGAGGTCGAGAAAGAGGAGGTCGAGAAAGAGGAGGTCGAGAAAGAGGAGGTCGAGAAAGAGGAGGTCGAGAAAGA
>JAYZHR010000104.1:0-5568 GCA_036166355.1 Verrucomicrobiota bacterium | reverse complement strand
CATTATTTTGGATTGCCGCAGCATTTTCGGTAAACCAATTGCCGTCTTCTGTAGCCACAGTTGTCGCTTCATTAGCAATTGTTTGCGGATCCAAGCGATCCAAAAGTGTTTTTGTCGCCCATAGTACAAGCCCATTGGAGGCACCAAAAAGAACACCAAAAAACAGCCCTGCCAGCAACCGACCCCAATACGGTTTCACGTAAGGAGCGATGAAAGTGAAAATTTGCTTCAGCTTGTGCATGAGCTGTATACGTATGCCATAAAGACAAAACGCAATTGTGGTTGGATTAAAACTAGCAGCTTACCTGCCTGATACTAATCGGTTTGCTAATCTTTCTGGTAGTCCGGCTTTCAAAATTTTAGCCTGAGTCTTTTCGATATCATAATCAAGGCGACGCAACTCAATTGTGCCAGCTTCAAGATCATAAATCACATAGCCGGCCCGTGGATCACCGTCGCGGGGTTGCCCAACACTACCGACATTTACAAAATATTTTTTACCCTTTTCTACGGTAAACTTATCATATTTACCACCCGTGACAGAGTTTTGTTCCCGTACAAATGCCAAAGGAACATGTGTGTGCCCGAAGAAACACACGCCAGTATTTTGATAAGTAAAACTGGAAGCCGCATCCAGTTTACTCAGAACGTATCCCCAACGTTTCGGCCCATCAAGGGTAGCATGAACAATTGTAAAGTTGGCAATCATTCTAAGATACTTTAGACGTCGCAACCAATCACGTTGTTCCTCTGAAAGTTGATCTCTAGTCCACTGGATAGCGTGGCTCGCATGCGGATTGAATCCTGCTAAATCAGTTGTGCCACCGCAATACTCATCATGGTTTCCCATGATACAGGGCATTTCCATTTCCCTAACAATATTCATACACTCAACCGGATTTGGATTATATCCAACGACATCACCCAAACACACGTAGTGCGTACAATTATTCTTCTTAGCATCCTCTAGAACTACCTCAAGTCCTTCGAGATTAGCATGTATATCAGCTATTAAAGCGTACTTCATTCAAATAACCGGAATTCATCCGATAATCTTAAACCCCCTAAATTTATCCTCTGCCTTACCCCAAACTATACCTTCATCCTGTATATTGCGACGCAAACCTGAGTCACGAATCGCCTGGAGAAATTCTTCCAACTCCAACTGTTGACCTTCAACAACCATTTCCACGCGTCCATCAGCCAAATTCTTTATCGTACCGAGCACTTCGTATCCAGTAACGAGCGACTTCACTATATATCGAAACCCAACCCCTTGAACTCTTCCCGAGTAGTGTACATGTACTCGAACCAAGCTCATTTACAGTAGTCACCTAAGGGAAATAACCTCTGTTGGGGCGTCAAGGAACCACCGTACCAGTGGCACTCCCATGCATCAGGGCCGGAAATAAAGCCATAATCACCCGAAGTCGGCAATCCTTTTGTATTCCAATGTTTAGCCATTAAAATTACTTGGTAATTAGTTAAACACCTAATAAACATTAGTTAATCACGCATGATCCAACCGCCACCAAGGACTAAATCGTCCTGGTAAAATACGCAAGCCTGCCCCGGAGTAATCGCCCTTTGTGGTTCATGAAGTCGTACTATGGCTTTGCCACTTTCAACTGGCTCCACAGTGGCACTAGCTCCTGGATGATTATACCTAATAGCGGCTAACACATCGATAGGGCCTTCAAGCTTCTCAAATGGAATCCAATTACAACGATCAATGTAAAACTCAGTCCTCATTAACATTTCTTCACCTCCTACAACAACCTGATTACTTTTCGGATCCAATCCGATTACGTAGAGGGCTTTCGGCGAAGAAATGCCAAGGCCTTTACGTTGTCCAATAGTATAAAACTCTATCCCATCGTGATAACCTAATACATGCCCTTTAGTATTAACAATTTCACCACGATGTTCATTTACCAAGCCAGCTGTTGTCAGGAATTTTTTGTAGTCATTATCAGGAACAAAGCAAATTTCCTGACTTTCTTGTTTTTCCGCAGTTTTTAAACTCACACATCGAGCCACCTCGCGAGTCTCTTTTTTCTGCAACTCACCAAGCGGAAACATCATGTGAGACAACTGATCCTGCCCCAGAGAGAACAAAAAATAAGTCTGGTCCTTACGTGCATCCTTACCACGCAACATCACAGTTCGTCCATTACGTTTCTCTAAACGAGCATAATGACCTGTAGCAACATATTCAGCTCCTAGTTTTTTTGCCCGATTAATAAGATTCCCAAATTTTAACTTTTCATTACACATCACGCATGGATTAGGTGTACGCCCGGATTTATATTCAGCTGCAAAGTAATCTATTACATCTCTCTGAAACTCTTTAGACTCATCTATGAGATAGTACGGAATATTCAGTTTATCGGCAACCGAACGAGCATCCATAACAGCCTGTGGACCACAGCACTTATCCTCAGCGCGGGAAACACAATCCTGAGGCCAAACCTTGAGGGTAATACCAATAACATCGAATCCCTTTTCAACTAATAAGGATGCTGCAGCGGATGAATCTACACCTCCACTCAAGCCAACGACAACTCGTGTTGGATCTTTTTCAGACATTAAGAGTAAAACCTTTGACCAAAAGCCCAGTTCAATTTGATATCATGCCATTTTCACGAGCATAGTTGAAAAGCCCACCAGCATCTATTACCGGTCTCACTTCACCTAACGGCTTGATTGAGTATTCCTGCCCAGTTGACTTGTTTAGCACTTTTCCCTCATTCAAATTCACTCGCACCTCATCACCAGTACTTAATACTTCACATAGGCGATCCGCAATATCACAAGGATAAAGCTCTCCAGTAGCCACACAGTTGCGGAAAAAAATTCGAGCAAAACTTTCTGCTAAAACTACTTTACACCCTGCTGAACCTAAAGCAATCGGAGCATGTTCTCTCGAACTTCCACATCCAAAATTTCGCCCAGCAATAATTATGGGATAACCTGAATTCAATTCTCCTTCATTCACATAGCGGGTAGGGTAAAGCGATTCTGGAAGACCAATTAGAGCAAAACTGCCCAGCTTTTTATATTCTTCAGGAATCGTTGGAACAAGATTAAGGTACTGCGCAGGTATAATCTGATCAGTATCAATATTATCCTTCACTACATAAACCGGCCCTTCAAAAACACTACTCATGACACACATTTGGAAACATAAACCATTTTTTTTCAATTCAAAACGAAACCGACTCGAATTCACCACGAGAAAACTTACGATAATGAGTAAATCCAGTTCGCTTTGCTAATTCAACTGCTTCACGAAAATTCTCTCCAACTCGCTCTGGTTTATGGGCATCTGATCCAAAAGTCAGACCAACACCTATATCTGCAGCCATTTCCAATAATCCCGGCTCCGGATACATCTCTCCACAAGGTTTCTTTATACCTCCAGTATTAATCTCTATTGCAATGTCTTTCTGCTTAACAACTTCGAGAAATGGCTTCCAGAGTGATGCTAAATCACAATCTGGCCGATGGCCAAACACCTTAACCAGATCACAATGACCGATAATATTAAATACACCAATTTCTACAGACTCAATTAAGCGATGATAATATTCAGACCAGACTGAATTTAAATCCTTCTCATCCCAAGAATCACGATGATCAGGATGATCAAAACTCCATTTATCTTGAAGATAATGTACAGATCCAATCAAATAATCCCATTCATAACGCTCGGCTAAGTCCCTAATCCATTCAGTGTAACCAGGCAGGTAATCAATTTCTAAACTTCTCAAGATATTGATTCCCGGATTGTCCTTCTCTGCTTGATTTAATTTTTCGTGGTAAAGATCCATTTCACCTTCAAGCATTCGCCAATTATCGAAATCTTGTTCTGGCATAGGAGCATGCTCAGTAAATCCAATTTCGGATAAACCAATCTTTACTGCCTGTGCAGCATACTCAGTTGGCTCTCCCACAGCATGGCGACAAAGTGGGGTATGCATATGATAATCTGGCGGCATTTCCACGGACAAAAACTAGGGAATATTTGGCAATTGGCCAAGCGTTGAGCAACGCATTGTCTCGATTACTTGCTGTCTTCCCTATTCGAAAGCTCTTTTAACGAACGAGGCTTTCGCTTCAAATTCCATAGCTTGGGCTTATTCTTTTTGCCCTTCTTCTGAGCCTGTTTTCGACGAGAGGTTTTGAAGGTCCGGACAGCATTTAAAATAGATTCACGGTGAAAATCATGATCTGTTTCATCAGGAATCGCCTTCTTCATAAATCGCTCAACCTCGTGAAGTAAATCAATGTCATCCTTGCTACAAAAAGTCCAAGAATGCCCTTCTGCACCTGCTCTGGCTGTCCGGCCTATTCGATGAACATAGGTCTCCGCCTCAACTGGCAGATCGTAATTGAATACGTCAGTGATATTATCTACATCAATCCCGCGTGCAGCAATATCAGTCGCAACAAGCACTTTAATTTTCCCGCCCCGGAACTTCTCCAGCGCAAGAGTGCGTGCAGATTGTGATTTATCACCATGAATTGGAGCAGAAGTGATTCCAGCTCGATCCAATTGTTCACAAATTCGGCTAGCCCGATATTTCATTTTAACAAAAACAATAGCCCGCTCAATTTTGCGTTTTCGGATCATTGAAATAAGCAGTTCATCTTTTTTACTTCGATCCACATATAAAACATGCTGGTCTATTTTTTCTACTGTTGGCTTTTCAGGATCAATGGTGATGCGAACAGGATTAACTAATATCTTACCTGCCAATTCCTCAACTGCCTTTGGAACTGTGGCAGAAAAAAATCCATTCCTTCGATCTTTTGGGAGTCTTGCTATTACCTTCTCAATATCTGGTATAAATCCCATATCAAGCATGCGATCGGCCTCATCTAAAATAAAGGTCTCAACCTGATTCAAATCCACATAACCTTGCCCAATCAGATCCAATAGCCGACCAGGTGTAGCCACAACAATATCTACTCCTCGATCAAGAGCTTCCTCCTGTGGCCGTTGACCAACACCTCCAAATATTACTGTATATGACACAGGTAAAAACTGACCGTATATTCCAATGCTTTTGCCAATTTGTGCTGCAAGTTCTCGAGTTGGAGCAAGAATTAGTGCTCTTGGATGACCACTCGCTGGCCTTTTTCGATTCTCTGCCAACTCTTGTAATAGTGGAATAGTAAAAGCTGCTGTCTTACCGGTGCCAGTTTGAGCACTGCCAAATAAATCCTCGCTATCGATTTGCGGAGGTATAGCTTGCGATTGGACTGGAGTAGGAATGGTATATCCCTCCTTTCTTAATGCATGCTGAACCTCTGGAATCAAGGTATCAAATAGACCCTCCATTTTGATGGGATCCATTGGTTTGTGCTGCTTCTGAAAACGAGGTATTCGGTCAACACGAGAATTCGTGTCTAACAATTTGCGAGCAGCACGGCGCTTGCGAGGCTTGGAATCTCCAAACCTATTTCGCTTCTTTCCTATACCATCTTCACTATCCTTAAATTTCCCAGCAGCACGACGCTTGCCCGGCTTGGAATCTCCAAACCTATCTCGCTTCTTTCCTA
>JAYZHR010000103.1:0-5675 GCA_036166355.1 Verrucomicrobiota bacterium | reverse complement strand
CCTCGAGGACCCATACGAAAACATGGGCGCTCAAATGGTTCGTGAGGTGTCCAGTAAGACAAGTGATGCGGCTGGTGATGGAACTACTACGGCTACAGTTTTGGCCGAAGCAATTTACCGCGGTGGTTTGAAACATGTTACTGCAGGAGCAAGCCCGATTGCTATCCAGCGAGGTATACAGAAGGCTGTGGAAGCTTCTGTTTCTGCCCTTGATAAGGCTGCTAAGAAGGTTAAATCCAAGGATGAAATCAAGCAGGTGGCTACAGTATCCGCTAACTGGGATGATGAAATTGGTGATATTATCGCCGATGCCATGGATAAGGTTGGCAAAGATGGAACTATTACAGTTGAAGAGGCTAAGTCTATCGAGACAACCTTAGATGTTGTTGAAGGTATGCAGTTTGATAAGGGCTATCTTTCTCCGTATTTCGCTACTGATACTGATTCCATGGAATGTCGTCTTGAGGATGCTTATATTCTTATCTTTGAAAAGAAGATCAGCAGTCTTAAAGATATGGTTCCGTTATTAGAGAAAGTAGCCAAGACGGGTAAGCCTATGTTAATTATTGCAGAGGACGTCGAAGGTGAAGCTTTGGCCACTCTTGTAGTGAATCGTATTCGAGGTAATCTGAATATAGCTGCAGTGAAGGCTCCTGGTTTTGGCGATCGTCGTAAGGCTATGCTTGAAGATATTGCGATTCTTACTGGCGGGCGTTGTATTACTGAAGATCTAGGTATTAAACTTGAATCAGTTGAGTTGAGTGATCTTGGTAGAGCTAAGAATCTTGTCGTTGATAAGGAAAACACAACTATTGTCGAAGGTTCAGGTAAGTCTTCTGAAATTCAGGCCCGTGTAAATCAGATACGTCGTCAAATCGAGGAAACTACTTCTGACTACGATCGAGAAAAACTTCAAGAGCGTCTGGCTAAACTTGCTGGCGGTGTTGCAGTTATCAATGTTGGTGCTGCTACTGAGACGGAAATGAAAGAAAAGAAAGCCCGCGTTGAAGATGCTCTTCACGCTACCCGAGCTGCGGTGGAAGAAGGTATTGTTCCTGGCGGTGGTGTTGCTTTGCTTCGTACTCGTCCAGCAGTTGACAAGTTGGAACTTGAAGGAGATCAGCAGATCGGTGTTGAAATAATAAAGAGTGCTTTAGAGTCTCCTTTGCGTGCTTTGGCTGCTAACGCTGGCCTTGAAGGCGCTGTGATTGTTCAAGGGGTTATTGATAGCAAAGGTAATTCTGGATTCAATGTTGCTACAGAGAAATATCAAGACTTAGTTAAGGCTGGTGTTGTAGATCCGAAGAAGGTTACACGGACTGCATTGCAGAATGCTGGTTCTATTGCTGGTCTTTTGTTGACTACAGAGTGTCTGATAACTGAGCTTCCCGAGAAAGAACCTCCAGCTCCGGCGGGCGGTGGTCATGACCATGGGATGATGTAATCGCTAAAATTAATTGAATTATTTCAGGGCGAGGCGTAAGCCTCGCCTTTTTTTATTTAGAATTATCTAAATTCTTTAGTTTTTCGTTAATATAAGGCAGGTAAACTGCTCGGATTTGATTAACAAGATTTGTAGCTGATGTTTCTGATCGCCAAGCGATTAATCCTGATTCTGGTTTATCTGGAGGGGATACTCTTTCAAAATAACGCTTTGCTGAAACGAAGTCTCCTATATGCATTTTATGCCATGCGATATAAGCGATTATCATATACCCATTTGGATCTAAAGTTTCTGCAATTTTGAACATTTTTTTCGCCTCAGTTCCTTGATCGAGTTTGTCTAACGTTATGCCTAGACGGGCATGTGAATATGCATCGTAGGGATTCAATTCAATTGCTCGTCTGAACCATTTGGTAGCTTGATTAATTGCATCAGTTGTGGCGATTTCATTTGCTTTGATTCGATAAATTTCTCCAATTGACGCTGCGGTATTATGGTTTTTTGGTTCTCGTTTGATCGCGAGTTCAAGTTTAATTAATTGTTCAGAAAAAGACGTGGCTTGTTGAGATGCCTTTAGTGCTCCAAGTTCTCGAACCTGACCTATAGTTTGGTGAAACAGTATGCCTGCAAATACACATACAAATAATGAGAGCCCAATTTTTAAAGGAATTTTTAGTGGGATCCAGTAACGTTCAGTGGCAAAACGAATGAAGGATGTTAATAATGCTGCAAGCGTTGAGGCCAGCATTGCATTCGAAGGGATGTGTAAATTGAAATCAACAAACGAATGAAGTGCTAGTGAACCAAGACCTATAGTGCTGCCAAGAACGAATGCTGCTCGATTACTTGTTTTTGTTGAGAAATCACTTGCAGTTCGTTGTGAATATTTCCAACTTCTTATAATAGTGAAAATAAATGTGCCTAACCATACTCCCGCTAGAAGTAGGCCGATTCCCCCCCAGTCTACTAGGAGGTTAAGGTAGTCATTGTGTACTCTAACCGGACTAGATTGTATTGTTTTAGGGCGATGTGATGGAAAACGATGATCGAAGTGTCCTGGGCCTACGCCTATTAATTTTTCTTCTTTCCATACATTGACAGCTGCGTTCCATAATTCTTTTCTTGATCCAATATGCTCTTGTGTTCCCTGTGTACTAAGTCGGCCAATTCTGTCTTGTGCAAAATCTGATTTTATAAAAAAGAGCCCAATGATCACTAATATAATTGAGACCAAGCCAATGCTTCTAAGTCGAAATTGTTTTTGCCATCCCAATATTACAATCAATGTTATTAACATCAGTGTCGTAGATATCCAACCACCGCGTGACATGCTAAATGCTATTCCGAATAGTAGCATTAATGCAGAATATCCCAGTAAGATTCGCATCGGCATACTAATACGGCCAGTTAGTAATGCTGCTAGGCTGAGAGGAAACAGCATTCCAAGAAATCCTGCAAAATGATTTGGGTTAATGAATGTTCCAGATCCTCGTCCGGAATACTGTGCAGGTCGAATGAAATGCCAGACATGTTCTGATCCTGTAATTACTTGTATAAGGCCGTAAATCGAAATCAAGGTTCCCGTAAATACTAATGCATAAAGTATTAGTTGGACGTAATCTGATTTCAGAAGATTGTTCATTACCACAAGGAATATCAGAATATATACGACTAATCTAAGCATCTCCTGACGTGCAGTATATTCAACATCTGCATTGATATAGTGATATATGCCATAAACAAGAAAGCTGAGTGCAGCCCAAGCAACAGGGGGAAAGAGTAGGCGTTTACGTTTAGGATAAACCCAGATACGTAATATCCATAAAATTGCTGCTGCAGCTGTTAGTCCTTGAACAATAGCAAATTCCATTGTTCGTACAGCTCCTGTGGCCAGAGCAGAGAAAATCAAGGCAGATAGAATTAATAATAAAATCCCTTTTTCACAAAGATTGTCTAGGGCTTTACGATCCACAGGGCCGGTTTTTAATACAATTCTTATAAGTTTGTAAATAATTGAATCCTAATTCTGATCAAAAATAGTGTATATTTTGTACGATATAATTCGGAGATTTGACGCTTGGTTGACTTGAAGTCAAGCTATGCCAAGCGATGATCTATCCAAAAAGATCGTATTATTTTTTTATTCTATTTTTCGCTTGCACAAGTGTTTGTTCACAGCCGGTAGACTGGCCTGCAGCACCTAAGAGAATAATTTGGTTTGCGGCTGAACATAATTCGTTTGGTGATGGAGCAACAAGTGAATCACCGATTGATGTTTCAACTGCAGGAAAGCTTGATAGAGCTTTACAGAAATTATCCATAGAAGGTGGACTTTATGGTGAAGGATTAGTGCTTCGTTTTTTATCAGGAAACTATGAGATTCATGGCATTCGGCTTCGACCACGTTGGCATTTGATTGGCGCCGGTATTGGTAAGACTAATTTTAAGCTTGTTCCTGCGGCCAGACACAGAAAGATAAAATCCGCCTATCATAGTGCTATTGCAGGAGGCTGGGGGCCTCAGTTTAAGACTGGTTCGGATGGGGTGCGTTTGAATGAACGTGATTTCGATAACATTCGTATTGCAAATATATCACTCGACTGCAATTGGAATGGAATGAAAAAAGCACTTGGGCCAATACTTAAAAAAGTATCGGGCATAGACTTATTGGTCCGGCAGGCTTTAGTGGAGAGGGTGCAGGTTAGTCGGTTTGGTGCCATAGGCGGTCGGCCATCTTGGCGAGAGGTATTTCCTATTCGAGTGATTTCCAGTATGGGTGATGGGGCTAGTTTACCTGGTTATCTTAATTCGCTTGTTGAGATTCGACACTGTGTTGTGGAAGGTTCCGTGCTTGGTCCAAGTGATGGTACCGAGTGGCCATATTGTACGGGTATTATGGTAAGCCATAAGGATGCTGATCCTGAAAATTTTGTTGTGAGAGCTCGAGTGCATCACAACGAAATTCGTAATATTGTTAATGGAATTGCATTCGGAGGTGCATTCCTTCATAGGGCAGAGTTTTTTGCTAATAAGATTACCAATTGTGGGATTGGATTCAATTTTGACACTGGAAGTAATCGCAACGTAATAATTCGTGATAACCAATTCTTGGAATGTGTTGGTGGGGGTAGTGTGAACAACGGAAAGTATTTTGAGATTCGAAATAATAACTATTTACTAAAGGCTCCAGCCGAGTCTCGTTTTGGTTATTGGCATAATGGATTGCGGCTTTGGGATCATACTCGAGGGTTTGTTGTCGAAAACAATAGGTTTGAGTATGTCGGTAAATCAAAAACAACATCTCGTGGGGTAATTTTACATGGTATCAATGTAGGCTTTAGGATGTTTCAAGATGATTTTGGTAAGTGGCAAAGACAGATTGATCCCCACTACTTCAAAAATAATCATTATGTTGGATTATTACCCAATTTAGCTGGTCCACAGGAAGCCAATCAAAGTATGTATTTTAATATTGGGGACCGCTCAGTTCAAGTGACAGGGGTTGATGGAATAGGTGAGGGGATCCAGTTTTTTTGGTCTGATGACTGATGTTAATCAGTCATCAGACCATCAGGCAAAACCGTTTTTTTTAGTATTATTCCTTTATGATCATTAGGATCAAATCCAGATGCTCCGAGAAGATTTGCTCCGGTGAGATTAGCATTCGATAAATTTGCCTGATCAAGTTTTACATTTTGTAGATTAGCTTCAGTAAAATTGCATCTACTTAAATCTCTTTTCTGTAATTCTACTCCTCTTAAATCCCAGCCAGAAAAATCTTTTCCGCTTAAGTTAGTTTTTGGTGCTCCATCTACGTATAATTGTATGAGTAATTTTTTTTCTGTATCATGTGTTTTAATTGAGCCGTCGGGCATGATAGTATTCAGATAATTTACCTCGGGGAAAGCAAACCAAGGTCCAATTGTAGTTCCAGTGAGATTTGCATTAGTTAGGTTTACATTGCCTAGTGTAGCTTCGGCGAGATTAGCCCCGGTAAGGTTTGCTCCGGTAAGGTTTGCTCCGTCGAGATTAGCCATGGCTAAGTCGGCATAAGTCAAATTTGCTCCAGCCAGATTAGCTCCTCTCAGGTCAGCTCCAACAAGGTTTTTTTTGTAGAGATTTGCATTTGAAAGTTCGATTTTTGAGCGGACTCTAAAGTAGCGGATATCATTTGTTTTTGGGATGCTAACCGTGACATCTGTTGGTTTGGCCATTAGTCCTCCTAGGTATA
>JAYZHR010000102.1:0-28844 GCA_036166355.1 Verrucomicrobiota bacterium | reverse complement strand
TATTTGGATTTCTACCACCTTATATTTTGCTTTAAGATTAGCTATTTCGTTTCTGTTGGAATTGATTGGTCTTTCATTGGTTTGGTTGTTCCGTGCTGTCGCATATATTGCTTTGGTAATTTATTGGTTGATAACTAAAATAGGTTCTATTTTAGGACGGACTTTAAACAAAATAATTGGTGGAAAATCCAATGAAGACTCAGCTGCAAACGAGGGTATTTATTATTCACTTATTCGCTGGGCGATAAATAGCCCTGCTTCAATGATTGCTTTAGCTGCAGCTTGTTTCTTTATTACATATTCTGTTGGTCGACAGCTTGACACTGAATTGCTTCCTGAGGTGCACCAGAGCGAGTTTACTTTTGAGGTCTCTTTGCCGGTTGGAACACCTCTTGATCAAACAGTTAAGATTCTTGGAGAAGTTGAGAAAAAAATTCTGGATTCAAAAAAGAACGAAGACAGTAAGATTGACACCCTGTTGGTGATGTACGGCTTTGACACTAGTAATATGAAACGGTCTGATGAAGGGGAACATTCGGCTCGTTTTAAAGTTCTCCTAAAGAAGACGAATAATCCTTATCGGACCGAAGAGCTGGTTATCGCGCAACTCCGTGATTTGTTCGATGATATCCCTGATATTACCACGCGAGTTACACGCCCTGTCTTATTTAGCTCTAAAAAACCGGTTGTAATTCAAATTAATGGGGAGGAGCTTCCAGAGCTCAAAGAATACTCTGACCAATCAACTGCGCTGCTATCAAAAGAGTCAGAACTTGCAGATGTCGAACCAACACTACGTAGTGGTGCTCCTGAAGTTCAAATCACCTATGATCGTCAGCAAATCATTAGGCATGGACTAAATATCAATTCTATTGCGAATCAAGTCCGTGATATGGTCAAAGGTTCGGAAGCAACACGGCTTAACCGTCGTGACCGGCGAGTACCAATCGTTGTACGCTTAGCCAAGCAGGATCGAGGACAGGTAGCTGATGTTGGCCAATTGACAGTTAATCCTAGCGGAGAAACGCCCATCCCACTCAATGCAGTTGCAAAGCTTAGTGTGGGTGAGGGGCCAAGCGAAATCCGCAGAATTGATGGAAAGCGAGTGGCGCTAGTTCAGGCAAATATTGGAGAATGCTCATTGGGTTCTGCCGTTGAGAGGGCCAAGCGTGTACTGATGGAGAATATTGATTGGCCAGGATATATGGATTTTTTCATTACAGGACAGAACAAGGAATGGGAACGTAGCCGCACAAGCCTTTATCTTGCCCTTGGGCTAAGTCTATTTCTTGTATATGTGATTATGGCTTCTCAATTTGAATCACTTACTCAGCCTCTCATTATTATGTTCACAATTCCAATGGCCTTTGTTGGTACTGTGTTGGGGTTAAAGATTTTAGGTATTAATTTATCTGTGGTGGTTTTTCTCGGGATGATTATGTTGGCCGGTATAGTTGTGAATAATGCCATAGTTCTCGTAGATTACGCTAATACTCTACGCAGTCGGGGAATACCTTTGAAGGAGGCTATTATTAAAGCTGGTTGTGTTCGCTTAAGGCCTATTTTAATGACTACAGCTACCACTGTTTTAGGTTTGCTCCCAATGGCGCTTGGCTTGGGAGATGGCGCAGAAATCCGTACTCCAATGGCCGTTGCAGTAATCAGTGGTTTACTGACTTCAACTATGCTAACCCTACTTGTCATACCGACCATATATTATTTATTTGCATTGGTGGGAGAACGCTTCTTCCAGCCTGCACAGGAATAGGCCAAGCTCCTTAAACTATTATTGCCGCAATGCAGACTAGTCAGATCGCAATTGAGATCACGCGGATGTCACTTAATCGCAGGATTACGGTGTTCGTTATATTCCTGACTATTCTTGCGATTGGGATGATTGCTGTTAGTCGGATGCCTCTGGAAAAATATCCAAAAGGCAGAGAAGGTCATTACATGCGAATTCGTACAGGCTGGAGTTCAGGTGTTGCCCAAGAATCAATGGAAAAAATAGGGCTCCCTATGGAGGAAGAACTCAGCACTGTTCGTGGTATTGAGTCTATCAACACGCGTAGTTCTCAAACCTCGTCAGAAGTTAGCCTTCGTTTCAAACGTGATACTGATATGGCTGTTGCATACCGGGAAGTTCGTGATCGAATGGAGCGAGCATCACTCCGATTTCCAGAAGGAGTGGATGATTATCGAATTTATAAATATGGAGGAACCAGCTCGTCGGTTTGCCGTATGTCCGTCCGATACACCGATGACACCGATCTATACAACAATGTTGAAAAACATATTGTGCGACCCTTGCAGCGTATTGATGGGGTTGCTGATGTAAATGTACGAATCTACCGCAAGGAAATTCAAATTGAAGTGGATAAGGATCGTGCTGAGGCGTACGGATTAAGTATCAATCGTCTTTCTCAGCGACTTCGAGGGGACAATTTCACTTTGTCTAGTGGCACTGTTATTGATGGAGGCAAGAAGTATCTACTTAAATCAACCAGTACCTTTCACTCTATGCAGGATCTCGGGAATATTCCCCTCAGTGATTCTGTTTATCTCCGGGATGTTGCCACAATTAAATATGAAGTGGATGATACTTATCAACGAACTGAGCGTTGGAACAAAATGCGTTCAGCACGAGTGGAAGTCGTTAAGGAAAGTGAGGCTAACACTGTTGAGGTGGGTAAGAAAGTTGCAGCTGCAATTGATGAAATAAGAGGTAATCCTCAGTTGGCCCAGTATGAGCTCTATCTATACCAGAATTATGGAGATATAATTCAAAGACAGCTCAACAGTTTAACCAACAACGGAGTTTATGGAGCTATAATGGCGGGTATTGTTCTGTTTTTTTTCCTTCGCCAATTCCGTCTGACTCTGATCATTGCCTTGGGGATACCTCTTTGCCTATTTATATCCATGACGGTTATGTTTTTTGCTGGGGATACGCTTAATATGACTTCTATCCTGGGTTTGGTTATCTGTGTTGGTTTGCTGGTCGACAACTCAGTGGTAGTGGCTGAAAATATTCATCGTCATTATCAATCGGGACTATCCCGCAAGGAAGCCTGCTTAAAAGGAGTTGGGGAAATAGGGTTGGCAGTTACCACGGCTACGCTTACTACAATTATTGTTTTTCTTCCATCGTTGCTTGTCGGAGGGGAAATGCGCTTTATGTTGTATCAGCTGGCTTTGCCGGTGGTCTCGGCGTTGCTGGCTTCCTTGGGCATGGCAATCATTTTTATTCCCCTATGTGTTTATCTTACTGTGAGCTCAGTTCGTCACAAAGAATCAAATAGTCGAAAAGGCATATTGAATTCGATCAATAAAGGTATTTTGTCTTTCAAAAAATTCCTTTTGTTTCTCTATAACTGTACGTTTGAGTTGTTCAACAAATTATACAATAAAGCATTAAAATATTATTTAAATCGAAGATTAGACTTGGCATTTATATTAATTGTCCTGCTTTCAGACACTTATGTTTATGGCTTTAAAAAAGTAGACGTCGTCGGATACCGCGATGATGACCGTGATGAATTTCATATGCGGGTGCGTTTTCCAGACCACTTTACGGTTGCGGACAAAAATGCTTATTTTCAACAAGTAGAAAATATCGTTGAAACCAATAAGTTGCAATTTGGCATTTCTAGTTATCGTGTGGAATTTGATAAGCATACTCATGGTGAGTTTGAAGCAAACTACTCTGACGAGGGGGGAACTGAAAATATACCAAAGGATGAAGTGCCAGATAGATTATATAAGATGTTCCCCGAGATTCCAGGTGTGCGGGTTTACTATTCAGGGATGGATACAGGGGGTGAAAAACGAAATGATCAAAAGTCCCGACATCACATTAAGTTAGTTGGAGATGATCCAAGGCAGCTTGAGGAGGTTGGTGAGATGTTGAAGCCGGCTTTTGCAGAATTGCCAGGTGTGCTTTCGGTAGAAGACAAAGACTCTGACGAGGCCCCAAATGAGATGGCATTAATGGTTGATCGAGATAGGGCCAGTTCAATCGGTGTTAGCCCAGAGGCAGTGGCAGGGGTAGTCAGTAGTGCTTTACGCGGTCGTTCATTGGCAGATTTTAGCGGAAATGGACGGCAGATTCCGGTTCGTATGCGATTCAGTGAAGAGGATCGTGCTGAATTAGACGACATTAACAACTATCGAGTTAGGAGTGATGATGGTCGTTATTCATCTATTGGTGCTCTTACCAAGCCGGCAATGTTAAGGAGTGAATCATCCATTAATCGGTCTGATAAAAAAATTAGCTATTACATTAGCATGAAGCTTGAGTCCGGACAGGAGAGCGATGCTCGAAGAGCTATTTATGAGGCGCAAAGAAACATCGACTTGCCTGAGGGAGTTTCATTTAGTGAAATGAAAGTTACTTTTGATGATGATGAGATTTCGACTAGCTTGATTGCTATGGGTCTTTCGATTGTTTTCATTTATATGCTTATTGCATTTTTGTTCGAGAGTGTGTTGATGCCGCTTTCTATAATATTGACAATCCCTCTGGCAGCGATCGGATCTATTTGGTTGCACTTTTCAACAGGGACAGGAATCGATGATATGGGCATAGTTGGTGGTATTCTGTTGATGGGTGTCGTGGTAAATAATGGTATTGTATTAGTCGATTATGCAAATCGACTACGTTCAGGAGGAATGGAGAGAAATGAGGCTCTTTTAACTGCGGCATTTCATAGGTTTAGGCCCATTGTTATGACAGCCTTTACCACGATTTTTGGAATGATTCCGTTGACATTGGCTTCTAGTTCAGACATGGGACGTAGCTTTGAAAGTTTTGGTTATATGATTATTGGAGGGATGACCACAGCGACATTTTTCACCCTTTTAGCAGTTCCAGTATTTTATACACTGATCGATGATGCGCAAAAAGCCATCCAAAACATACTAGCTTCTGTCTTAGATCGGTCACCAAAAGCAAGTGAGGTCAAGTGACCTATCTGTGTTTCGAATTATTTCATGGAATCTAACGAATTTGCTACAAGAATAACCCGTTTTTCTCTGAATCGTAGGGTGAGCATGTTTGTATTGTTTCTCACCATATTGGCTGTTGGATTAATTGCCGTTTCTCGTTTGCAACTTGAACTATTTCCAGAAGGATTCGAGGCCAACTCACTTTCAATTCGGGTTCCGTGGAATTCTGCAGTTCCTCAGGAGGCAATGGAAAAAATAGCCATGCCGCTTGAGGAAGAACTAAGCACAGTACGCGGTGTTGAGTCCATGACTACATCTTGTTCCTCTAGCTCAGTAAGGGCCAGTTTAGATTTTAAACAAGGAACAGACATGGATGTGGCTTATCGCGAGGTACGTGATCGGCTTGAGCGGGCTAAACTGCGATTCCCGGATGATGTTGAGTTTTCTTACATATATAAGATGGATATGTCTGGGTTTCCAATAGTCATGCTTGGTGTGGCTCATGATCTTCCTCCTGATGTTGATGTATATGATTTTATGAACAAAAAAATCATTACGCCCTTATCTCGAATTGATGGTGTAGCCAACGTTGATGCTAGAGGCTTGGAAGAGAAGGAAATCATTATTGAAGTAGATAAAGACCGTTCGGAAGCCTATAACTTAGATATCTACAAATTATCGCGACAGTTAAGGGGTGATAATTTCAATCTTGCTAGTGGCAATGTACAAGATGGAGATAAAAAATATTTACTCAAATCCACTAGCACTTACCAAACCATTGATGAGTTAAGAAACATGCCTGTAAGCACTAATATTATCCTTAGTGATGTGGCTATTCTAAAATATGAACCTGAGGAACGTCGATACGTTACTCGTGTGAATGGTAAGCCAGCGATGGCTGTAACAATTACTAAGGAAAGCACTGCTAACACAGTGGCGGTCTGTAATCAGATTCAATCTATGGTTAAGGGGTGGGCAGATGATCCTGATTTAGAGAACTTTGAACTCCGTGTTTTTATGGATCAGGGAGGTATTGTAATGACTCAGCTTAATACGCTCTATACAACCGGTCGAATTGGAGCGTTTTTGGCTGCAATAGTGCTATATATGTTCCTGAGGCGTTTGCGAATTACCTTAATCATTACATTAGCCATTCCGTTATGTTTGTTTATTGCTGTTTCAACGATGTACTTTAGTGGTGAGTCGCTCAATCTGCTTACCATTCTAGGGCTTGTTATTTGTGTGGGTTTACTGGTCGATAATTCCGTGGTAGTGGCTGAGAATATCCAGCGCCATTATTTCAACGGCATGACAAGATATGATGCCTGTATCAAGGGAGTTCAGGAGATCGGATTGGCCATTACTACTGCTACCTTTACCACTATTATAGTTTTTCTTCCGGCTTTATTAGTTGAGGGGCAAATGCGATTTTTCATGATGCGATTAGCTCTACCCATAGTTACAGCACTGCTCTCTTCGTTGGCCATTGCGTTGGTATTTGTCCCATTGTGTGTTTTTCTTACTCTAAATCGAAAGCCTTTTGTTCGTCTGGTGTCTCTACACCGTGCGGTTGAGGCATTACGTGGTTGGCTAGGACGGCTTTACGAGCTTACATTCAACCGTTTCAATTTTTGGTACAACCGAGCACTACACTACTTTCTCCAGCGACGTATCGACTTGGCTATCATTTTTCTTGTCTTATTTAGTGTGACATATTTGTACACATTTAAGCAGGTTGGATTTTCTTTTGATGAAAAGCGTGAGATGGGCCAGTTCAATATTTCTTTTAACTTCCCAAGCCAATTCAATTTTGATCAGCGCACCGACTACTTTAAAAAAGTAGAGAAGATTCTTGATGCACAAAAAGATGAATTTGAAATCGAAGGTTATATGGTTAGATATGCAACTTGGTATGGATCTCTAGAAGGCTGGTTTAAGCAGGACCGCAAGAGTGATATTCCTCCCCGAGAAATTTCAGAGAAGATCTTCAAGTTATTACCTGAAGTTCCCGGCTTAAAAACAAGTTATGAGCGAATGGGTGATGGTGAGGAAAAGCAGGACAGAGAGGAGCGTTATTCTGTAAGACTAGTGGGAAATGATCCTGTTAAACTTGATGAGATTGCCGAATCTCTAAAGCCTTTATTTGCTAGTCTGCCAGGGGTGTTGGCGTTGCAGGAAAGGCAAGATGATAGCCCTAATGAAATGGGGTTAGTTGTTGACCGTGACCGAGCTAGTTCTATTGGGGTCAATCCAACTACCCTAGCCGGACTGGTTGGTAATGCATTGCGGGGTAGTACATTGCCTCGCTTTCAAAGCGAGGGTCGTCAAATCCCCGTTAGAGTTCGGTTTAGTGAAGAGGATCGTGCTGAGTTGGCTGATTTAAATAATTTTCTTGTTCCGGCTGAGGATGGTCGATTTAGTTCAGTTGGATCACTCACTCACCCTTCTATGTTAAGTAGTCCTCGTTATATAAGGAGAACCAACAAATCTGTCAGTCATACATTAACTATGGAGTTGGAGGCTGGGCGAGAGGAGGAAGCAAAAAAGGCTATTGATGCAGCCAAGTTAAATATTGATCTACCTGAAGGCATTTCATTCAGCGAACTTCGAAGGCGTTATGGTACGGAAGATTTTATTGCAGCGGGATTAGCTTTGTCATTATCGATACTGTTCATTTATATGCTGATGGCATTTCTTTTTGAAAGTGTAATGATGCCGTTATCGATCGTTTTTACCATTCCTTTAGCTGCCATTGGGTCGGTATGGATTCATTACCTCACTGACGTAAAGATGGATATGCTTGGAATTGTTGGAGGCATGTTACTTGTTGGTGTAGTTGTTAATAATGGTATTGTTCTAATTGATTATGCCAACCGTTTGCGCCGTGCAGGGAATGATCGTACAACCGCACTATTAAGTGCTGCAGAGCACCGGTTTCGGCCCATTGCCATCACGGCGTTAACCACAATTTTTGGGATGATTCCGATGGTTCTTTCTGAAGGGAGTGAAATGGGTATGAGCTATCGTAGTTTTGGATTAACTTTAATAGGTGGAATGACTTCCGCTTCTCTCTTTACATTGCTTGTTGTTCCTGTGTTCTACACTTTATTTGATGATGCACAGAAATCGATCGGCGGGACGCTAGTTGGGGTATTTTCTAGGTTGCAAAAGTCTAATTTGAGTAGCTGAGTCTAAAGAGCTTATGACGATCAAGTGATTTCGTGTTGACTAGAGAAGGTATTATTCGCCATAAATCCCGGATAGTAAGGCGTGTTCGTCTATTCGGTTAGGACGCCGCCCTCTCAAGGCGGAAAGACGAGTTCGATTCTCGTACACGCTGCCATTTTACTTCTATAATGACACCCTTTCAGATCATTTTTACACCGACGGCTGCTGCAGAACTAAAGACTATGCCTAAGGACTTGCAGCTTGAGATTTTAGGTCAGTTTCGAGGTTTGCCGCAGGATATTAGAAGTGATGAGATGGATAAATTTGGCCGTCTCAATCGTGATGGGCACCATATGTTTCGATTTCGACTTGGCGATTATAGAGTTTACTTTGAACGCCATGAACTAGGAGTTTTAATCCACCGAATACTTCATGCAAAAAAACAACTTCGCGATTTTCTTTATCGTAATAAGTTGTCCGGGAGTGAGGACAAGGCTCTAGAAGAAAATCCAGAATTCTGGAAGTTAATCGAAAAGGCAAAATCTTCGGCTTGTTAGAGAGCTATTTTAAGTCTTCCCCGAGCTCGACGTTCCAATAGGCTATATCTAGAAAGTGGCGCCAGCTCTCATGATATTGCAGACTAAATCTTACCTGCATGAATGGATGCCAGTGAGGTTTACGTGGTTGTCGAATTAAATTCATACCAGCTTGTTCCGGGGTTTTGTTGGACTTGCGGGAGTTACATGGAATACAAGAACATACAATATTTTCCCAAGTAGTTGGCCCGTTGTGCTGGCGTGGAATCACATGGTCGAGGTTTAGATCTCGTGTATCAAATTTTTCACCGCAATATTGGCAGATGTTCTTGTCACGTTGAAAAATGTTGTGACGAGTGAATTTTACTTCTTTTCGGGGCATCCGATCGTAAACCATAAGAAGAATAACTTTTGGAAGTCGTAGTTTGATACTTACCCCATTGATGCACTCCAGCCCAGGTTCTTGTTCTGAAAAGTCTGCCCACTCATTGAAACTGAAGGTGTTGAAATTGCCTTCTTCGCTGTGAACTACTTGTGCATTGCCTTCGAACAGCATGGATAGTGCCCTTCGTGCAGAACAAATATTTACTGCCTGCCAAAGCCGATTTAATACCAAAACTGGTTGATCTAGCACCATTGCTGTCATGGGAAGACGCGCAAACTAGCACGGCATTTTTATCAGTGTCAAATTGAGCCAGCAATTTTTGCTAAAAAGTATTGGCCAAAGAGTTTTGATCGAGGATCAATTTAAATAATCGCGTGGGTCGGCTACATGACCTGCAAGAGCGCTGGCAGCTACTGTAGCGGGGCTGGCAAGGTACACTTCACTTTCTTTGCTTCCCATTCGACCTGGGAAGTTTCGATTGGTGGCGCTAATACACTTCATGCCGCCTTCATTCATTCGTCCAAAGGTATCGACGGGGCCTCCGAGGCATGCTGAACATCCGGCGTTTTCAGTCATTCTTACTCCTGCATCAGCTAGTATATTCCAGACTGATTTGCCATTCCATTCTGTTGTTTGCAAATCATTGACGATTTCCGGCGTTGCAGGTACCCCGAAGGTGTCTATGCGAACTTCTTGACCAGATACAATTTCAGCAAATGCTAGAAAGTCACTCGTTTTACCTCCCGTGCAAGATCCGATGTAGGCGCGATCCAACTTCATGTCGGTCATTTCACGGGCAAGTTTCCGGTTTCCAGGATCAGGATGACAAGCCACAGTCGGCTCAAGTTTGCTTAGGTCGATAGTTGACTCATAGATGAATGATTCAGCCTCATCACGTTCTACTGGTTCGTAGTTGCTTTTGTTCCCGTTGAGTTTAACTCGTTCATTAACTAAAGCTTGAGTTTTTTTATCATATTCAAAAATACCATTTTTACCTCCCGCTTCAATAGCCATGTTGGCTACTGTCATTCGGTCATCCATTGATAGATCAGATGCTCCTTCTCCATCAAATTGCATAGCACGATAGGTTGCGCCATCGAATCCGATTTCGCCAATGACGTGCAGAATGATATCTTTGGCCATGACTCCTGCCTGTAGACTGCCTTCAAGTTGGAAGTGCATCGTTTCTGGAACCTTGATTAATAGTTTGCCGGTTCCCATGACGAAACCAGCATCTGTATTGCCTATTCCAGTTGCAAATTGGTTGAATGCTCCAGCCATACATGTGTGTGAGTCAGTTCCGAATAATATCTCACCGGGACGTAAATGTCCCTTTTGTGGCAAAGCAGCATGGCATACCCCTGCATAACGTGAGCCGTACTGTCGCTTTAATAATCCCTGTGAAGAGTCAAATTTCCAGTTGCCATTTTGATCGTCAATGACGTCATAGAAATATGGAAGGCCTTGTTCCTTTGAGAATTCGCGGAGGATATCTACATTTCGATTTGATAGTGAATCAGAGGTGAAAATGTAATGATCCGGAATAATCACTATTTTTTTTGGATCCCAAACCTTTGCTTTTTCACCAAATTCGCGTTTAAAAACACCGATTGTTCCTGGGCCGCAAACGTCGTGGGTCATCAAGGTGTCAACCTTTACCCAGACATTCTCTCCGGCAGTTAATTCACTTTTGCCCGCAGCTCGGGCCATTATTTTCTCGGTCAGCGTCATTGCAGCTGGGGCAATGTATCGGCGAGTAGACCATCACGCAATCGTGTTTTAATTGAATTACTTGAAGATGACTCTAGGTATGGCATCCGGCAACGATGTCTCGGTTGTTAAGTTTTGGGGTGAAAGGCTCTAGTGGCATGTGTTCTTTATGGTCGAGGTATTCTCGGCAAATATTAAAGAACGCTAGCTTGGTTCTTACACGACGAATGCTGTGAAGAAACCGGCCATCAGCGTCTACTCCAAGCCCAAAGTAGTTCATATACTTTTTCATTTTTTGCACCTGACTTAATTCGATGTAGTTTTCTGGAGCAGTCATTTCGAAGAGTTCCTCTACATATTTGAGGACTTCTTGTCCTGTTGGAAAAACGAGAGTTTCTCCTTTGAGATGTTGTTTTATTTGAGAGAACATCCAAGGATTTCGAATAATTCCACGTCCTATCATTAGTCCGCTTACGTTGGTTTCTTGTAATACAGACTTCGCCTTAGCTGCAGAGTATATGTTACCGTTGGCCAATACTGGACAGCCAACTTCCTCATTTGCGAATTTAATTAAGTCGTAATGAACAGGGCTTCGATACATCTCCTTGACCGTTCTGCCATGGACGGTGAGTAGATCGAGATTATTTTTTGCGAATATAGTTATTAATTTTTCGAATTCACTAGGGTCATCGAAGCCGATGCGAGTTTTGACCGTAAACCGTTTCTCGATTCCTTCACGTAAGGTTCCGAGGATTCGATTGATGCGTTCTGGCTCACGTAAAAGCCCACCACCTGCACATTTTTTGTAAACAATAGGAGCGGGGCATCCGAGGTTAAGATCAATTGCAGCTATTGGATAATGCTGCAATTCTTTTGCTGCTCGAACCAGATCAGGAATGCTATTGCCAATCATTTGAGCAACAACAGGTCGGTTAGTTGGATTTTCCGTAATAGCTCGTAGGATTGGTTTTTCTAGTCTTGAGCCAATCCGGACACGAAAGTATTCAGTAAAATAAATATCTGCTCCTCCGCGCTTATTGATTACCTTCCAGAATGGGAGATCCGTGACATCCTGCATGGGAGCCAGTGCCAATATTGGTTCGCCACTTTGAACTAGAGAGTCAAATTCTTTGACTTGCTTAGTTAGAGAAATCACGCGGCGATTTCTCCTGTTTTATAATGCTTTTGGCAATATCAAAAACCGCGCTGTTGTTTAATAGAAAATTCAAGTTGATCAATTGAAGCGTAGGTATTGGCTATTGAGCTCTGTACGTGTAGGTTCATCCCCTGATGAACGCTCTTGAGAAAATTTTGTCGCTTGAGCAATTGCATGCTTGGCGAGAGCAACTCTTGGGAACTAATCGTAAACTAGTGGTAACCAATGGTTGTTTTGACCTGCTCCATGCAGGACATGTTACTTATCTGGAGCAGGCAGCAGCAGAAGGGGATATATTGCTGGTTGGGTGTAATAGTGATGATTCTGTGCGGAAGCTCAAAGGATCAAGTCGCCCCATCAATCCAGAGGAAGACAGGGCATTAGTTTTAGCTGCTTTGGAATCTGTGGGGGCAGTGGTGATTTTTCCGGAAAAAAATGCCGTAAATTTTTTGCGTTTGGCTAAACCGGATGTCTATGTGAAAGGTGGAGATTATACCTTAGAAACATTGGACTCTGATGAGCGCAAGATCGTAGAAGAGTCAGGCGGAAGCATTATTATTATTCCAATTGTTCCAGGTAAATCAACTACGTCAATTATCAACCGTATGAACGATTGATCAGATGGTGAACCGATTCAATCATCATTTGTTTTTGTTCATTTCTTTTCTCTTATTTGGTCAAGTCTTGGGAAAAGCAGCTTCTTTTGATCAGGCTCCAGATTGGGCGCGAGAAGCAATCTGGTATCAAATTTTTGTTGAACGGTTTCGCAACGGTGATTTGTCGAATGATCCACGTCCGGAATACATGCAAGGAGCTTATCCTGGTTATGTTCCTGCAAATTGGCAGGTAACGCCTTGGCATCAAGATTGGTATGAACAGGAGAATTGGGCCAAGGCGGAAGGGGGTGATTTCCATAGACTTGCTGCAGCCCGACGATTTGGCGGTGATTTACAGGGGGTCTTAGATAAATTAGATTATTTAGAGGACCTAGGTATTACTGCCATCTATTTCAATCCCCTTAACGATTCGCCATCTCTTCACAAGTATGATGCCCGTCATTATCGACATATTGACCGTACTTTTGGACCTGACCCTGAAGGAGATTCAATTATAATTGAAAATGAAGATCCTCTTGAGCCCTCTACGTGGCGATGGACATCAGCTGACCGATTGTTTCTAAAGCTTATAAGTGAAGTTCATAGGCGAGGGATGCGCTTGATCATCGATTATTCGTGGAATCATACTGGAATAACTTTTTGGGCATGGGAAGATCTTAAAAAGAATCAGTCTAAGAGTCGTTTTAAGGACTGGTATGAAATCATATCATTTGATGACCCTGAGACACCTGAAGATGAGTTTCGTTATCAGGGATGGCTTGGTGTTAAGACCCTACCTGAACTCAAGAAAGTTAACGTTTCCAATAAGAGAAAAGGTCATGTTTTTGATGGCAACCTTCATCCCGAGGTTAAGTCGCATGTATTTAATGTGACAAGGCGTTGGTTAGATCCCAATGGTGACGGTGATTCAAGTGACGGAGTGGACGGATTTCGCCTCGATGTTGCTTCGCATGTGCCACTAGGTTTTTGGCGGGAATATAGAAAGTTTGTTCGAGCGATTAATCCGGAAGCGCTATTGCTTGGGGAAGCTTGGTGGACCAAGTGGCCAGATGAATTGATGGATCCGAGGCCGTTCTTACAGGGAGATATTTTTGATTCGGTTATGCATTATCAATGGTACAAGCCAGCTCGAATGTTATTTGCTAAAGCAAATGGAGGTTTAAAGCCAACCGGATTTGTTGCCGAAATGAATCGAGTCTATAAAGGTTACAGCCCGTCCCTTTCCCAGAATCTAATGAATCTTGTTGCGAGTCACGATAGCCCACGATTTAGCACGTCATTTCTAAATAAACAGAAGTATAAGTACCGTATGGGTGCTAGAGGAAACACAAACCTTCATCTTGGGCCTCCAGATGCAGAGGTTATTCGTGAGATGCGAATGATGTTATTACACCAATTCACCTACATTAGCGCTCCCCATATCTGGAGTGGCGACGAGTTGGGCATGTGGGGTGCTGATGATCCTGATTGTCGCAAGCCTGTTATTTGGGGTGATATGGTCCATAGGTCGCAGGTATTTGATCCGCTCGGCAATCGACATAATCCAATTCCTGTGACACCTGATACTAAACTGAGATCTTACTACAAGGTGCTTATTTCTCTTCGGAAAAAACGTTCAGAATTGAAATTTGGCAATATCGAATATGTTCTCGCTGATGATCAAGCGATGACGTTAGCATACATAAGAGAAGATAGACATCGTCGATCTCTTATGGTTTTTAATTTTTCAAAATCACCTAGAGTTTTGCGTCTGAAAATTAAAAATAAAAATGATCCTAGCTTGCTTGTTGAGTCGGAGTTAGGTGCTTTGATTTCAACCCGTTATGAAGATGGCGTATTGAAAGTGAATCTGAAGTCTAAATCCAGTGCAGCACTGATACTCGAGTAAAGATGCCTTATTTACTCTTGTGCTCAAAGACAAACAATTGGTTTGGCTCGCTGACAATATAAAGTCTTCCTCGTTTGTCTAGTGTGATGCCTTCTGCTTTAAGTATAGTTTCTTTTAGTCCTGCTTCGCCACTCTTCAAGGACAATCGGCTTTTTTCGATGCCATACTTGTTCGCCTCGACAACGCAAGCGGACTCGTGGCTTAGTATTAGTAACCTTTCGTTCTGTGCATCATAATGGAGCCCTGAGATATCTTTTAGTCCTCGACCGGCTAAGGTCATAAGTATTGAAGTAGGATTCTCCTTAATATTGGTTGGAGGGGGAATAACCTTGAATAAAGCTACGGTGCCTTTTTCTCGGGCTACGAAGAAACGATTTGTCATGGGATCGTATGCAAGCCCCTCGATTCCGTTTAGTGAGTTTACTTGGATATTTAATTTCAGTTTTTTCGACTTTTTCCAACTGACTCCACCGTCGCCTGGTTCGAGTTCAGTCAATACGATGTTGCCCCTCGCCTCTTCTACTATTGCAAAAAGATTCGTTGTTAGCCAAACGATGCCCTCGGTATCTTGGAATTTATTTAAATTGATTTTTCTTTTGAATGATCCATCGAGGTTAATCTCAACAACCCTTTGAGGTTGGTCGAGCACGACAAATAGACTATCGCGTTCTGGATGATAAGCTAAACCAGAGGCGTTTTCCGTTACCCCATCGATTACGATTGGACCCTTCACCAAAGCGTATTGGTTTAAGCGAGGCAGCTCTTCTGCATTAGTAAGCGCTTGACCAAGCAAAAACAATGTAACAATTAAGAGGAGCTTCATCCAAAAGAGGTATCCAAAATACATTGTAAAGTCCTAGCTGTCACTCATGTGATTTAATAATTATAGGTTTTTAGCTATGAACTTCCTAGCTGCTGGACTTTAACGAATGTTCAAGGCATTTTTTTGCAGTGAGTGAAGTAAAGTTGAATCAGCTCAGGGAAGTTTTGCGTGGTTATGGTTCCTGCCTAGTTGCGTATTCAGGAGGAGTTGATTCTGTGTTATTAGCTTATGTTGCTTATCAGGTTTTAGGGGATCGTGCTCTCGCGGTGATTGCTGATTCCCCAAGTTTGCCAAGGCGAGAATTAAGAGAGGCACAGGAGATATCGGAAAAATATGGATTTTCATTACAGATAGTAAAAACTCAGGAATTTGTTAATTCTGATTACACTAAAAATCCGGTTAATCGATGTTATTTCTGCAAACACGAATTGTTTGTTCATATGGATGCGATTGCAGTCGAAGGTGATTTTAATGTAGTTGCCTACGGCGAAAATTCTAGCGATATCGGCGATCATCGACCCGGTGCTAATGCGGCTAAAAAATTTAAGGTTTGTGCTCCTATGAAAGATGCGGGAATGACCAAGGCTGATATCCGGGCTTGTTCAAAATTGTTGGGTTTACCAACGGCAAATAAACCCCAGATGCCGTGTTTGAGTTCTCGTATTCCATATGGGCAAGAGGTCACTCTTGAAAAACTCGCGATGATTGAAAAAGCGGAGGGGATCTTGCGGGATGCCGAATTTAGAGAGGTGCGTGTTCGGCATCACGAACTGTCTGATGGCGCAATGGCAAGGCTTGAGCTTGGTTCAGAGGAAATGGATCGTTTTTTAACTGAAGACTGGATGACTTCTGTGAGGAGCAGTTTTCTTGATGTCGGCTTTACTGAAGTAGAACTTGATACCCGCGGGTATCGGCGGGGGAGTCTGAACGAGAGTGTTAATGAGCAGAATTTGGTCAAGGGTTGATGCGCAAAAAAATCGCTAAACTCGTGGAATTGCCGGAAGGGGCAACCAAGCGATTTTCCTTTAGGCGTGATGGGGTTCTTGTTGATGCTTTCGTCGCAAATTTTAAAGGGGATATTGTGGCTTATGAGAATCTATGTCGTCATTTGCCGATTACACTTGATTATGGTGATGGGCAATTTTTTAACAAGGATGACAGTTTTTTTGTATGCCAGACTCACGGTGCTTTTTACGAGCCGAAAACTGGATTATGTATTGCTGGTCCATGTGTAGGAGCCAGCCTTATTCCACTCAAAACTGAGTTGGCTGAAGGTGAGATATTCCTTGTTTGATGGTTAAACTAAACATGCTCATAGTGCCTTTGCGGCAATATCTTTACGACTGAAAGCCCCATCAAATTGAATTTTGTCAACCGCTTCGTATGCGAGATTCCGGGCAGACAGCAGATTGTCGCCGAGTGCTGTAACTCCAAGCACTCGACCCCCTGAATTCACGATTGCGTTGTTTTCTATTTTGGTGCCAGCATGGAATACCTTGACACCAGGCAGTGCATCAGCAGCCTCAAGTCCGCTAATTATTTTTCCTTTTTCATAGCTGCCTGGATACCCGCCTGAGGCAATCACTACACATACTGCCGATTGGTTGGACCATTGTAGTTCATGTTTATCGAGTGTTCCATCGATGCTGGCTTCTAGTAAGTCGATTAGATCGTTTTCGAGACGGGTCAGGTAGACTTGTGTCTCTGGATCACCGAATCGGGCATTAAACTCAAGAACCTTTGGGCCGCTATCCGTAAGCATGATTCCTGGATATATCATACCTCGGAAATCAATGCCTTCTCGGATGCAGCCTGCTAGCCATGGTTCGATAACTGCGTCTGCAATTTCGTAAAGTTTGTCTTTGTCCAACAGGGGGACTGGTGAGTATGTTCCCATTCCTCCAGTATTAAGGCCAAGGTCATCATCTAGCGCGCGCTTGTGGTCCTGTGAGCTGGGAAATAATTTAGCTGTTTTTCCATCACAGAGTGCATGCAGTGAAACTTCCATTCCGGCAATTAATTCTTGAACTAGCACGCTGGATCCCGCGTCGCCAAATGCCCGGTCGGTCATAATTTGTTCTATTGCTAGATTTGCTTCATCGATACTATTGCAAATAAGCACACCTTTGCCGAGTGCCAGTCCATCCGCCTTGACCGCACATCGTCCTTCAAGTTCAGCTGCAAAAACCTTGGCATCGGATGGTGCCTTGAATGATGCAGACTTCATTGTAGGGACGCCATTCCGATCCATAAATTCTTGTGAGAAAATCTTCGATGATTCGAACTGTGCAGCTTGTTTCGTAGGCCCCCACGCTCGGAGTCCATTGGTTTGGAATTTATCAACGATCCCCATGGCCAGAGGATTATCAGGGCCTACAATAGTAAGATCTGCCTCATTGTCGCGGGCAAAATCTAAAAGTGAATCTAGATCTTCAGCTCCAATATTAACGCATTCTACTTTTGAATCGTTTGATTTGAGCGTTTCGTTTGCGATTCCGGCATTCCCTGGGGCGCACCATATTTGTGTTGAGCGCGGAGATTGCGCTAGTTTCCAAACAAGGGCGTGTTCTCTGCCGCCTCCACCAATAACTAAAATTTTCATTTAAATCAGGGCTGCGCATCGTAGGCAAGTCGTCGAGTTGGGAAAGCATTTTCCTAGCATATAGTTTGGGAATAAGGGAATTGTGTAAAAATAATTTGAGCCAATTGGGCTTTCCCGGCACTCTCTCCGCGCCTGAAATGCGAAAGGTAACTATAGGATTGGTTGGCTGCGGGACCGTCGGTACTGGCGTTGTTCAGGCTTTAGCTCGTAATGGTGCACTGATGGGATCTCGTCTTGGTGTGAAACTTTCGCTGGAAAGAGTTGCTGTGCGTAACCCCAGAAAGGCGCGGGCAGCTAGATTGCCTAAGCGTTTAGTTTCAAATGATTGGGAGTCTTTGGTTCGTGATCCGAAGATAGATGTTGTAGTTGAATTGATGGGAGGAACCACTGTTGCCCGTAAGGTTGTTAATGAAGCCTTAAAATTGGGAAAGCCGGTAGTTACAGCCAACAAAGCATTAATTTCTGCTTATGGAGAATCAATTTTTAATTTGGTCGAAAAAAATGGTGGTAACCTTTACTACGAGGCCGCTGTTGCTGGTGGTATTCCAATTATAAAATCACTGAGGGAGGGATTGAGCGGGAATCGTATTCAGAGGTTGTATGGTATTCTTAATGGGACCTGCAATTACATCCTTACTCAGATGGAGCTAGAGAGGAGGGATTTTGAAGATATTCTGCTAGATGCCCAGAGGTTGGGTTATGCTGAGGCTGAACCGTCACTGGATGTAGATGGTTTTGATGCTCAGCATAAGGTTGGGATACTAGCTTCGTTAGCACACGGTTTTTGGATTAAACCCAGCCAAATCTTTGTTGAAGGCATACGGCATATTACAACCCTAGACATAGAATTTGCTCGTCATATGGGTTATTGTATTAAGCTTTTGGGTATCGTTAAAAAGATTAGTAATAAAGTGCAGATTGTTGTTCATCCTGCACTGGTTCCAGAGAAGCATGTACTTGCTAATGTGAGTGGAGTGTATAATGCGATACTTGTTCGTGGAGACATTGTTGGAGATACCCTGCACTACGGTCAGGGAGCTGGTGCGGATGCCACTGCTAGTGCGGTTTTGAGTGATTTGGCGGATGCAGCGTTAGACCTGAAAAACGGTAGTATGGGAAGAGTTCCTCCATTTGTGCCCCATGATCAAAAAGGGACTGTGTTGCCGATTGCTGAGTCGGTCACACCATTTTATTTGCGTCTAAGTGTGATTGACCGACCTGGCACATTGGCTCGTATTGCAGCAATTCTTGGTGAAGCAAAGATTGGAATTTGTTCTGTATTTCAGCCTGAGGGACATGTTGGGGAAAGTGTTCCGTTGATAATGATGTTGCATGATGCCTCTGATGCTGCGATGCAAAAGGCTCTAAAGCGTATTACTCGGCTTTCTGCCGTAAAGGCTAAACCCACTATGATTCGTGTTGAAAATTTTGATTAGTTCTTAACCTGACTTGAGTAAACAAATTCCACATAATTCATCTGTTTGGCCTGGCTTGATTAGTCGCTATGCTGATCATTTGCCTGTAAACGAGAGTACTCCGATAGTGACTTTGCTTGAGGGTAATACTCCCCTAATAAGGGCAGATCGTCTTGCTCGTGAAATTGGAGGAGATATAGATTTATATCTAAAGTATGAGGGGCTCAATCCGACGGCATCCTTTAAAGATCGCGGTATGACAATGGCTGTTTCTAAAGCGAAGGAGCGTGGGGCTGAAGTTGTAGTTTGCGCAAGCACTGGTAATACATCCGCTTCAGCTGCCGCATATGCTGCGCGTGCCGGTCTAAAGTGTGTTGTACTTTTGCCAAATGGAAAAATTGCACTTGGTAAACTGGCGCAGGCCTTAATGTATGGTGCGACGACTATTTCGGTGGAAGGTAATTTTGATGATGCGTTAAGGATTGTGCGAGAGCTGGGTGAAACCGGCCAAGTGGAGGTAGTAAACAGCGTGAATCCGGTTCGAATCGAAGGGCAAAAGACAGCTTCATTTGAGGTGGTTGATCAACTAGCCCAGGCGCCTGATTTCCACTTTTTGCCCGTTGGTAATGCGGGCAATATTACTGCATATTGGAAAGGATATAAGGAATATTTTGATCTGGGCATTTCATCTTCAAAGCCGAGAATGTTTGGTTTTCAAGCGGCGAATTCAGCTCCAATAGTTGATGGATTTCCGATTAATGACCCACAGACTGTAGCCAGTGCAATACGAATTGGAAACCCAGCCAGCTGGGCTGGAGCTAATAATGCAGTAGAAGAATCCAATGGCCATATCGGCAAGGTAACAGATCAAGAAATACTTTTTGCTTATAAGCAGTTGGCTCAAACAGAGGGAATATTTGCTGAGCCAGCTTGTGCTGCGCCTTTAGCAGGATTAAAAGAATGTTTGATTAGTGGCAAAATTCCAGAGGGTAGTAAAATTGTAGTAACATTAACAGGACACGGCCTAAAGGATCCTGATAATGCAATTAATGAGTCTGGTTTTAGTCCAACTGTCGTTGCGCCAGATCTGGATGCTGTTAAGGGGATCATAGGGCTGTAATTTATTCCTCATGTCAGCTTGACTTGCCATTAGGTCACTGTGCTTTTACGGTCTCTCCTCTTTATGGAGAAAGTAGTCATTATAGGATCTGGCTGTGCCGGATTGACTTCCGCCATTTATACAGCTCGTGCAAATCTTGAGCCGTTAGTTCTTACCGGAGCTATGCCAGGCGGGTTGCTTACTACAACTAGTATTGTCGAAAATTTCCCTGGTTTTTCTAAGGGCGTTGATGGCACTGATTTAATGATAGAGATGCAACAACAGGCGGAACGTTTTGGGGCGAAGATTCAGTTTGGCAGTACAGTAGAATCGATTGATTTTAATGATCAGCCCTTAAAGCTTTCAGTTGATGGTAAAGAGGTTGAAACACAGACAGTCATCATCGCTAGCGGTGCGGGTCATCGTCATCTTGGTTTGTCGAGTGAAGCCAAGCTCGAGAAGAAGGGTGTTACCTATTGTGCTACTTGTGATGGGGCTCTTCCGATGTTTCGTGACCAGCCGCTTGTTGTGGTTGGGGGTGGTGATTCTGCTTGTGAAGAGGCAACTTACTTAACGAGATTTGCGTCTAAAGTTTATTTGGTGCATAGGCGTGATGAGTTGCGTGCCTCCAAAATTATGGCTGAGCGGACTTTGAACCATGAAAAAATTGAGCCCGTTTGGAATTCTGAAGTAATTGAGGTGATGGATATTGAACAAGACAAGGTCACTGGCGTGAAGGTTCGTAACAATAAAACGAATGAGGAGACAACGATAGATTGCGCCGGCTTGTTTATAGCAATTGGACATGTGCCTAATACTCAACTCTTTAAGGGAGTTATTGATATGGATGATGCAGGATATATTTTGCCTAAACGAGGTCAGGAAACCAATGTGACCGGGGTGTATGTTGCGGGCGATTGTTCTGATCATGTTTATCGTCAGGCGATTACAGCTGCCGGCCAAGGTTGCGCTGCAGCGATTGATGCTGAACGATACTTAGCATCACTCGACCAATAAGGCAGCGCTTGGCCAAGCGCTCTATTTAGCCCACACTCCTGAAAGTAATGCAGTCACGTAAAGCACAGATTAAACGAGATACCGGCGAGACAAAAATACGTTTAAGCCTAAATATTGATGGTAAGGGTAAATCAAAGATTGCTACGGGCATTCCGTTTTTTGACCACATGCTTACGCTTTTTGCCAAACATGCTACAGTGGATTTGAATCTGCGTTGTAATGGAGATATTGGCGTTGATCACCATCATACAGTCGAGGATTCCGGTATCGCGCTGGGTCAAGCGTTTAGTGAGGCTTTAGGAGATAAGAAAGGGGTTAAGCGTTATGGTACAGGTTTTGATCCTCGGAATCCTTTCACCGGCGAATCTTATGTGCCAATGGACGAGTGTCTAACACGTTGTGTGATTGATTTTAGTAATCGGCCACACCTTGTGTGGAGAGGGCTTTCTAAATATCATCAGAAAGGTATTAATGATACGGATAAGACGCAGGATATGTCTTCGATGTTTCGGTTTGGCCTCGCTAAGGAGTTTTTTCAGGCTTTCACTAATGATGCTCGCTGTAACCTTCACTTGGAGCTTTTGTATGGAGATGAACCCCATCATATAGTTGAAGGTTTATTCAAGGCTTTTGCTAGAGCGGCTGATTTTGCCTGTCAGTTAGACCCGCGCATTGCTGGTCAAATTCCAAGCACCAAAGGTAAACTTTAAATTAGCTTGAATATGATTCCAATTTGGAGCGTCCCTTGATGCGGGAAGTGCCAGATTATTCAACGGCAGATGAGCCGAGATTAGTCGATTGGGCTAAGTCCGGTGATATGCAGTCCTTTGAGGAGCTGGTTTCCCGCTATGGTGAAAGAGCCTATTCGCGTGCTTATAGTATCATGCGAAATGAGGATTTAGCGCTAGATCTTTCTCAGAATGCTTGGGTTAAGGCGTGGCAGCGTCTAGCTCAGTTTCATGGTGATGCCAGTTTTGCTACATGGTTAAACCGGATAGTTACAAACCTTTGCCTCGATGAGTTGCGCCGACAAAAACGGGTGCGGATAGATTCTATTGAGGAAATCGAGGAATCCACCGGTTCAGTCGAAACCCGTATGGAGATACCCGATGTCGATCCAATGGCTAAGCTTAATCGAAAGGAACTGAGAGAGAGAATTGATGAGGCCATGGCTAAGCTTTCAGATAATCACCGGACCGTACTTGTACTCTTCGAATATGAGCAACTTGAGTACAAGGAAATTGCTGATCAAATGGGTACTTCAATAGGGACTGTGATGTCGCGGCTTTTTTATGCCAGAAAAAAAATGGCAGCATTACTTGGCGAAGCATTAAAGCGGGAAGGATTAATTGAATGAAAAAGAACGAGATAGAACTTAAGATTCAAGCATTAGTAGACGATGAGTTGACTGAGCTTGAGGCAGGCCAATTACGAGAGCAAATTGAGAGCGATCCTGAATTGAAGATTGTCCATGAAAGACTAATGCAAATCCGGGATCTAATCTCTGAGAATGAGGTTCCTTATGCCTTGCCTGCCACTGGTGATTTTTATTGGACCAAAATTGTTCAGGGTATCGTTAAAAAAGAGCTTTCCAATAATCCTCCGGATGGCTTTTTAACAGAAATTAAGCCACTTTTTCGCTGGCTAGCTCCTTTATTGGGATGTGTCAGCGTTGTGCTGTTTCTTGTTGTACAACAACCTGCAGATCCAGATTTGGGAATTGTACTAAATAGTGATCATGAATTGGAACTCACAAGTGATGAAATCGATGTAATGACTTTTAATTCCGATGATGATTCTATGAGCATTGTATGGCTTGATTACTCGATGGATATACAGAATGACTATATGGAACTATGGCTTGATTAAGTGTTTTCTTGAGCTTAATAACTTTTCTTGTGATGGCGGTTTTGATTAAATATGGATTGAGTCGGATTACGATTTCATTAGCGATTTTGTTGTTAATTGATAGCGGCATTGTTTCCCTTAAGGCTGACTCGATCACACTTAGTTCCAAGCTTGTCCTAGGAACAAGCAAGCAGCAAGAAGGCTCCAAAAAAGTATCTGAGTCTATTCGTAAACGACTCTCAAAAGTGTTTAAATGGAGTAACTACTATGAGCTCACCAATAAGAATTTGACCATTGAAGACGGTAAAACGAAAACCACTAAACTCAGTAAAAATGCGTCTATCAAAGTTAGTAATAGAAAGAATGGGAATATTTCTGTGAGTCTTTTTAGCGGAGGTAAAATGTTACTACAAAAGACTCAAAGGCTTCGTAGTGGAAGTTATATGGTTCTTGCTGGAAAATCCACTGGCGATTCTGCTTGGTTTATAGTTATTTCAAAGTCGAATTAATTTTCTATTATCAAAGCCTTTCAGGCTTGTTTAAAAAGATCTTAAATTACCAATAAAGCCACTTTTTCAGACTTTTTCCTTAATATTCAGAGGTCTAGTTTGGTTTATTTATCAAAAGCCTTAATGCAATTATTATATATTTAGCTTAAAGCACAGTATATTGTGCTTATTATGCATCAAATATCGCAATATATTGCATAATAATTGTTTTTGAATATTGGATTTAGGTATTGTGAAAATGGTGTGTTTTGTGTAATAAATATTTGTTTACAGGGAGAGTCTAAGTTGATGATTTTTTCGGCCAGTTTGTTCCTGTTATTTAATCCCGATAGATAAATTAAAGTGCCTAAAGAAACAGCTAGTGCCGACCGGTACGACGCAACCAAGATTGATAAACTAGAAGGCCTGGAAGCCGTAAGAAAGCGGCCAGGAATGTATATTGGTGATCCTGACGAAAATGGGCTTCATCATTGTGTATACGAGGTTCTGGACAACTCCATCGATGAGCACCTAGCAGGGCACTGTGACAAAATCAAAGTTGCGATTCATGTGGATGGCTCGGTCTCAGTGGAAGATGATGGTCGAGGGATTCCTGTAGACATGCACAAAAAATTCAAGATGCCTGCGGTTGAGTTGGTGCTTACTAATCTTCATGCTGGCGGCAAGTTTGGGCAGGGAGCTTATAAATATTCTGGGGGTTTGCATGGTGTGGGGGCTAAATGCGTTAATGCGCTTTCGATTTGGTTTAAAGCTGAGATCTATCGAGATGGTAATGTTAACTATATAGAGTTTGAGCAGGGTAAGACGACTAAGAAACTAGAGGTCATCGGGAAGACCAAAAAGACAGGGACCAAGATTACTTTCCTTCCGGATCCGGAGATTTTTACGGTTACGACTGAATACAAGTTCGAGATTCTTCATCACCGACTTCGTGAGCTGGCATTTTTGAATCCAGGAATCACTATTGTGCTCACTGATGAGCGTGAAGACGGTAAAAGTGAAACATTCTTCTACAAAGATGGCATAGTTCAGTTCGTCAAACAAATCGGCGAAAATAAGCAAGTCATTCATTCCAAGCCGATCGCATTTCACTCTACCAAAGAAGAAATCATTGTAGATTGTGTGATGCAGTATAACTCGAGTTACAATGATCAAATTCTTTGTTTTGCTAATTCAATACCCAATTCAGATGGAGGCACACACTTAACTGGTTTCCGTACTGCGTTAACTCGTGCAGTGAATCAATATGCGAAAGCTAACAAACTTTTGAAGGATAAGGACCCGAGCCTATCAGGTGACGATGTTCGTGAGGGGTTGATATGCATACTTAGTGTTAAGTTGCCGAATCCGAGGTTTGAGTCGCAGACTAAAGTTAAGCTTGTTAACGCTGAGGTAGAGGGGGTGGTGTCATCGATCGTTTATGAGGGGCTAATGGCTTATTTTGATGGTACACCGTCGTTGGGCAAAAAAATTGTCGATAAGTGTCTTACAGCAGCCCGTGCGAGGGAGGCAGCTCGCAAAGCACGAGATACTGTGCGAAAGACCGCAATGACAGGTGGTGGTCTTCCCGGCAAGTTAGCAGATTGTTCTGATCGTGATCCGGTAAATACAGAGCTTTACATAGTGGAGGGTGATTCAGCAGGCGGATCAGCAAAGCAAGGGCGAGACCGCAAGTTCCAGGCTATTTTGCCGATTCGTGGTAAGCTTATTAACGTAGAAAAGGCTCGATTAGACAAGGTGCTTGAGAACCGTGAGATTCGCACCATGATCACTGCTATTGGGACAGGAATAGGTTCTGGTAATAGCAAAGATGAGGATGAAGGCGGGAGTAAGGATGAAGGGGCATTTAACATCGAAAAGCTGCGTTATCATAAGATTATCATTATGACGGATGCCGACGTGGACGGTTCGCACATCAGAACACTTTTGCTAACGTTTATATATCGACAGATGCCAGAGTTGTTGAAGCAAGGCTATGTTTATATTGCACAGCCGCCTCTATACAAGGTGACACGTAAAAAGAGGGTTGAGTACATAGACGATGACGCGCAGATGACAAAAATGCTTCTCGATCTTGGTTCGGAGGATGTGCGCCTGCGAAGTCTAGAAAACGACAAGGAGATTGCCAAAAAGCAGTTGGCTGAAATTCTCGAGTTATTGCAATCGCTTGATAAGTTTGCAGGTGCCATAATGCGGCATGGTGGCAATTTCACTGAATATCTTGAGCAGCGGGATGCCAAGAAGAAAACGCTGCCGAGCCATATGGTCAAAATCTGGGAAGGGAACGACGAGGTAGTACACTATTTTCAAAGTGAAAAGGCATTAGCCAAGTTTGGTAAGGATAATCCCGATCTTTGACTGTTTGGGGAGGATCTTGATGAGGGAGATGAGCCTGATGTCGAGGATGAAGATCAGGTTAAGAGTGGTCGAAAGTCTAAGAAAAAGGAAGGGCCCCGCCGTCGCGCTCGTCATGTTGAGTTACATGAACACACCGCGATAGAGGATATCCTATCTAAACTTAATCGAAAGGGTTTAAGTGTAGATCATTACTCTGCGCAAGATGAACCATTATTTGAGATTATTCAGGGGGAGGGTGATAGTGCAAATGCTCGGAGGCTTTTTTCTATTTCCGAGATTCTTGAAGCTGTAGTGGATGTAGGACGGAAAGGAATCCAGATCCAAAGGTTTAAGGGGCTTGGTGAAATGAATCCTAAGGAGCTTTACGAGACTACTATGTCGCCTGAGACTCGAAAGTTACTAAGGGTAGAGGAATCGGATGCAGTTGAAGCGGATGATATGTTTAGCAAACTGATGGGAGAAGAGGTTGAGCCGCGCCGACATTTTATTCAGGAAAACGCACTCAATGTTCGTAACCTTGATATTTAATCCATAGTTAATTTATAGATTCATGGCAGATTCCAAGGACAACGATCCATTACCAGCAAGCAATACACCTTTGTTTGCTTCTACTGAAAAAATTAAAAAGATCAATGTAGCAGATGAGATAAAGAATTCGTTTCTGGACTACTCTATGTCGGTCATTATTTCGCGTGCATTGCCCGATGCTCGGGACGGGCTAAAGCCGTCCCAGCGCCGTATTCTCTTAGCAATGCATGACCTGAATCTCGGGCCGGGACGACACTATCGTAAGTGCGCCAAAATATGTGGAGATACTAGTGGTAATTATCATCCGCATGGGGAGGCAACTATTTATCCGACGCTCGTAAACATGGCACAACCATGGTCTATGCGTAGTACGCTTGTTCAGGGTCAAGGGAATTTTGGATCTGTAGAGGGGGATCCTCCGGCTGCGATGCGATATACCGAGGCTCGGCTAACACATCTTGGTCATTCGCTGATGATCGACATGGACAAGGATACAGTCGATTGGGTGCCTAATTACGATGAAACCAGACAGGAGCCTACCGTTTTTCCGTCCGCTTTTCCTAACCTGCTGATCAATGGGGGAACGGGTATTGCGGTTGGTATGGCTACTAGCATTCCTCCTCACAATCTTGGTGAAATTATCGATGGTATTTGTGCGCAGATCGAAGATCCGGAGATAAGCATTGATGGGTTGATGCAGCATGTAAAGGGTCCGGATTTTCCGACTGGTTGCTTGGCGGTTGGTCTTGATCCTATTCGAGATTATTTCAAAACAGGAAGAGGAAGTATCAAACAGCGTGGCCGCGTTGGGGTTGAGCAGCTTAAAGGAAATCGGGAGCAAATTGTTATCACTGAGATCCCTTACATGGTTAATCGTGCTACTCTGGTAGAGAAGATTGCTTCTTTAACGAATGAAAAAACAATTACAGATATTTCAGCTGTGCGCGATGAGTCGGATGAAAACACTCGTGTTGTCATTGAGCTTAAGCGTGATGCAGTTCCAAAGGTAGTTATCAATAAGCTCTATAAGTTCACACAGCTTGCGACATCATTCAGTGTGAATATGCTGGCGATTGATCATGGTCGTCCGAAGACGATGAATCTTAAAGAGCTGATCAACGCATACATTGAGCATCGTCGAGAAGTTGTGCTTCGCCGTACACGTTTTGAGTTGGACAAGGCTGAAGCTCGAGCTGAGACCCTTGAAGGTTATCTTTGCGCACTGGCGAATCTTGATGAATTTATAAGAATTATCAGGAATTCAAAAAATCGTGAGGAAGCTCGTGTAAAGTTACTTGCATTTGAATTTCCTGAGAAAGCGTTGAAGAAGTGGGGAGTTAAAGTTCGAAAACCGGAACGAATCAAGGGTGGCTATTATATTTTAAGTGAGGCTCAGGTTAATTCCATTCTCGATTTACGACTCTACCAGCTTACAGGTCTTGAACAGGGCAAAATTAAGGCTGAATATGATGAGTTGCTCGTCAAGATCGAGGATCTGATGGATATTTTAGCCAGGGAGGAACGTGTTCTTACCATCATAAAAGATGAACTTACAAATATTAAGGAAAAGTATGCTACTCCACGTCGAACAGATCTCGTGCCTGATGAAGGCGACATGGCAATTGAAGATCTCATTGCTAACGAAGGTGTTATTATTACACTTACTCATAATGGTTTGGTTAAGCGAACAAATGTAAGTTCATATCGTGCGCAGCGTCGAGGGGGTAAAGGTGTGATTGGAATGGGGACTAAAGATTCTGTTGTGCAGGGTGAATCTGAGGACTTTATTGAGCATTTGTTTACGGCTAGTACTCACGATTACTTAATGTTTTTTACGAACACTGGGCGTGTATATGTGCGCCGAGTTCATGAGATTCCTGATATGGGCCGGGCGGCCAAGGGAAGAAACATTGCAAACCTGTTAGAACTACAGTCCGATGAAAAAATTGCTGCACTTATTCGCGTTGAGTCTCAGCTTGATGAAAACAAGGACAATGTGACATGGAAGCAGGATAAATTCCTCTTTTTCGCCACTGAGAGCGGAACAGTGAAGAAAACGGCGCTCGAGGCTTATTCTAACGTACGTCGTAATGGCATAAATGCCATTGGGATTAAAGAAGGAGATCGCCTTATCACAGTGAAACTTACAACTGGTCACGATGAAGTGGTTTTGATCACTAACGCCGGCTTAAGTATTCGTTTTAATGAAGAAAATGTTAGGTCGATGGGACGTACTGC
>JAYZHR010000101.1:0-25532 GCA_036166355.1 Verrucomicrobiota bacterium | reverse complement strand
GTTGCAGTTCGAACATCTAGCAACTCCATTTTTCCCGTTTTCAGTAGTTTTTCAAATAATGCTACACCAATACGAAATGGCTTACCGGATTCAATTCCATACTTAGCAGCAAGCTCTGCTGATGCATCAACTGATCTATCCGGATTACCTAAACACCATTCAATGGCATTATTAATTAAATTAATAAAATTTGGATTCTTAAAATCCTCTTGATGCCCAAGTGAAGTATAAAAAGTTCGATTGCCCTTGTAAGTATGAGTCCATGCCACTGGCTCTGCGGGGTGACCGTCAACCTTCCCATTAATAAGTACTGTTGCTTTCTCGGCTAATGGGGTATTCTTATACAAAGAACCTCCCATATTAAATTTACTTACTAATTTGTTTAAAATGGGATGCTCCTTTGCATCAGAATGAATCAATGCTTTCCCAATTAATTCATTCTTGTAATGACCACTATAATTTCCACCTAAAACAAGTTTATCAAAAGCAAGCCAGTTTTGCATAGCATGACTTGCCGTACGTAAACCTATAATCGGCCTACCACTTTCTATATATCGCTTAACTTGGCCAAGTTGATCTGCAGGAAGTGTCATTCGGCGCATAAAAAAGACAACTAAGTCCGCTTGATCAAGTATGTCTAGATTCAAAAACTTATCTTTATCAGTGCGTGTAAGGACCGTGCATTTATACCCATCATACTTGCTTTCCAATCCCTCAGCATATTTCGGAAGAGTCATTTCAGACCCGTAAAGAGACTCACCGCTAAGAAAAACTATATGAATTTTACCCGGAGCTGCTGCCAACTTGACTCCAAAAAATAAAACAACCACTAGAATGAAACGTATTAATAACTTCATAGCTTTAAATATAACTATATTTCGGGAGCTAAAGATTCCCCATGTTAGGCATACTGTCCAGCTCCATTGCAAAACGTAGTGAACAACTTATCAATAAAAACCTGCTAAGAGGTATTGACACACAACATGTAGTGTACTTTCCTTCGGTGGCTACATTTTGTTGTATGAGGCCGATATTATGAGATGCCCCAAATGTGGTTGTGTTGATGACAAGGTGATCGACTCCCGATCCTCTAAGGATGGCCTTGCTATTAGGCGCAGACGGCAATGCCTTGAGTGCACTCAAAGATTTACAACCTACGAAGAGATTGAGCGGGGAATCCTAATGGTCGTCAAGGATGACGGAAACAGGGAAAAGTTCTCCAGGGAAAAGTTGGAAACTGGAATTAATGTCGCCTGCGAAAAGCGACCAATCAGTGCAAAAGCTATCGAGGAAATGATTCGAGAAGTTGTTGATGAATTATACGACGAAGTCGATGGCGAAGTACCCTCCAATGTAATAGGCCGTAAGGTAATGCAGAAACTCAAAGAGTTAGATGGTGTAGCCTATGTGCGATTCGCAAGTGTATACTGGCGTTTTGATAATGCGGCAGAATTTCTTAAAGCCGTACAACGATTTGAAGAAAGGGATGATACAGCTACAATCCAACTACCTGGTTTTTAGAATGTCTTCAGGAGAGCTGCTGCCATGCTCCGCTGAAGCCATTACAGAAGAGCTACTTGGAGAAACCCTCAATCTTATTGAGCCACAAACAATTCAAGAGGCTCTTAAGGCAGTTGTACATTATTTTCGGGAAGAACACTGGGAGTCCAGCGTATCAGTGGATCAATTCTCCAGTGCACTCGGCAAGGTCTTGCAAGGTTTCGGGTTCGATGTTGTTTTTGATGAAGATCCTCGAATTAATCTTCGCGTGGAAGAAACTGACATGGCAAGACTAGCTCGAGAAACTTCGGGACAACAATATGAATTGTTCTTCTTTCAGCAACTTCGTCATGAAGTTAGAAGGAGTCTGCGTAAATCTCCAAACCTAATTCAGTTTAATGGCACCCGTGAATGCGTAAAACGTATTGTTGGGGCCGAACGTTGGTGCGACAGGTGCAGATGGATGCATGATCAAATTGTCTCCTACCTCCGGAATTGCCTTGAGCAAGATTCACGTGAAAACTGCGCATTGGTTATACGCTAATTTACCTTTAAACAGGTGAGATGACCATTGAACAAATTCAGTCTGATGAATCAATACGCCTGGCAGAATTCCCGGTAGCAGAGAAAACCATTTATCTTTCGCATGCTGCAGTTTGCCCATTACCCCACTGCGCAAGAAACGCGATTTCAAATTATGCAACAGCATGCGTTGAAGGAGATCAGGAGGATTTTATGCCTCCTAACCTACTTCGTAATACCCGTGAACAAGCTGCAAAACTAATTGGGGCAAACATGAAAGAAATTGCGCTCATCGGCCCTACTTCTTTGGGCTTAAGTTTTATTGCTCAAGGCATCAACTGGCAATCAGGAGATAACATAATAATTCACGCAGATGATTACCCTTCAAACGTTTATCCTTGGATGGCACTTGAAGAAAAAGGTGTTACACTAAAACACTTGAAGCCTCTTGAACCAGGACGCATTGAACCTGATGATGTTTTTAAACTAATTGATTCAAAAACTCGAATGGCAGCATTAGCTTCGTGCCACTATGTTTCCGGATATCGTATCAATATTGATGCTATTGGCCGTGAACTTAGATCTCGTGGTATATTGTTCTGTGTTGACGGCATTCAAACTGTTGGAGCCTTCCCAACATCAATTGAACACGTCGATTTTCTAGCCGCAGACGCTCACAAATGGATGCTCGGGCCCTGTGCATCTGGCATACTTTACGTCAGACATGAAACACAGGAACAACTCAAGCCAATTGTACAAGGTTGGCACAACCTTCTTTGCCCAGACTTTATCGCACAAGACACTTTAAACTATAAGCCCGATAGTAGACGTTATGAAGCTGGTACCGCAAACTTACTTGGTATAGCTGGGCATCATGCATCGCTCGTAATGTTGAATGACTTAGGCATAAACAACATAGCAACCGACCTATTAGCCAAGCGTAGCCAAATTATCCCGGAACTATTAGATAAAGGCTACCAAGTATTGAACTCCGATTCAGATCTCGAAAACGCTAGCGGTATCGTTACATTTTACAAACCAGGTAAGAATATGTCGCAGCTTGCAAAAGAACTTGAAACAGCAGGAATAAAAGTGTCTCTCCGTTTCATGAGAGACGGCTCTGAATTAATCAGAGTTTCACCTCATTTTTATAACACTGCCAACGAATTAAATCGAATGTTGGAAAAGTTATAGTTCCTCTGGTTTTCGAGATGTCACTCTTGGCACGAAAAATGGTGCAACACAAAGTAGAACCAGTGCACCCATTCCTCCATACATTTGAGGAGCTGCAGGACCAACATAGTCAATCAACCAGCCAGCAGCGTAATTAGAACAAATACCTCCTCCTAGGCTTGAACTAATCATTGTTGCTAAACCCTGACCGGTAGAACGCAACTCACTTGGAATAAGATAGTTCACGTACAATGGCATTGCCACTAATGCCCCTACAACATAAAAGCTGTGAATAAACATCGCACCGTGAAGTATAGTCAAGTTCTCACCCCAAAAACCGCAGATGACCCATTTAACACCGCCAGCTCCCAGCCCAGTAAACATCAATAAACGAACCCCTATCCGACGGCGAATGTGACCAGCCATAGCAATAATCATAATCTCTGGCACAAGCATAATAAGCCAAAGCCATTTCAGTGTGCCAATTGGGTCATCTGGTGCGACAGATTCGACAAAAATGGGAAACATAAACATGGGCCCATCCAGCATAAAATTCGCGAGAAAAACATATATAAAAAATCGGATGAATCTACCGTCACTAAACAAACGCTTCCAGGATCCTGGCTCAGCTTTCTCACAAATTTCATTTTGGTTTGGAATAAACAAAACGCTAAGCGCAGTTATCAAAATGATTGCCGCCGAACATGGAAACAAAAGTCCTAACTCAGTATCTCCGGAGCCCCGAGCCATTATCTTCAAAAAATAAGGAAAACCAAAACAAGTAACTAAAAAGCCTAACGATCCGAATGCACGAACAAACTCAAAGTGCGAATTATTTGAACGATACAAAAGGCTAAGACCAAGCGCCATCCCCTGCGGAATCAAACTCGTATAAAATGCTGCAAAACAAGCAGAAACAATTAATAATATAGCATATTTTTCCACATACCAAAACGCAACAAATCCAAACACCATCCCAAGTGAAAGAATGATAAGAATAATTTTACGGGCACCTGTACGATCTGCTAGATAACCCCAGGCCGGCTGACTAATCAAACCCACTAAGTAAAATATCCCCATAGCAATGCCAACCTGCTGCCCAGTCAGATTCAATTCCTGTTTCAAATAAAGTGAGTAATATGGAAAGAAAATGCCAAGCGACCCAAACAAAGTCCCCCAAAAAACCGACAGTACGATTATTAATTTCCTTTGTTCACTAGTAATTGAAGTATTTAACATCAAACGTATTAGCACTTAGAGAGGCGCATGAACAAGAAGGTTTCTGAAGTTATTAAAGGTAAAGCAAGACGATTCTTCGCCTTATTGAGCAGGGACAATTGTTGGCTGAGATTTATTCAAAGTATTAGGCCTCCCAGACCGCTTTGCATTTCTTTCTCGCTTTTCAAGTTCACCAAAAATGCGTCGCGCCTCTTCTTGCGCCTTTCGCTCAGCTCCTCTGTCTCCTGAAAGTTTGTATTCTATCTGCAGCCCTAATAGCTTCATCCCCCTTCCCATCATGTCTGATTCATCAAATTGAATGGAGCTGATTAAATCCAACCGCGCCTGCAGAAGATCGGGAGGAACACCAGGCGTATTAACATCGCCATCACTACTAATCAAACTTTGGATGGCATCACGCTTGGTTTCTAAATTATACTGGTCATTAGTAATAATATCTCGAAACAACTGGTTAGCTTGCGGATTTTTCCCAACATACTTTGTAGCTGAAGCAGCTAGATTATCCATGTCACTTTCATGAACACGACCACTGCGAAAGGCCTGCACTATAGCATCTAGCGATTGATCTTTCCCAGTATTGTCAAAGTAGTTCAATATCGTGCGGTCAATCCGACCATCATCATTAATAAACATTCCCTGCGCAACCTGAACAAACGTCTGGTCATTATACATGTCCAACACCATGAAAAGATAATTTTTCGAAACACGATCAAAATGATTACCATTGGATACTGATACTGGATCAATCAATAATTCATGCGCAACGGCTAACACTTCCTTGCTATAGGCAGCTTTACCTAACATACCTTGCAGAGCCTTGGCTGTATAAGCGACCTCGAATCCTCGTCCGGTAGTAGAAAGTACTTCCACAAGAGTTGATTCGGCTGATGAGCCACCGATCTCGGCAAGAACATCTATCAATGCAATACGCATGCTAGGTGGCTGCGAAAAATTTAATGTCGCGCGAAAATTACGGTAACGCTTTTCATACTCCTCATCTTTTTCTCCCTCTCGGCGTATCGCATAATCAACATCTTCCATTCTGTTTAAAAACTCTCTTATATGCGGCACGGCGATATCGCCCTGTCGGATCAGACTTTCTAGTAAAAAATTGAGACGTCGTGAATGAGATCGACGATTCTTTGATCCAGTACGAAAATCAAACATCTCATCAAGAATATCAGGCACAGGCATGAAACTTGTTAAAGGCCCAGAATCACCACTATCAAATTGACGCTGCAATGACTCAAGTCGGGCTTGGGAACTCTTATACCGTTTCTGAAGACTAGCCAATTCGCGCTTCAATCGCTGTTCCCGCTGGGATTGCGAAGAATCGGCATCTAAAGAAGATGATGGCGCTTTCCCGCAGCCAACAGCAACAAAAGCTAAAGCGATTACTAAACAAAGTATCTCTATAAATTGAGATTGAATTCTTTCATTAGGAACCATCATCAAAATAATTAAATATCTCAACCACCGGGTATAATAGTCGGACCACTCGGAGCTTTTACTGGAGTACCGCCTACGGACCGCTGCTCCCGTTTTACCTGCTCGTTGATTTTCCTAAAATCAGCATGCATAGCATCATACCGTCTTTCATCATCAAAACCTCTATTCTCTAACTTGGCCTCAATACGACCGGAGTAAATTTCATTGGCTCGAGACATAATATCGTCTTCGCCAAGTTGAATCCTATCCATCAGATCCAATCGAGACTGAAGTACAGCCGCCTGTTCGCTTTTGTCCATATTAGTAAGGTCCTCACTATTATCCATAGAGCGGATAGTCTCCATCTTGACATCAAGAGAGTACTGGTCACTTGTCATGATGTCTTGAAACAATGAGTCAGCCTGAACATTATTTTGACCGACTCCCTGCACAGCTACTCTAGCCATTTCTCTCATATCACTTTCTCTAAGCTGCCCGCTCTGCATTGCTTGAACAACGGCGTCGATTGCTCTTCCGCCACCGATATTTTCAAAATAGCTCAACACGGATCGATCGATCCTTCCCTCCTCGTTTATGAGCTGGCCTTGAGCTGTTTGGACGAAAGTTTTATCTCCATACATTTTAAGCACCATGAAAAGATATTGTTTAGAGGCCGCATCAAATTTATTACCTCCAACTATCTCAATCGGATCGGTGAGCAAATCATGTGCGACATTTAAAGCTTCATCGCGGTATGCATCCTTGCCAAGCATGGAACGAAGTTTATTGGCTGAATAAGCAACTTCAAATCCTCTTCCAGAACTAGTTAATACTTCAGCAATAGCATCCTGAGCCTCTGGCCCACCTATCTCGGCAAGTATTTCGATTAGCCCAATACGCAGAGAAGGTGGGTATTCAAATTCCAATGGCACATTCACCATGCGTGATCGCCAATGCTCTTTTTCTTTATCTATGTCCTTCTCTGAACGTTGATCTATAATAAAATCAACATCCTCCATCTTTCTAAGAAAATCACGAATATGAGGAACAGCCGTATCACCCTGCTCAGCGAGACTTTCAAAAAGAAAACCTAACCTTCGCTGGTTAACACGACGGTTGGCGGCAGTCATCTTAAGTTCCATTAACTCCTCGATGATTTCTGGAGCAGAACGGTATCCTCCCTGAACCACTAGCTCAGCACCAGGTCCAAGTTCAATTTGAAGCTCGGCAATTCGGGATTTCGCCTTTGCCAAACGACTCTTCTGCAACTCAATTTGACGCTCAAGATTGGCAATCTCAGAATCTCGATTACTTGTGATTTTCTGAGGGTGCTGACCACAGGCACTCAACAAAAAGAGCACTAACAAAGGCACGATCAATTTTCTTTCTAAAATCATACCAAACTTATCCACATTACATCTCTAATCTCGAGAAGGTTACAAGGAAAGAAGAACACTGGCATTTTGCGAAATGAAAGCAACTAGTTCATCTAAAAAAAAACGCCGGATTAACCGGCGTTTAAAATTAATTTGTTATTTCTTACTGGCCACGGATAACAGTTGGTTGATTTCTGCGATCTCCACCTCGATCACGACCTCGATCCCCTCGGCCACGATCATCTCCTCTCCCTCCAAATGCACTCCTCCAAAAATCAGTTCCCAAACTCCGCATTTCATTCCGCATATCAAATTCTTCTCCATTGATCTTTGCTTCAAGCTGTCTTGAATACATCTGCATAACCTTGTTCTCAGCTTCATTTTCACCAGGCTGAATGTTCGACATCAGATTCAAACGCGACTGTAAAACCGCTGTGTCATCTGAATCATCCATCTCCCTAAGAACTGACCACTTGACCCGCATATCAGTATCATCACTAGACATGATTTCATTGAACATCTGATTTGCTTGAGGATTACTACCAGCATACTTCACACCAGCTTCAGCCAAATCTTCAAGGTCACCTCGATCTGTAACATTCCCACTTTTGAACGCTTGATATATCGCATCCATTGACTGTTCCTTTCCAACATCATCAAGATAATCTAAAACAGTATTATCAATCTTTCCATCATCAGTTACTAACATGCCTTGCGCTATTTGAATGAATGTTTGGTCGTTGTACATTTCCAAGACATTGAATAGATAGCGCTTGGAATTTCGATCAAAAGTATTCGGATTCGGAATTTCAATTGGATTACTCAACAGGTCGTGTGCAGCAGCAATCGCTTCCTTGCGATAAGCATCATCACCTATCATTGATCGAACAGTTTTAGCCACATAAGCCACTTCAAAACCACGGGCAGTTTTCGATAACACTTCACCAAGTGTTGCCTCTGCATTGCTACCACCTATCTCCTTAAGAACATCCATCAATGCAATTCGAAGTGAGGGTGGCTGATCGAAACTTAAAGAAGAAGAAGAACGTCCGCGATTACGCATCCGTTCCATCCATTCATTGGCTCGGTCGCTCCTACCTCGACTACGGCTCTCTTCCTCGCTTGATCGCTGAACTGCAAATTCAACGTCCTCCATCTCGTTAAGAAAATCACGAATATGAGGCACAGAAGCATCACCTTGCTCAACTAGGCTCTCCAATAAAAAATTAATTCGACGCTGCACTGAACTTTTGTTTTCCGAGGTCATTTTAATCTCTTTCAACTCATCAAGAATTTCCGGTACGGACAATCCAGATTGAACCACGGTGGTCGTTACTCCCCGCTCAGCGAGTAGATTACCTATGCGCTTTTGTGCAGTGGCTAAACTTTCTTTAAGTTTCTGATTTTCCTTCTCTAGTGCATCAATTTTAGCTGCATCAGAAGAATCACTCGAACTTGGAGCCTGCCCACAACCCACCAATAATGCGACTAATGCCACGGCTAAGATTTGAGTCAGTTTATTCAACAATGATATGGTTTTCATGATAATCTCCGGTTTTTTAACACTTTCAGATCCTACTAATACGATATTAGGATCCGTCAAGTTACAAATTCCCGTGCCAAAATGACCCAAAGTACAAAGATTGCAATAAGTTACTCTACAAATAATACGATCAAACAGCCCTAAGCTTTTTTGTATAGGACTAAAGGCGTACAATCCTCGCAGATATGGAGCCATCCGCACTTAAAAAGACACCCCTTCATGAAACACATCTTACCCTAGGCGGTCGAATGGTCGAGTTTGGTGGGTGGGATATGCCGGTCTTATACACAAGCATAGTAAAGGAACATCTATCTGTTCGAAATTCTGCAGGACTCTTCGACATATCCCACATGGGAGAATTTCTCTTCGAAGGGCCCGATGCAAAAAAGTTCCTCAACATTATTCTGACGAACGATCTCTCTCGACTCGAACCTGGCCAAGGACAATACACACTCCTGTGTCAAGACAACGGCGGAGTTATAGATGATCTTTATGCCTATCAACTCGGTGAAGAGCGTTACCTTCTAATTGTTAACGCCTCTCGCATTGATGTCGATTGGATGTGGATTAGAGCACAGCGGAATTCAAACTATAATTCACTAAAACTAGAGATGAGCAATATATCGGCTGATCACGCAGCAATGGCACTACAAGGGCCAAACTCGAAAAAAATCATTGCTAGCATTTTCCCTCAAACAGACACCCTTCAAAAAAACAATATCTCAGAATTTAAATTCAGTAGTGAATCAATCTGGATTTCCAGAACTGGCTATACAGGAGAAGACGGTTTTGAATTGGTAACCCAAAATACCAAAGCGATTGAATTATGGGAAAAAATCAGTGAATTAGGAAAACAATTTGGACTCGTTCCTGCTGGATTAGGTGCTCGCGACACCCTACGAACAGAAGCCGGATACTCACTGTATGGACACGAACTAAACTCAGAAACTACACCTATCGAAGCCGGATTAGGCTGGGCTGTGGCTGACAACAAAGCAAATTTCATAGGTAGGGACACCTGCATCACTCAAAAAAAGGATGGAACTTCACGTAAGTGTATCGGTTTCAAAATGACCGGAAAAAGTGCCCCACCTCGGGAAAATTACCGCATCTTTAGTACCTGCAAAGACCAACGAGAAATCGGACAGGTTACAAGTGGCACACAAAGCCCTTCCTTGGGTTATGGGATTGGACTTGGATTTATTGAAAGCACCTATGCCAAAAACGGTACTGGAATAGAGATCGAAATACGCAATAATCGTTTTCCAGCAGAAGTAGTTAAACGACCGATTTTTAGAAAACCGGATTGACCTGTAAGGCATCTATTCGCTAGAAGACTTGCACGATGTCTGACATACCTACCGATCTCATGTACGCTTCCTCACACGAATGGGTCCGTGTTGAAGGAGACACTGCCACAATCGGTATATCCGATCACGCACAACAGGAACTCACTGACCTAGCATTTATCGAGCTTCCAGAAGTTGGCTTAGATTTAACTGCAGGTGATTCTTGCGGAGTAGTTGAGTCTGTTAAGACTGCCAGTGAAATCTATGCACCGATAAGTGGGGAAGTCATTGAAATCAACGACGCACTTCAAACCGAGCCTGGCCTTGCAAACGAAGATCCCTACGGTGAAGGCTGGTTTTTCAAGGTCCGCTTCACAATTCCCAGTGAAATTGACGACTTACTATCTCCGGAAGACTATACGGAACAAGTAAACATCTAATACCGGCAAAAAGCCTCAAAAAGTATCTGGATTTCAAAATAATTTTGGCTTTTGCAATAATAGTACGTGTACGTTGTATTTTTGTTGCCTTAACCTTCAAAATTCGTCACCATCTTTTCCAGTAACTCCGCTTTGAGTTACTGTTGGATGTTATGAAATTTTCTGTTTTTGCCTATTTTTCTTTAACTTTAGCTCTTTGGCCTTCTCTCAGCCAAGCTCAAGAAATCGTAGCTGCACCAGCTGATAGTTGGCCAATGTTTCGTGGCACGGCTTCATTGACCGGCCTTTCGAAAAGTAAACTAAACAAAGATCTTGTGCAGATTTGGTCATTTAAAGCTAAAGAAGGTATCCATAGAACAGCAGCTATTGCAGAGAATAAGGTATTTGTCGGATGCGATGACGGAAACCTTTACGCTCTGGATTTCAAAACCGGAAAAAAAGTATGGGCCTTTAAAACTGAGGACATTGTTGAATCTGCTCCCCTTGTAAAAGATGGCCGAGTTTATTTTGGATCTTCCGATGGTTTTGTCTACGCTATTTCAGCAAAAAATGGAGAGTTACAATGGAAATTTGAAACAGAGGACCGCGTCCTTGGTGCTCCAAACTACTTCCAGCCAGACGATAAAAAATCCAAACCATCAGTAATCGTAGGTAGCTATGATTTTAAACTTTATTCCTTTGATCCAATGTCAGGTAAAAACAACTGGAGCTATGAAACATCAAACTACATTAACGGTTCTCCAGCGGTGTTTTCTGGTCGCACTGCATTTGGCGGGTGCGATGCATTACTTCACGTCATTGATCTTAAAGAAGGGAATAAACAAAAACAAATTGATGCCGAAGCATATATCATAGGTTCAGCCGCTGTGGTTAACAACATGGCCTACATCGGCCATTACGAAAACGAATTTCTCTGTATAGACATAGAAAAAGGTAAAATTGCTTGGAAGTACAAGGATAGAGCCTTTGCTTACGCCTCTTCTCCTGCCGTAAATAAAGATAGGGTGGTAGTTGGATGCCGTGACAAAAGGTTGCACTGTATAGATCGCAAGACTGGCAAACCAATCTGGACATTTCGTACTCGAGGAAGCGTTGATAGTTCCCCCGTGATTGCGGATGGCAAAGTAATCGTGGGTTCAGATGACGGAAATTTATATATCGTTTCACTACAGGATGGGAAAAAAATTTGGTCTTATGAAATTGGAGAACCTGTAATTGCAGCTCCTGCCATCGCCAACGGTACAATTGTAATTGGGGCCGAAGATGGACGGGTATACGCATTTGGACCAAAGAAATAACCTGAGAATAGTTCAATGAGCGAAACAACTATATCCACCAAGACTGCACCTCCACTGGAGAAGAAGACTACTGTCGGAAACTATTTCGTCTCAAATTATCCACCGTTTTCGTTTTGGAAACAAGAGGACGTACCCGACTACCAAAAAGCACTACAACGGCCCCCAAAACCAAATACACCACTCGGTATTTACGTACATATTCCTTTCTGTAGAAAACGTTGCCACTTTTGCTATTTCCGGGTTTATACAGACAAAAACTCTCAGGAAATTCGCAACTACATTGACGCTGTTCTATCGGAGCTAAAACTTTATTCCAAAGAACATTTCGTAGGGCAACGCAAACCTAACTTTGTGTATTTCGGCGGAGGAACACCATCATATCTATCCGAATCTCAATTGAGGGAATTAACCGATGGAATGAAGGAAATATTACCTTGGGACGAAGTCGAGGAAGTCACATTTGAATGTGAACCTGGAACATTGAGAGAAAAAAAACTCGAGGTCCTACGAGAAATCGGTGTTACAAGACTAAGCCTAGGAGTAGAAAATTTCGATGATCACATACTCGAACTAAATGGACGTGCTCATCGAGGCAAAGAGATCGGACATGCTTACGAGTTTGCCCAAGGACTAGGCTTTCCTCAAATCAATATCGACCTGATCGCCGGAATGGTTGATGAGACAGAGGAAAACTGGAAGGCCTGCATAGAACGTACCCGGGAAATGACTCCGGATAGCGTCACGATATACCAGATGGAGGTTCCGTATAACACAGGGATCTATAAACAAATGAAGGCCGACGGCAAACTTAACGCACCGGTGGCAGACTGGGACACCAAACGACGTTGGGTCAACGATGCCTACACAGCCCTTGAGCAAGACGGCTACACTGTTAGCAGTGCCTACACAGCAGTAAAAAACAAGGACCGAACGAGCTTTGTTTACCGGGACCGACTTTGGGCAGGAGCCGATCTACTATCACTGGGGGTAGCATCATTTGGTCACATTGGCGGAACACATTACCAAAATCAGCACGATTTTGCGCCATACATCGATTGTATAGACCGAGATGAATTGCCAGTTTACCGCGCACTAACGCCAACCAACGACGAAAGGTTAATCCGTGAGTTTATTCTTCAGATGAAACTCGGTCATCTGAAATTCTCCTACTTCAACGAGAAATTCGGAACCAATGCAGCTGAACGCTTTTCAAAGCCACTGAAGACGATCCAAAACTGGGGATATGCAACCGTAGAAAACGACAACCTCTATCTTAACCGTGAAGGCCTATTACAAGTCGATCGACTTTTGCATGAATTCTTTTTGGATGAACATCGAAATGCACGTTACGCCTAATTTCGGAATAAAATATTAGTGTCTCAAACCGAATCCATTCCCAGCCAGACCAATAAAGGCAACGAAATTACGTTTCCCTTGAACGAATTTTATTCTTTAGCTAAAAGACCGCTACCCGCAATTAGTCCCGTCAATGCACTAAATGTTCCTGAACCATACAAATCACTGCTTGTGCACGAGCGGGACATGACTTCAACACTTGGTCAATTTCACAACGATAAAATTCAGCTGAATGTACTAAACCAACTTAAGCAAGATGATGAATATTACCGTGAAGTACTGCTTGTGACTAAACAGAACCATCGACCCGTTGAATACGGTGCCATCAAAATTTTTCTTCAACAATTTCCAGAACCTGCTCGCAAAGCTATAGTTGAAGCTACTGCCCCACTTGGACAATTGTTACATGATTATAACATCAACTATCTCAGCAAACCGAAAAACTTCATAACCATCGAGTGCGACGACTATATCGGAAATTTACTTGGATGTAAGAATCAGCCAAAACTCTTCGGTCGGCGAAACAGTCTTTACGAAGCCGACAACCTTCTACATATAGCAGAAATAGTGGAAATTTTGCCTATTTCTTAAAATTGGATAGATTTAAATATTAATGAAAGAAACCCAAAATTATGATGCGATTCTAATCGGAGCAGGACCAGCAGGATCTAGTGCTGCAGCCATTCTCGCAGAAAAGGGACACAATGTTTTATTAGTAGAAAGAGAAAAATTCCCTCGATATCATGTAGGTGAATCACTTCTGCCTTTCACATTTGAACCCTTAAAAAGACTAGGGCTGATTGATGATATGCGTACTTCATCATTCACAAAAAAATATAGTGTACAATTCATTTCAACTTCTGGGGAAGCATCACAACCATTTTACTTTAATTCACGTTATGATGATGATGTAGCTCAAACTTGGCAGGTTTTAAGATCAGAGTTCGACCTTATGTTAATGAACAACGCACGCACTAAAGGAGCCAACGTCGTTGAAGAAACTCAAGTCATAGATTTACTTCGCGCTGGCGATCGAGTTACCGGAGTGCGTGTTCGAAAATCCGATGGTAAAGAAATTGAACACTATGCACCAATCACTCTGGATTGTACGGGAAAAGAATCTTTTTCTTCTTCAAGAAATCGATGGCGAATGAGGGATCCTTATCTCAACAAGGTTGCTGTTTGGACCTACTATAAGGGAGCTAAAAGAGATACTGGGATTGATGAAGGGGCAACTACCGTCGCATTCTTGCCCGAAAAAGGGTGGTTTTGGTATATACCTCAACACGATGACATGGTTAGCGTTGGTGTCGTTGCTGAAGGAAAATACCTCACACGAGATGGAGTTAAATCACCAAAGGATATATTTAATAGAGAAGTAAGCCAAAATAAATGGATTGAAGAATACTTGGCCTCTGGGAAATGCACTGATGATTACTATATCACAAACGAATACTCATTTCATTCCAAACACTGTGGCTCCGAAGGATTGCTGCTGGTAGGAGACGCTTATTGTTTTTTGGACCCTGTTTTCTCATCTGGCCTAATGCTAGCACTAAAAAGCGGAATCATGGCTGCTGACACAGTTAGTGATGCAATAAAAACAAAAAATTTCTGTCCATCTCAATTTGAAGGCTACTCCTCAACCCTTCGGGAAGGAATTGAGAACATGCGTAAACTTGTATATGCCTTTTACGATCCAAGTTTTACCTTCCGTGATATCACGGAAAAATATCCGGATCTAGCGGGAGATATTACCGATTGTCTCTCCGGAGATGTTAACAAAGATTTCTCAAAACTCTGGAAAGCAATCAGCGAATTCTGTGAACTCCCTGATAACCTTGACTACGGCAAACCACTAGTTGCGTAGTTAAATCTACTGCAATTAGCTCAATCTATATCGCTTTGAGCCACTATTTCATCACAAATAATCACTGAGAAAAGCGATGTTGAATTCGCTCATCTTTGTGGAGCTCTAAACCGTTCAAAAAGAAGGGTGTAAAAAGAAATAGCGGGTGCTCAAGATTGAAGAAATCTTCAAAGCACCCGATGAATTTTCGGAGACACAATGTTGGCTAATGTAGAAACCCTGAACTTAGCTCATGTCAGACCTCTCCAAGGCTGCCAATAAATAAGCACAAAAAATGCCAACCCGCTTTTCTTAACTCTTTCATAAAGTAAGATAAGTTAACAACAAGCTTTCGCGTGACTTTCACACAAAGTGAGTGAAACTCACTAGATATTTAATTTAAGGATGACAACGTTAGTTGACGATCAAGTTATTCTCGTGCAAACGTTCGCGCACATGGTTAAACGATCGCTATTAAATAATGAATGAGTCTCTACTATATGTTGGGAATCTACCCTATAGCATCGACAAGGATGACCTTGAAGCAATGTTTCTTAACGCTGGAATCGTACTTTCTGCTACATTGCCTCTGCGGCAATCCGACAGCCGATCTATGGGATTTGGATTTGTTGAAATGTCTTCATACGAAGAAGCCAAAAAAGGAGTTAGCATGTTTAACAACAAAGAAATTAGAGATCGAAAAATTTCGGTACATTTGGCAAGGCCTCGCACAGCTTCATTCGTTAAGCGTTCGGTTAAGTAATAATATATTAACTAAAGATCGCGGCTGACTTTATAAGGAGCAGCCTGAGCAGTACACATCATCAAGATTTCATCAATGCACACATGCGGAGGACGATTAGCAGCCCATACAATTGCCTCTGCGACATCCTCTGCAGTAAGAGGGTTAAGACCCGAATATACAGCATCGGCCTTCTCCTTATCACCTTTCAGTCTTACCATCGAGAATTCGGTTTCGGCCATACCTGGATCAATTGTTCCCACCCGCAAACCAGTCCCGTTTAACTCCAATCTTAAAGCCTTCGTAATACTAAGCTCCGCCGCCTTACTAGCACAGTAAGCAGAACCACCTTCGTAAGCTACACGCCCAGCTATAGAACCAATATTCAAAATCATTCCACCCGGATGTGGCTTCATTAGAGGCAACACTGCTCGCGTCACACGTAGAATACCAAGTGCATTACTTTGGAACATTATCTCCCAGTCAGAGTCCTTACCATCTTCGACTCGATCCACCCCATGTGCTCCGCCAGCGTTATTAACCAGAACATCAACCCGGCCAGCAATCGATTTGGTCCAATCGGCAAAAGTATTAACACTATCAGTGTTTGTTACGTCCAAATGGCGAACTTGAACAGAAGCCGCTCCTAGCTCAGAACACTCCTCTGCAACCATAGTTAAGCGTTCTTCACGACGTGCTCCCAATAACAAGTTAACCCCTAGTCTGGCAAATTGCCTCGCAGTTTCAGCTCCGAACCCACTCGAAGACCCTGTAACCAAAATCCATTTTCCATCCAAACGATTAGTCATGGGCAAAGATTGGCCTAGAGTCACCTAATAGGCCAAGCGCAAACAAATATTGCCCAACAAGAGTTTACCTAGCAGAATCGTCGTGATGTCTTTTGATAGCCAAAAGGTAAGTATTTGGTGGTTTTCACTAAACTCTGTTCAGCGTTCTCTAATGCTGTCTCTTTTGGTTCATCTTATTGTCATATTTGGATTCTGGCTAGGAGCCTTCTCCACAGCTGAAAAGATGATGGCAAAAGTAATGCCGGAACTAATCGATATGCAGGCGTTAAAGGAAGCACAGGAAAAAAGACGGTCTGTTATTTTTCTTGAAGTGCCACCCAGCATGGCCACTCAAGATGCCCCCGATGATTCAAAACACTATTCAAATAACAATTCAAAAGCTGCAGACCAACAATCAGAGAAAGACACCGAAAAACCAAAGATTGATGGCAAACAGGAACTAATAGACCGAGTCATTGACAGTGCAGCTAATGCCAAACCCGCAAACTCGCAACCTAAAGAAGAAAACCAAGCGCAGCCCAAAGAAGAACCAAAACCAAAAGTCAAAACACAATCCAAATCCGTGAAAGCGGAATCACTGAATCCCATTCAAATTAGTAAGCCAAATCCAAAACCAAAGGATCAAACCAAATCCAAAGTTAAACCTAAACCAAAACCTAAACGACCAAGTTCACTAGCTGAAGCTCGCAGAATGGCAATGGTTACTGGGGAAAAAATGAAACAGGAAGGAGGCGTCCGAAATAAAGCAACTATTGAAGGGCTGGACGCTAAGGCCTCTCCCTTTGGCGACTATGATGCTCGGCTCATCGCTTCGATTCAAAATAGATGGCATAACATAATCCCTTCCGTGCGTGAAGTAGGACGAGTAATCGTGACATTCAACCTTTGGGAAAATGGTGAAGTAACAGACATTGAAATTGAACGTAGCACAGTAAGCTCTATTTTAAGCCTAAAGTGCGAACGCGCCATAAAAGAACCAGGCCCATATGATCCGTGGCCAGATAAGATGCGGGAAATTATTGGAAACGATCGTCGTTTCGTCCGGTTCACCTTTTACTACAACTAAATAGTTAAAAATTTGCTTAGGAATTTACACCAATAAACCAGGTAAAAAAAGGCGGCTTAAAAGCCGCCTTCTTGATAAAATATAGTTCAAACTTAAATAAACTCGTTGATAAGATTCTCAAGAAATTCCTGACGACCGCTTTCGTTTTTTGAAACCTCACCCTTCTTAAGAATATAGGTTTCAAGGGTTTTAAAGCTCGCCTTTCCTGACTCTATCTTTTTACCGATACCAGTATCCCAAGATCGATAACGATTATTTACAAATTCTTCCAAACGACCATCGGCACGAATTGCAGCAGCAATTTTGAGACCACGCGCGAACGCGTCCATGCCACCTATATGAGCATGGAAAAGATCAACCGGTTCAAAACTTTCACGACGCACCTTGGCATCAAAGTTTACACCACCCGTGGAGAAACCGCCCATTTTTAGGATTGGCAGCATGCATTCTGTAGTAAGGTAAACACTTGTTGGAAACTGATCTGTGTCCCAGCCTAACATAGGATCTCCAGTATTAGCATCGATAGAACCGAGCGCATCGGCAGCAACAGTAACCTCTAGTTCGTGCTGCATTTCATGACCAGCCAACGTAGCGTGATTGGTTTCAAGATTAAGTTTAAAATGATCTAAGAGATTATATTGTCGAAGGAAGTTCAAACATGCTGCCGCATCAGAGTCGTATTGATGTTTTGTTGGCTCCTTCGGTTTAGGCTCAATGTAGAATTGCCCCTTGAAGCCAATTTTCTTTTTATGATCGACTGCCATTTGCAAAAAAGCACCAAGGTGATCAAGCTCACGTCCTATATCAGTGTTCCATAGTGTTGAATACCCTTCGCGACCACCCCAAAAAGTATAACCTTCACCACCAAGTTGGTGCGTTACTTCAATAGCTTTTTTTACCTGAGCTGCAGCGTAAGCAAATGCATCAGCATTACAACTTGTAGCAGCCCCATGCATATAACGTGGATTAGCAAAAAGACACGCGGTTCCCCATAGAAGCTTTATACCCGTACGCTCTTGCTCAGCTTTAAGAACCTTGGCAACCGAATCCAGATTCTTGTTTGATGCTGCCAAGGTCTTCCCCTCTGGGGCCACATCCCTATCATGGAATGCATAGTAGGGAGCTCCAAGTTTTTCCATAAACTCAAAAGCAACTTTTACCCGTTTTTGTGCATTCTTGACTGACTCACTACCATCGTCCCAAGGGCGCAGTGCGGTACCAACACCAAACGGATCAGAGAGTGCATTGCGAAAAGTATGCCAGTATACGACCGAGAACCTTAGATGGTCCTTCATAGTCTTACCTTCGACAATTTCATTTTCGTTGTACCATTTAAAAGCCAACGGATTTTTACTGTCCGGACCTTCGTACTGAATCTTTTTAATCTTCTGAAAATAGGCCATAATATTAACCTTTGTAAATTTGAGCCGCTTGATGCGGCGGGATTGCTAAAGGGAAAAACGGTAAAATACAATCCAAATCCGGCTTTTTGGCGTTGTCATTCACCAATCGCTTGGCTTTGACTGTCTGTATGCACTTTTTTCGACTGTACTTCAGTCTTCTTTCAATATGTATGATTGGCAACTTGGCCTATTCAGCCGAATCGGCCAAAAAGCCCAATTTTGTATTTATCGTATCCGAAGACAACTCTGTTCACTACTTACGCCTTTATGGCAACAAGCTTGGAATTACTCCAAATATAGAACAACTTGCCGAGAATGGCCTTACCTTTAACCACGCCTTTTCAGGTGCCCCAGTTTGCTCAGTTGCACGCACCACATTAGCCACGGCAATGCACGCACCACGGGTGGGCTTCCAGTATCATCGAAAGTCCGCTCTAGCCGCTCTACCACCAGAAGTAAAACCATGGTCACAGGTACTACGCGAAAACGGGTACTACACAACCAACAATGCAAAGACCGACTACAATTTCAAGATAGACAGAAAACTAGCGTGGGACATGTCCTCCAATAAGGCTACATGGCGCAATCGACCGAACAAGGCCATGCCATTCTTTCACATGCAATCGTTCGCCGACTCACATGAGAGCCGGTTACATTTCCCTTTAAAACAGATGGAAACACCAACCAAAACATCACCAGATGATGTGGTATTGCAACCTTACTTTCCTGATACACCAATCATGCGCTACACCAAGGCACGTTACTATGATCGAATGGGAATCATCGACGGCCACGTCAAACGTATCGTGAGCCAACTTAAGGAGGATAATCTACTGGAAGACACTTTTGTTTTTTACTTTGGTGACCACGGTGGTGTGATGCCTCGCAGCAAAGGCTACGCATATGAAAGTGGACTGCACATACCTCTCGTCGTGCGCATCCCAGAAAATTTTAAACACCTCGTCGATCATAAACGGGGCACCCGCACCGACGGATTCGTAAGCTTCATCGACTTCGGACCGACAGTTCTCAACCTTGCCAACATCGCACCACACAAGGAACTCGACGGAAAAGCATTTCTCGGAAAAAACGTATCAGCAAACGAACTAGCAAAACGTGATGAAGTCTTTGGCCATGCAGATCGATTCGACGAAAAATTTGACATGGTACGCACATACCGCAAGGGCAAGTGGAAATACATTCGCAACTATCAAGCCTACTACGCAGACGGCCTGCAAAACAACTATCGTTACCGACAGCTCGCCTATGACAACTGGCGTGATCTTTATCGAGTAGACCGGTTGAGTCCTGTGCAGCGACAGTTCTTCGAAAGGCGGCCAGTTGAACAGCTTTTCAATCTCGAAAAGGACCCGCACGAGGTCAACAACCTCGCCGCCGATCCGGATCAGGTCAAGCGATTGGCCGAAATGCGGCAATTACTGAAAAAGAAGATAAAATCAATTAACGACCTGAGCTTTTATCCGGAGAACCGTATGGTCGCCGCCGCCCTGAACGACGGGGTTGCATTTGGGCAAAAACATGCAAAACAACTGAACCGTCTCTCCGATCTGGCAGACACCGCTTTGCAACCTTTTAATGAAGCACAACAAGAACTTGCTCAAGCACTGCAATCCAAAGGTGCACTGCGCCGTTACTGGGCACTTAAGGTCTGCTCCAACTTTGGCGACAAAGCCAAACCCCTTGCCAAGGCTGCCATGCCACTATTGAAAGACAAAAACCTGATGGTACGCGTACGGGCTGCAGAATTCCTCGGAGGCATCAAGGCTATCGATCCTATGCCGACACTCTACGGTGTCTTGAACAATGCCGAAACCGAACAGGCAATAATGATCGCTTTCAATACCATTGTATATCTACGCGACCAGATCGGTCACAAATACGATTCAACAAAGGTGAAGTTAAAATTCAACAAAGGCGAAGTTTACCGCCGCATTCAATACCTTGCTGGAACCGAACCAAATACAAACTATTAATTTTAAATCATGAAAACCAAAATTAAATTAGAAATAAGAATAGCCAGTCTTATGGCTGGCCTGTTGTTGTCTCCAAATTGGGTCGATGGCGCTGAATCAAATTGGCCAAACTGGCGAGGGGGAGACGAAAACGGATCAACCAATACAGGCACTTACATTGCTAAATTTGACAACGAAAAAAACGTAAAATGGAAAACCGAGCTACCAGCTAAAGGCTGTTCAACCCCGATAGTCTGGAAAGACCAGATCATCATTACCAGCCCGAATGACGGCAACGACACACTTATTTCATTCGACTGGAATGGTAAAAAACGATGGCAGACCACGGTAGGTAGCGAGCGTGCCGGTAAGCATCGCAACGGCTCCGGTAGCAACCCATCGGCAATCACCGACGGTAAGCTATTGTTCGCCTATTTCAAGAGCGGCAACCTCGCTGGCTTTACACTAGACGGAAAATTGCTTTGGAAAACCAATCTTCAAGAAAGATTCGCACGAGACACACTATATTGGGACATCGGCACTTCACCGGTGTTAACAGCGAAACATGTCGTGCTCGCCGTAATGCACTCCGGTGAGTCATATCTAGCAGCATTCCATAAGCGCACTGGAGAACTGGCCTGGAAAGAATCTCGCAACTACAAGACCCCCGTAGAGTGTGATCACAGCTATGCCACACCTCATGTCATACAGTATCAGGGCATCGAAGCGATCGTGGTCTGGGGAGCGGAACGTTTGACAATCCACAACGCCTCCAACGGCAAACTGTTTTGGACTTGCGAAGGATTCAATCCCGACAAACGCGGTAACTGGGTGCAGGTGGCCTCATCAGTACTCGACGGAAACATTGCAATTGTGCCTTATGGCCGTGGTAAACATATCGCCGGAATCGAGTTAAGTGGAGATGGCAATGTTACCCAATCCAACCGTAAATGGACACTCACCGGTACCGGGTCATTCGTACCCACACCTGCCGTACAAGATGGCAAGGTCTACGTAGTTGGTGACCGTGGACAAGTTACCTGTCTAGACTCCAAAACTGGCAAGAAACTTTGGGGAGAACAGTTCCCTAAACACCGTGCCAGCTACTACGCCTCACCGACCGTAGCTGACGGCAAGATTTATGCGCCACGTGAGGACGGTGTAATCATGGTCGCCTCTATCTCGGATGGCTTCAAATTTCTCTCCGAGAATAATATGAGAGAACGAATCATCGCCACTACTGTCCCGGTACGCGACCGACTACTAATTCGCGGTGAAAAACACCTATTCTGCGTCACAAAGTAAATAACACCACCAGACAACCATCCATCCCTAGTTCACTTAGCTAAGCGGTCGTTGACTTGCCTTGATGCTTGGCCAAGTGCAAGATTTGCCCATGCGATTTTCATTGGTTTTGTTGACAGCTTTGGTCTTTTCGGTAGCAAATTTTGCAGCTGAAAAAAAACAAAACGTATTGTTCATCGCAATCGATGATCAAAACGACTGGATAGGCTACCTTAAAGGGCACCCTATGGTGAAGACCCCACACATCGACCGCTTGGCCAGGGATGGTACTGCCTTCACTAATGCACATTGTCAGGCACCCTTGTGCAACCCGTCGCGCACAAGCCTGATGACCGGGCTGCGCCCCAGCACCACTGGCATATATGGATTGTCACCCTGGTTTCGGACCGTGCCGGAATTGAAGAACCTCGTCACCCTGCCCCAATACCTCCGCAAGCATGGTGGCTACAAAACTTACACCACCGGAAAAATTTACCACGGCCGCTACGGCCGCGAGAAAAATGGCCAGGAATTCGATGTGGTCGGCCCTGCAACCAGCGGAGCCCCTTACCCTCCAAAGAAGCTGATCGGCCCAACCCAGTTCGGCAACCACAAACTGATGGACTGGGGCGTGTTCGACCACAAAGACGAGGACAAGGCCGACTGGCACATCGCCTCATGGGCGGTCGAACAACTAGACGCCAAGCCGAAGGAACCGTTCTTCATGTCGGTCGGTTTTTTCCTGCCACATGTTCCATGTTACACCACGCAAAAATGGTTCGATCTCTACCCAGACAATGACACTGTGTTGCCAAAAATCCTGCGCAATGACCGTGCCGACACGCCGCGATTCTCATGGTACATGCACTGGTACCTGCCGGAGGTGCGGCACAGGTGGCTCGAGGAAAAAAAACAATGGCGAAATCTCGTTCGCAGCTACCTCGCCTGTACCAGTTTCATCGACAGCCAGGTCGGCCGGCTGCTGGACGCGCTCAAGAGGAACGGCCTCGACGAGAACACAGTTATCGTTCTTTGGTCTGACCACGGCTGGCACCTTGGCGAAAAGGCAATCACCGGTAAGAACACCCTTTGGGACGACGGCACCCGTGTGCCACTCATCTTCTCCGGGCCAGGCGTGAAGCCGGGCCAGATCTGCACCCAACCGACCGAGCTTCTCGATATCTACCCGACACTCACCGGGCTGCTTGGCCTGCCGGAAAAGAAAGACCTCGATGGACGCAGCCTGATCCCGCAATTGCAGGATGCAAAAGCCAAACGACGCCACCCGGCTATCACCACCCACAACCACGACAACCACGGTGTGCGCAGCGAAAACTGGCGCTACATCCAATACGCCGACGGTAGCGAAGAACTCTACGACATGCGTAAGGATCCCAACGAATGGACGAACCTAGCCAAAGACCCACAATTCGCCAAGGTCATCGCCCACCACAAAAAATTCCTCCCAAAAATCAACCGTAAACCTGCCCCTGGCAGCAAACACCGCATCCTCCTGTACGACGACGGCCAAGTAAACTGGCAGGGAAAAAACATCAGCTCAAAAGACTTAATCCCTGGTATTGAGGATTGATTTAATGTGAGTTCCATTTGTTTACTTTTTGAATCTTTGTAACCTCTAACTCAAATACTCTGTCTTTTGGACTCGCGTTATGGAACGGATATAAAAAATGCTAAATCTAATCTAAAAATGACAATAGGTAGAAAATGTAAAATCATAAAATTGAGCCTCATTATGGCTAACCTGCTTGGCCTATTTTTTGCCGAGGCGAAGCCGCCAAATGTTGTCGTTATTTTGACTGACGATCAGGGGTATGCGGACATTAGCTTTAACTCTAATCACCCAAAAGAAGTGGCCACCCCACACATGGATGCACTGGCGCGTGAGGGGGTGTTTTTCTCTCAGGCCTATACGAGTGGCGCAGTGTGTTCGCCAACGCGTGCAGGCCTGATGCTTGGGCTGTACCAGCAACGACTGGGTATCTACACCGCCGGTGACGGCGGACGCGGATTTGATCCACGAACGAAAATCTTCCCTTCTTTTTTGCCAGAAGATTACACCAGCATGGTCGTTGGCAAATGGCATATGGGCCTCGACACCGACTATCCGACGCTCAGTATGCACGCGCTGAACCGCGGCTTCGACGAATGCTACAAATTCATGGGGCGAGGCGGTCACGATTACTTCAAGTTGCAAGGCGTCAAGGGCACGGACTACAACCCGATCTACCGCAATAAAACACGCCTCAAGGACTCCGATTACAGCGGTTACCTGACGACCCGATTGACGGAGGAAGCGGTGGCATTCATCGATCGCCAAAAACAGAAACCGTTTTTCCTCTACCTTGCCTACAACGCCGTCCACGCCCCAGCTCAGGCTCCTAAGGGCGATATTGAGCGGATGCAAAAACAGTTCCCGCACCTCGACCCAAAACGGGCGATTCTACTGGCGATGTTGGAGCATCTCGACAACGGCGTTGGTGCCGTGGTGAGCAAGCTCAAGGCCGAAGGTGAGTGGAATAACACACTCCTGTTTTTCCTCACGGACAACGGCGGCTCCAAGGCCATGCAGGCCAACAACGGCCGGCTACGCGCCTTCAAGGGCAGCCTGTACGAAGGCGGCATCCGCACGCCGTGGATCGTGAGTTGGCCGGAAAAATTCAAGGGAGGGCGCACCATTGATCAACCAGTAATCTCACTCGATATTCTGCCCACCGTGGTTGAGGCGACCGGCACCGGCCGCTTGGCCAAACGCCCGTTCGACGGCAAGAGTCTACTACCGCTACTCACCGAAAAAACAAACGAACACCATCCAGTAATCTTCTGGAACAGCGGCGAGGAAAAGGCCGAGTGGGCGGTGCGCGAGGGCAACTGGAAAGCCCACAGCTTGAGAGGTAAACTCGAGTTGTTCGACCTCGCGAACGATCCTTCGGAAAAATCAAACCTCGCCGCGAAGCACCCCGCCTTGGTCAAGCGCTTGGCCAAGCAGCATGCCAATTGGCAGGTGGAGATGCGCCGGTCGGCCGCAGAGTACGACTCAGCCAAGCCCAAGCAAATAGTCAACAAATCCAAGCCAAGTACGCGTGAAACAAAGCGTGAACAAAAACGGGCGGAACGCAAAAAAGCACGCCAAGGGTTAAAAAAAATCAAGTGACCACCCTTCGCATACTCACCGCATTTCTTTGCTTTTTCGTCACAACGAACTTGGCCAACGCCAAGCCAAA
>JAYZHR010000100.1:0-4021 GCA_036166355.1 Verrucomicrobiota bacterium | reverse complement strand
TACGAGCTAGGTCTACTAATCTCTATTGAGACTCATGGTGGTATCGAGTTTAACGATGACGACTCAGTAACTCATATTAATTCTGTGACTACTGATGTTAAATGGTTGGAATGTATGCTTAGAGATTTACCCGAAAGGATTGGTTTTAACTATGATCCAGGCAATATCAAGGCGGTTAATCCACATGAAAAAATGTGTTTCTTGGATTTGCTTAATACCCGAATTAATTACTGTCATCTTAAAGATTGGTCTAGGCGTGGGAAAGGTTGGGTTGCTGGGGCGATTGGAGATGATGACCTTGATTACCAGCCGATTTTTGAACAGCTTGCTTTTGAAGGTATTTGTCAGATCGAGTACGAGCCATTGGAAGATACTGAAGACGGAATTCAGCGTAGTCTAGATTACCTCCAAAGTGTTGAACAAGCTTCAGCCATCGTTTCTTTTGAACTTTAAATTTTTCAGAATCGGGATGTTTAAATTAAATGATAAGATTTACGGGTATTTAAGATGGAATAATTTAGACAGTAATCCATCCGTTGGTGTTCATTTTTCCTATAACTGGATGTGTGTCATGTTTAATACAAAATTGAACATCTGGGGCAAGTTCGGAATTTGCCAAAAGATGGCGGGCATTTTTCCCTCCGCTTACAGTATGTAATAATTGCATATGGTTGTTTCTATAAAGGGTGTAAGCCAAATGTGCTGAGGGGGTTGCGACTTTTTTAAGCTTTTGCCAGAGTAAGTCGCAAAGCGCCCCTGCTCCAAGGGTGTCCTCTAAAGCTGTTCCTTCTCCAGTCCCAGCACAAACTATAAGAAGGCGCTCAGAATTGATGTTGAGAATTGTTTTTTTAAGTATTGATATATTAATGAAGCTTCCAATTAAAACTTGTCCGGCTCCTGAGCATGCTTTAAGCGCATTTGTTCCGTTTGTGGTTGTAGTGGCTATCTTTTTGCCGAATACATGTTGACGTGTCATTTCGCGAGGTGAATTTCCAAGGTCAAATTCTACGCCATTACTCATCTTCGAATTAATACGTTGGCCTTTACGTTCTCCTGCCAAGATCAATTTTGGTTCAGACTTACGGGCGGCAATAGCTTCTTCTATCGTTGCACATGGTAAAATTTCTTTTGCTCCATTAGCTAGGGCTACAGTTATGGTTGAGGTTGCTCGAAGTACATCGAATACTACGCAGCATGTTTGACTTAAGTTAAGTTCTGGAAGTGATTTATACTCAGCAGGAGACAAGAGGACATCAAGTTCACTAAAGTTCATTTTAGTTTTAAATGTATTCGAGCGTGGTGAAAAATATACTGTTGAGCTAGACCAGCAAACGGCCCAAAGTGATTATCCGCAAAGTGTCTTATCTGCTTGGTCGATGGTATGGTTTTTGTGAAATAAAGTTTTTTTAACGCACGTTCTATCCAGACATCTACAGGGAAAACATGATGACGCCCTCCAGCAAAAAGTAATACGCAATCAGCAATCTTCTGGCCAACACCCCGCAATTTTACCAGTTCTTTTCTTGCTTCATCACTATCCATTGATGGTATTTGTTGCCAATTGATTTTGCCATTTAGAATGTCACGTGCAGCTGCGATTAGGTAGGGAGCACGAAATCCGAGTTTACACTCACGTAGTTCTGTTTCGGTTCGATTTGCAATTGCCTCTATCGACGGAAATGAGAATGTCGGCAGGGTTCCTTCGCTTGCAATAAGTTTTCCGTATTTCTTGCTAAGTAGGTCAACCATTTGCTGAATTTGAATGATCTGTTTAGTCGCAGATAGAATGAATGCTGCGAGGCATTCCCAATAATCTTGCCTAAGTAACCTTAGGCCCGGTGTGGCATGCAAAGCGTTTTGCATGGGTTTATCATCTGGAAAGGAATTGATTGCTTGATCAAGGTCAAAATTGATCTGTAAATATTTTTCAAGCCATTTCCAATTATCCTGCGGGCATGAAGATTCAGCGATAATATATTCATTGTCCGAGTGTAATCTAATCCATTTTTCCCCGATTATGCCTTCCCATGTTTTACCTGCCTTTTTCCACCGGAATGATTGCCCGCTTGAAAGAGTTGCATCGAGATTATAGTTTGAAACCTGAAGACTGGTGGTTTTTGAAGCCAAGTTTAATATTTAGCCTAGCGGGATTTTGATTAGTTTAATGCCAAATTCAGCACAAAGATGGTGAGCTATATCGTCTTGTTCATATTCTTCGCCATAAACAATTTTTTCGATGCTGTATGAGGCTGCGAGTTGGATGCAGTTACGGCAGGGTAGTAATGTGCTAGCAAGTAGAAATCCTTCTTGTGGTTTGAGGTAACGGAAAGCATTTGCTTCGGCGTGAATTACACGTGCACGCCGTTCCTCGCGGTTTGACCAATCAATCTCAATTCCTGGAGGAGCCCCGTTGTAACCTACACTAGCTACTGAGTGATCTTTGCGAAGTACGCAAGCTCCTACTTGTTGATATGGATCTTCACTTCGTGCTGAGGCTACCTTTGCTATCATCAAGGCGTATTGTTCCCAGTTTGGTCGACTCATCTATTTTTTTATTTGTCCAGTGCTTTGACGAACTAGTATGTCACCGACCATTCGTTGAGGTTTAGGATTTTCTTTGTTGATTAATTTAAGCATCGTATCAAAAGCTGCCATGCCCATCCTAAATTTTGGTTGACGGATGGTTGTAAGTGGCACCCGATAATGTTCACTGGTTAGGATGTTCCCAAAACCCGCGATAGATATTTCTTCTGGGATTTTTAGTCCCTGATCGAGAAAAACATTGGCAGCACCAATAGCAACAAGATCATTGACTGTTTGAACCGCTGTAGCCTTTGTTTTTTCTTCAAGAAAATGTAATGCTGCATTGCTTCCTTCTGTAATGGTTGATCCGCCATTAAAAACAAGTGAGGGATCATTATCGATCCCATTTTCTCGAAGTGCACGAAGATATCCCTCTTTTCGGGAAGCGGCACGTGACGAAAATTGAGGCCCAGAAAAAAAAGCAATTCGTTTGTGGCCAAGATCAATCAAGTGTTGCGTCATGTTAAAGGCTGATTCATTGCCTAGAGTTTGAACATTAATGAAGTCGCTGCAGAATTCTGCAAGAGGTCCCATTATAACGGTTGGGATACTTCGTTGTTTTAATTCGCGATAGACAGCCACTTCTGTTTCTACCCTATAAACTGGAGAGAGAAAAATCCCATCTACCCGTCGTGAAATCAGATTTTGAATTATTGTTTCTTCGCGTTCGATTTGATTCCATGAGTGGTGAAGAATTAGTTCATAGCCATGTTCTAGTGCGCATTGCTCGATAGCCATTACTATTCGTGCGAAAATCGGATCGGTTGTAGCTGGTATGATCAGGCCAAGAAGCTTGGTTTTTTGATTCCTAAGACTGCGGGCACCAAGATTAGGAGTGTAGCCCATATGCTCAGCTAATTTGTTGATACGCAATTTGGTTTTGGCTGCAATATCTGGGGCATTACGTAAAGCCTTGGAGACAGTCATTACTGAGACTCCTGCTTCTCGCGCTATGTCTTTTAAACGAATCATATTTAGGCGTGAGAGCCCGTCCATTGCAATTTATGCCGCAAGGTTTTGAAAAATGAACTATCCGGTAGTCGTGCAAGTTTTACTGAGTGACGGTTGCGGCGGATGATAACTGGTTCTTTAGTTTGAATCTCGAGGCAGTCCCAGCCGTCGGCGGAAAGGTTTGCTTCTCGTTTATGGTCAACCATACGAACTTCTATGGTCGATTGTTGATTAACGATAACTGCTCTATTTGAAAGAGTATGTGGACAAATAGGGGTGATAGAGATTACGCCCGCTCCTGGGGCTAAAATTGCACCTCCGGCTGCGAGTGAGTATGCGGTTGATCCTGTGGATGTGCTAATTACAAGTCCGTCACAGCGATAGGTTGTTAATATTTCTCCATTCACTTTAACTTCAAGACGAATCATTCTTGGGATAGTGCCACGACTAATCACGAAGTCATTCATTGCGCTAAGGTTAAATTTTT
>JAYZHR010000099.1:0-4618 GCA_036166355.1 Verrucomicrobiota bacterium | reverse complement strand
TCTTGTTATGAATAACGTTACATCTGCACCTTTCTCCTCTAGCAAAGCATTAGTTCCTTTCGTGGTTGCAAGATGCATTGTGAGTGGTGGCAGGGGTTTGTTGGGAGGGGAACTTGTAGCTAGCCTTGCAGCTAGTATAGGGGCTTCAAGGTCGAATAGAATCTCTATAGATTCTCCGATATCTGTTTTACTTTTTAGTGGTTTTTCTAGATGTAAAGTATTTGGAGTAGGCTGATCGATTATTTTAATATATTCACTTTCTTCCCCAAGTATTCTTATTGATTGCCCTAATGTAAATTGAGCTGGAGTTATTTGGGGTAATTGAAAATTAATTTCTACGGGGGAATTGATTGCTGTTAATGTGCCCCGCAGGCAGCTGCTTGATAAGACTTTTTGGCGTATTATTTTGCCATTTGGTGATTCAGCTAAGCAGTCGGTAAATGTACCCCCTGTATCAACCCAAATTTTCCATTCTTTTTTCAATCTATTATCGAAGGTTTACTATTGTTGTTTCTGTTTAAGTGTTGATGAAGCGAATCTAATTACATTATTCAAATTTAATCGATATGTGAATGGTAGTTCTGACTTCTAATTGTCAGTTTTCGTTGATCTGGCAAATTCATCCATTGATGTCTTTGTTTGTATTTCAATACTAATAGCAACACCTGTTTTGTTTTCTTGGATGGGTTTTGATAGTTCCAACACGCGCATTTGAAACAACGAAGCGCTGGCTGCCAAGCTGCAATTGCACTAGAGTGGCGGGGTGAAAGTTAATTTATTATTTTGCACCCTGTTATCTGTCCTTGTTGTGTGTTTATCAGGGTGTGCGACAACTCCTTCAGGAAGATCTCCAGAATTAGGTAATTCTGGGCCTTCGATAGTTAATGATCGTGCTATCATTGGGCAAATGACTGCCAAGGCAACAAAGATGATGGATTCCGATTCCGTGGTCAAAATGGAGACTTTGATTTCCAAGTTGAAAGCGGAGCCAAAAATTAAATTAAATTTAGCTAGATCTAATTCTATTGCTCTGCATGAGGCGCAAAAGGCCGTTGCTATAGTTGGTGGGGTTTTTAAGTGCAATAAATGTCCAAATTGGCATGTTGCGCCAGCAAGTGGGTTTCTGATTGCCGAAGACTTGGTTGTGACAAACTATCACGTTGTCGATAATCCAGAGAGGTCCGGTTTGGCTGTCAGGCTTTTAGATGGACGTTTATTTATGGTCGAAGATGTGGTGGCTGCTAGCGAGAGATACGACTTGGCTGTTTTGCGTGTGCCTAAGACCGGAATACAACCGATTCCTCTCGGCCAGTATGCTCCAGTTGGTTCTAAAATTGATCTGATTAGTCATCCAGACCGTAAATTTTACACTTTGAGTGAAGGCCGTGTAGCGAGATATTTCATTACGCAAAGGGATGGAAAATCTGTTCCAGCTATGGCAATTACAGCTGATTTTGGAAAGGGATCGAGTGGGGCTCCGGTTCTCAATGAGAATGGGCAAGTTGTTGGCATTGCTGCCAGTACTCAATCACTATACTACACCGAGAAGGATGGAGAGCAAAAGAACCTTCAGATGGTGTTTAAAAACTGCGTATTGGTTAGTCAGTTACGCGAATTAATTGGTAGTTGATGGCTTTTAGTCCTTGCTTGGAACTCGAATACTTTCGACCAAATCTTGCACTTCAACTGGAGCGTCATCCGTGGTTTTAGAGATGACAAAAGCTACTGCAAAATTAACCGCTGCACCAATCGCGCCGAATGCATTTGGCGTGATGCCGAAGAACCAGTTTTCTTCCATGTTACCGAGAAACCCGGTTCCTGGTATAAAAAGAATACCCTTGTGTTGGAATACGTAAAGTAGAGTAACGCTCATGCCGGCAATCATGCCTGCGATGGCTCCCTGTCTATTCATTTTCTTTGAAAATATTCCCATCATTAAAACAGGGAAGATTGATGAGGCGGCCAATCCAAAAGCAATTGCCACAGTACCAGCAGCGAAATCTGGAGGGTTTAAGCCGAAATAGCCTGCTACGGCAATTGCTCCAACCATAGCCATTCGGCTTGCATTAAGTTCCTGTTTTTCAGAAATGTCAGGCCTTAAAATACCTTTCAGTAAATCGTGTGATATGGCCGATGATATCGCGAGTAACAACCCGGCTGCGGTTGATAATGCAGCGGCTAAGCCACCAGCTACTACAAGCGCAATTACCCAGCCTGGGAGATTGGCAATTTCCGGATTGGCTAAAACGAGAAAATCGTTGTCTGGGCCATTTTTCGCATCCTTTTCATTTTTGCCGAAGGGAATGTGAACTAGTTCATTTCCTTTCCATCCGAACGATTCAGCATTGCTGTTAAATTTGTTGTTTTTTTCATTATAGTATTGGATTCGTCCATCATTGTTCTTGTCGACGTGTTTTAATACTCCAGTTGTTTCCCATTTTTTGAACCATACAGGTGCGTTTTTATATTCCAAATTATTTGTCACATCGCCGACTGGTCCGGTTTGAATCGTGTTGGTTAGGTTGTATCTAGCCATGGCTGCAACGGCTGGGGCGGTGGTATAGAGTATTGCGATGAAGACCAATGCCCAGCCAGCTGAAAGTCGAGCGTCACTGACTTTTGGTACGGTGAAAAACCGGATGATAACGTGTGGTAATCCGGCAGTACCTATCATTAATGTTAATGTGTAAACGAACATGTTAAGTTTACTCCCAGCGACGGACGTAGTGTACTCATTGAACCCCAGATCTTGGACTACTTGATCCAGTTTATCGAGTAAGGGAGTTCCATCAGAGACAGACCCTCCCAAGCCAAGCTGCGGAATAGGGTTTCCGGTTAAATTTAGTGAGATAAATATTGCTGGAACGGTATAAGCGAAAATGAGAACTACATACTGTGCGATTTGAGTGAAAGTTATTCCTTTCATGCCTCCTAGAACGGCGTAGAAAAAAACGATTCCCATTCCGACGTATAAGCCGGTGTTGTAGTCTGTTTCAAGAAAACGGGAGAAGGCAATCCCGACACCTTTCATCTGTCCAATCACATAAGTGACTGAAACAATGATTAGACATATCACAGCAACAATACGGGCAGTTTTTGAGTAAAATCGTTCACCTATAAATTCTGGTACCGTGAATTTACCATATTTACGCATATATGGCGCCAGCATAAGTGCTAGCAGCACATAGCCCCCAGTCCAGCCCATGAGAAACACTGAACCGCCATAACCGGAGAAGGCGATTAATCCTGCCATTGAGATGAACGAGGCAGCGCTCATCCAGTCGGCAGCGGTAGCCATGCCATTTGAAATGGGGCTTACGTTGCCACCTGCAACATAGAATTCTTTAGTCGATGAAGCCTTGCTCCAAATCGCGATTCCAATATAGAGGGCGAACGACAGGCCAACAACAATGTAAGTCCAAATTTTTACGTCCATGAATTTATCTTCCTGTTATTCGCTATCCTCAAATTTGAATTTGCGATCAAGCTTGTTCATTAACCGGACGTAGACAAAGATAAGTGCAACAAACACATATATTGAACCTTGCTGAGCCATCCAGAAACCTAACTTATAGCCACCTAGCTTAATTTGGTTGAGTGGTTCGACAAAAAGAATGCCGCAGCCAAAAGAAACGACAAACCAGATGGACATCAGTATCCCTAGTATACGTATATTAGCCCGCCAATAGGCTTTCCTTCGTTCTTGGAGGTTGGATTCGTTTTCCATGTCTTTAAAAGTGATCTTTTATGGTGTTCCAGATTTCGTTGCTTACGGTGTCTTTAGATTGGTTTGCATTTATGACTCGAAATCGTTGCGGTTCAGCTTCGGCTAGTGCATGGAATCCGTCGAGTACTCGTTGGAAAAAACTATCACCGGACTGGTCAAATTGATCTTTAGATTCGCCGGTTTTCAATTGCCGTTGGCTAACTCGTTCCATGCTGATTTCAAGTGGGATATCGAGTAGTAGTGTGATATTTGGCTTGGTTTTGCCGACAGCCAAATTGATTGCGTTTTGAACTTTGACTAGATCTAGCCCTCGGCCATAACCTTGATAAGCCAGTGATGAGTCGTAAAAACGGTCGCATAATACAAATTTACCTGTTTTTAGTGCGGGTTGAATGACTTCCTTTACCAACTGGGCACGGCTGGCATTCATTAGTAGCAACTCAGTGTCTGGTGATATCGGCGAATCACCTGGTGGATGTTTTACCGTTTCACGAATTGCTTCACCGATTGGAGTTCCTCCAGGTTCTCTGAGTTGAATAACGTCCTTGCCTAATTTGGAGAAGCGTTTGGCTAAGTGTTCGATTTGTGTGGACTTACCGCAGCCTTCAATTCCCTCGAAAGTAATAAAGCTGCCGCTCATTTAATAGAGCTCTCCTTTTTATTTGTAGATTTTAAGAGAGCTTGTTTTGTTTTGAGTTCTCTTGGGAAGATTCTTACCAGATATGCGACTAATGACTTGATTTGTGAGTCATCAAGTGGTCCGCCATGTTTCTTGGCAAATGCAGGCATCAGAGTGCCTGGCTTACTATCACGAATCCATTGGTCCCAATATGCTTGGTCTTTGCCCTTAGATATGGATCGAAGTTCAGTTACAAATGAGGCTCGGTTCTC
>JAYZHR010000098.1:0-12530 GCA_036166355.1 Verrucomicrobiota bacterium | reverse complement strand
TGGCACATAAACAACTTGAATATGATTCGACTTGTGACGAGCCATCATTTGATCACGTGTTACACCTTTTATTACAGCATGCATAATCGGCCACTGTGGCGTCGTCTCCTTCCACCGTCGCTCAGTTTCTTTGGATGAAAGTTTAACCACTTCAGCAATGCCTATATCGCACTGCAATATCCCATCCATAATGAATATTCGGCTCCAAACGATCCAGCCAGGTTTTGAAACCCCCTTAAGCGTTCCACCTCCCAAACGAAAATACATAGGCGGCTGACGTTCACTCGACGCACCCTTCCACCCACCAATAAAATGGGACGGTGGCGCTGCCCCGGAAATTAGAAAAACCCAAACATATTCATTGCTTCCATTAACCTTACAAGAAGCTCCCCAGCGAAGATCATGCAAAGTGTTTTCAGGATCCCAACCTAGACATTTCCAAAGCTGATTAGTCACTAACGAATCCAAACCCGCACATTCATCTACTTCATTAAAATGCGGCATTGCCACGCCAGGAAACAACTCTTTACCATCAACTGATTTAACTGGAGGACGATCAACATTATTCAGCATGCCCTCCACCAAATCACTGGCAGGCGCTAAATCCTTTAATCCTTGTTGATACTGTATACCTATAACATCACAACCAAAATCATCAGCAATACGCAATGCAGCAATATACATTTTACACTGCAGAATTACTTGAGATTTTGTAAGGTCTACAGTTTCGTCAGAGCCAAACTTAAACCTTACCCCTTTCTTCCTTAACCAATTATAAACAGACTCGGCTTCGCTATCTTCAACTTCCATCATAGCTGCATACAAGGCTGATTGGCTTAATCTCTCCTTAAAAACACCAGTATGATTAAGCAGCTCGTCAGGAATTATGGCATTATGCATACCCATACATCCCTCATCGAAGACACCCATAATTGCCTTATCCTTTTTCAATTTTCTCGCTTCACGCCTTCCAGTCCGAACTTCATCTGAGGGTAAACTCAAGTAATCAAGACTAGCTACATGGCTTTGATCGTGGCGAATTTCACCTTCACTCAACCAATTCCTTAACCCATTCTTAAAATAACTATCTGAAAAGTTCCCGCTCCAAATAGTGCTATAACTAATGCCCATTTTAGTAAGGGACCCATTAAGATTTAACATTCCCACAAGCCCAGGCCACTTACCGCTCCAATTAGCAACAGTAAGAATTGGTCCACGGTGAGTTAGAAGACCTGGTAGAATATGCTGGCTATATTGCCAAACACATTCTGCAACAATCAAAGGCGCTTCAGGGTCCAAATCACGAAAAACCTGAACCCCGTACTTTTGTGAATCAATAAACCCATGTTGCTTTTTCCTGTCATAAGCATGCGCCCGAACAACCGACCAACCCTCAGCCTTTATAGCTTTTTTTAAAATCTGCTCCATCTTGGATTGCTCCGCCCAACAAACACGATTTGCAGAAAGACGAAGATCTCCATTGGCCAGAATGTAAACCTGCTTAGCCTTTAATTTTTTATACTGGCTCATATAAGCAACAAAAAATACGTTTACGATGGCCTGTGGCAAAGCTCAAAATAGTTCGCAAGACCACTTATCGAAGAGATACAATAACGACGTGAGAACTCTCATTATAGGATGCGGTTACACAGGGAAAGCACTTGGCGAAGAGTTAATTTCATTAGGACACGAGGTTGTTGGCATACAAAGAGACGAAAAAAATAACAAACAGTTAATTCAGCGAGGTATTATTCCCATTAATATTGATATCACCAAAAATAAAGAAATCTCTAGAATTCCAAATAAATTCGATAATGTAATCATATCAGTCTCATCATCACGCGGAGGCATCGAGGCATATGAAAAGATATTCATAACTGGAATTACTAATGTTTCCAGCTGGCTAAAAACTCAATCCATAAATTCGGTTGTATTCATTAGCAGCACTAGCGTCTATAGACAAACTAATGCGGAATGGGTTGATGAAAAAAACTCAATCCCCTTAAGCAGCACAAACAGTAATACGCTATTTCAGTCAGAACAAATTATCTCAAACACTCAAACACCAGTCACAATTTTACGTTCTTCCGGAATATATGGACCTCAAAGAGGATATTTATTTAATCAGTACATGAATGGAAACGCTAAGATAGAAGGCAAAGGAGAAAGGTTTTTGAACATGGTACACCGGAGTGACCTTGTAAATGCGATAATCAAATCCTTACCAGATCCAGGTGGAATATTTAATATAAGCGACGATGAGCCAGTCACACAATACGATTTCTTTAAATGGTTAAGCGATAAAACTGGACGACCTATGCCCCCTTCCATTCCCACGCCCGACCCCTCTACACGAAAACGCGGCATCACCAACAAAAAAGTATCCAATAAACTCTTTAAGAAGCATTTTGGCTTCGAATATAAATACCCCACCTTCCGTGAAGGTTTTATCGAAGAACTAAGAAAGAGTACATAAGGCTACATACCACCCATGATCTGATATCCACAGTCTACATAGATCACCTGACCAGTGATAGCCGCACCTCCGTCACTGGCAAGAAAAACCCCTGTTTGCCCAAGCTCTTCATGGGTTACATTTCGTCGAAGAGGAGCATGTTCATCGTAATGTTTAAGCATTTCTGAGAAACCTGCAATTCCTCGAGCAGCAAGCGTATTAACCGGGCCAGCACTGATACAGTTAACTCGAATATTCTGCACACCAAGATCTGACGCCAAATAACGGGTACTAGCCTCAAGTGCCGCCTTAGCTACACCCATTACATTGTAATGCTTAACAACCTTCTCAGCCCCATAGTAACTCATTGCAATGATACTCCCTCCATCAACCATTAATGGTGCAGCACGCTTAGACAAAGCAACCAATGAATAAGCGCTAATATCATGAGCAGTTGAAAATGCATCCCGTGTCGTGTCAACAAATCTTCCCTCCAATGCTTCACGGGGCGCAAACGCAACAGAATGTAAGACCATATCAAGTTTCCCACTAAAACAGGAATCTACCTCTTTGAATACTCGGTCTATATCATCATCGTTGCTAACATCACACTCCATAACCAACGTGTCATCACCAAAATCAGAGACTAACTTTTGCACTTTATCCTTAAGCCTCTCCCCTTGGTAAGTAAACACTAACCTAGCTCCTGCATCATGCCATGCTTTAGCAATTCCCCATGCTATCGAGTTTTTATTAGCAACTCCAAATACAACGCCAGTTTTACCGTCTAGCAACTTATTCATCTGCAGTCAGAACTAAAGAAATGAACGACTCTTGGCAAGTGAGAAGAATTCAAGACAGAACAGACTTTAAGGCATTTGCAGTACGTCTATTTTCATCTTTAGTTCCTACTGAAATCCTAATCCACTCCTTTAAACCGTACCCCTCCATAGGCCTAACTATAACTCCGCACTTCTGCAAAGACTCAAAGACTGATTGTCCATCACCTACCCTCATCATCATAAAATTGGCATATGAAGGCACAAATTCGATATTCAGTTCATCACAAATTGACTCAAAAAAATTCAAACCTTCAACATTGTTTCTTCGAGTTGAATCTAAGTGAGACTCATCATCTAATGCAGCAATTGCTCCCGCCTGCGCAACTAAATTCACGTTAAAAGGCTGCCGAATTTTTTCTAGAGCAGAAATAAAATCTGGATGACCAATCCCATAACCAATTCTCAACCCTGCCAAACCATATATTTTAGAGAAAGTGCGCATTAATAAAAGATTCGGCATATCTCCTGACTTTATAATCGGCAATAAATCGACCGGATCACTAAGAAATTCAAAATATGCTTCATCAATAACAATTAACACATCACTTGGCACCTGCTCAACCAACATCCTCACATTATCGGAGCTCGATAAAGTACCAGTTGGATTATTAGGATTGGCAATCCATATGATTCTAGTAGATGAATTAATAGCCTTCAGCATCGAAGGCAAATCGTGACCATAAGCCACAGCAGGCACTGCATTAACTGTCGCGCCCATCATCATTGCAATTAACGGGTAAATCGCAAAACAATATTGCGAAACAACCACCTCATCACCCGGCTTCAGCAGAACGTGAGATACAAACTCAATTATTTCGTTAGAGCCATTACCAAAAATTAAATTTGAAGACTCAACACCAAGTTTTTCTGCTAACTTATTTTTAAGATAAAAAGAATTACCATCTGGGTAAAGATGACTTTGAGCAACCGCCTCTTGCATCGCTTTAACCGCCAAAGGGCTTGGCTTCAATGGGTTTTCATTAGATGCAACCTTGATGATGTCTAATGAATCGATACCAAGCTCACGGGCAACTTCGTCAATCGGACGCCCAGGTTGATATACAGGCAACCCTTCTAATGATGGATTTAATTTATCAAAAACCGACGCCATCAAGTATGAACACGTTAATAAAACTTAATTAAAACCCCTAAATAGAACTGAGACTCTTAATAAATGCCTTATAGCGCTGAATACATTTTTTTTGCGAGTCTTCGATTTGTAAGACCGACTGCTTAGGTGCTTTTGCTGGTCGCTTCACCTCCTCTATAGCAAATCGAAATTTAAGATTGAAGGGATCACCTTTTTTAAGATTTTTCGGCAAAAAATAACCAAACCTACCATAGTCACGCCAAGACAACTCCTTCACTCCATTATCAGGCGAATTCATTTCTTGAGCTGTGTACCAACGCTGTCCGATTGGAAATAACAACCTTACCCATTGATGATTATCATTAATTACACGGCCTTTACCTTTATCGGACTTTGGCTCCCATAGATAACTCGTCTCGGCCTTACGATTGGCAACTTCTGTATGAGCTCTAAAATGTATCCCTGCATGCTGCAGGTCCCCACCTAAACTTACATCTCGTTCAGCCCTAAGGTCGAATGTTGCATCAATTTGCGTATACTCATTATCAGGACGAGAAACAGTAAAAGTGCGCACCTCACTAATCATCACATCACTACCTAGTGCATCCTTTTTTGTAGCTCGCCATTTGATGTGAGCCACAATTTTTCCGTAATCCTTACCCACTTGATTCTCAAATTTAACTATATGATAACGACCATTTCCAGGGCCACCTTTATGCCACATGTCATATTTACCTAAATCAGATGACACACGATTCCACCCAATAAATATACCTCGATGATGATTAAACAAACCCAGCCCTTTACCTTCCTTATCAAGACCAGGATTCGTAACCAACTCCCCATCAGAACCAAAAATATGTAAGAATGGTTTAATTTGACCGTCTCCGTAAACCAAACGTGCAATCGGTTTTCCTAAATTTAACACATCTACGACACTTCCTGGTCCTTCTGGATTAGACTTCTCTAATATTTTCCAATCGCCCAACGCCAACGGCGACGTAACAACAAATGCCAAAACAGCAAAATGTCTAATCAAATTAATAAATAGATTTCTCATAAAATACTGACTGGTGGTATTATGTTGCAACTCAACTATATTAGCGACAAAGAAGTGCTCACTTAAAAAGACTAATCACTTCGATTTTAGCCACTAACGAGACTCTCTTTGACTCGTGCGACGATAAATTTGATCTGCTTCACGGCGCGAGATCGCATCATCTTTATCTCGATCTCCTAATTTCAGCAATTCTCGCATCCGCTCAGGCAACTCATTACGAGCAACTTTCCCATCTCCATTTTTGTCATGCTCAAAAATCCGATTTACAAAGTTTTGCCTTCCAGAAGTTAATGGGCGTGAGCTTTGCAAAGAACCAGCTCTTTCTTCAGGGACACTATGAACAGCACCTATCTCTCTACGACTCAAACTCTTGTCACCATTCAGGTCCAGCTTAAATAACACTTGGCTCGCATTACGTATTTCAAGATCAGAAATTTCTCCATCTTTATCAGTATCAAACACTTGAAAAAACAGTCCCCCTGAACGCTCGTTATTACTACTAGGGCGACGAGAAGAACTTGATGGCCTCCTATTATCACCACTACGGGACTGACGCCCCGAGCGAGACGATCTACCAGAAGATCCGCGCCTTTCACCACCCCGACTAAAACCCCTTGAACGTGATCGATCAACCTGATTGGACGGAGCAATCAACCTAGCTTCACTTCGGGAAACAGCACCATCACCGTCAACATCATAATCTTTAATCCATTCTTGATTTTCGTCAGGCAACTCATCCTTAGTTATCTTACCATCCTTATTCTTGTCCATTTTGAACAATTCTAAAAATTCCCTTCCTCCTCCGGATTCACTATCAACGTTTCCCCCGATTCGTCTCGCCCCCTGAGCCTGCACATTAGCATACAGTAACACTGTAATAATTATAACGAGTAGTAACTTAATGTTTTTCATTTTTAATTTTATTAACGTCGCCTCGAAGAATCTCGGCGACGACCACCCTGCTCACGATTATAAGAACGTCGACCAGAACGAACTTTGGCTTCGCCTTTATATTTAGAAAGAACATAAGGAAATTCGCCTGTTAAAAAATACGCATAATCCGATTGAAAAAACTCCCTTTCATCAAATTCTTCACCACTAGCTAACTTACGCTTATTTAAACGACGACCATTACACTCATCTAAGGTCCGATCCGGCCTGTTTGCCATGTACTTATACTGTTCCCAAACATAAGTTGATGTTTTCGTCCCATTTAAGACCTCGCGACGATAAGAATCATTTGGCTCATAACCCGAAACCTCCTGCCAGTTAAATTGAAATTCACCGTTAGAATCAAGAATAGGATCACCTTTTTCATCTAACACGGAAAGGTAGTGCGCAACAATCGGGTAACCATCTAATGAATATCCAACCACATTATAATGTTCTTCTTTACCGTCTGGGGTTTTCAGCAAACAAGTAGGCGCATAATGAAAGTGATAATCACCCCGACCAGCCGTATGACCATGGCAATAATCAAGAGCCTCATTGATTAGCGGATCACCAAAAGGATGAGGATGCTGAGCTTCATTTGGACCATAAACCGGCAACCCAACAGTAAGTATTGCAGCCAATCCTAATAATGGAATCTGCTGAGGCTTGTCACTTATTTTTGGATAACGAGGAATCTCCCAATTATAAGTTTGCATTTCGATTGGATTCGGAGTGCGTTGAACAAATTGAAAAACAGGAATTCCATTACTTTTTATATAAATCAACTGATCGTCATAGGCTAACGACAACTCAGGATCTACCAAACCATTCTTACGATTTACAGGATGAGCCTGCACACTTGTCGCAAACCAACGCAATTGATGGGCCTTCCCCATTTTTTTAACCACTGGCTTGCCATCATACATACAAATGCGACCCTGAGCATCATATAATGTAACCGAAAGAGCATCACGCTCCGGTAAAAAATCAGACAAATAGTGATACCCTCCATAAACACGTCCTGCAGGATTTCCGTTGATATCTAGACTAGCCCAACCATTGTTAAAATCATAACCAGAAGACTCAACAACTACATTCCATCCATGAATTAAATCTCGCTTTACCATCACCGACAAACCAGGATCATTAACTAATTTTTTCGATTTCGGCTTTGTCGTGAGGCTTTTTTGAATTTGATTAACTATAATTTTAGAAGAAATATTTTTGCCGCCAAACTGGTAGTTCCGATGATCATTCGTGTTCAGCGTCACCTCTAATTCGTGCCGGCCATTTGAAAGCCCATATAAATAATAAGGCTGCCCATAGAGCCTAGTATGCTTCTTACCGGAAACATAAAGATGAATATGGCCATGACCAGGGAGATGCTTTCGACCAGCATCTTCAGGGGAAAACTTAAACCCAGAAACTTCCGTACTCACCAACCAGGCACCGTCATTAAGCGGTTTCGCTAGAATTCTTAATCCAGGCGCAGGCCCAGTCCATTTGACAGCAGGCTTGGTCAAATGAATATCATGCCCACGTTTCTCTACTTGAGCTACTGATAACTGCAAAGATAACTCCAACAACAAGAAAACTAATAACAATCTAAAACTAATCATAACCAATTCAATAAACTGTAAAGAAAATTACTCTTCAGGTGTTTTCTGCACCTCAGAAGGTTGATCACCCTGTATATTTTTCACTATAGATGCAGCGGCAGCTACTTCGGATATTCCAGTAAGAATACTGAAATCTAATTCAAAAGAACGAGACTGCCCCGAAGCCAACTTAGGCACACGACCATACTTACGTTCATAATTTCGGTTGTGAGGAAATCCTGTTCCGGGTTCTACACCTGTTACATAACCTGTTTTCTCTGCTGCTGTATTCTTCCACTGAGTTAAATATGGAAGTTGCTCGACTGGCCAGCTTACACTTACCCCGCGATCACCTTTCGAGTTCGTCAAAAGCGCAACCGCTTTTCCTTCTTCGTTCGGTTTTGGATATATTTTATAAACTTCCTCAGTAAACCCTTTTGTCGGAGCAGAATAAACTTCCTGTTTATTTATTGCTTTTGCAGCATTTTCATTAAAAGGAACAATTTTTCTTGAAGCGGTTAGTAATTTTGCCCCTTGCCCAAGTAAAGGCCGACCAAAATTCGCATGGTAAATAATCTGAAATTCCTCATCAAATTCTCCATTGTTTGTTAAAGTATCACTTATACGAAAACTACCGGAACCAGGCACTGTGCTAATTTCAGTCCAAATACTTAGATTGGGACCGTAAAAAGACACTTCATTTACTAACCCACGAACCCTTATCCTGTATGGTGCCTTTTTCTCGATTACAACAACGACCTGCGAAGCTGGTATATTGCCAATTTTACCATGCAAAGTAAGATCCATTGTTGATTCAGCACCTACGTTATTAATAAATTTATCTTCCCCAGGATGCCCAGCAAAAGACAATCCACAACGAACCATCCATTCATTAAAGCCATCCAACCAACCCAACCCTCCACGATCATGCAAATTAATGTAACTTGGATGAACTATTTCCTTAACTGGAGAATCCCAACCAAGCCTCATATCTCCATGAACTACATCAAGAATACTCATGCCTCTAGTCGGAATTACTCGAAATTGTAGAACACCATTATCCACTTCAATTACTTCCACTCCCTCTTGCTTGCCACCATGAAGCGTACGTTTATTGATCGACCAACGAAATTCACCCTTATAGCTTTCAATGTCAGCACTAGTTAGCTTCCAACTTTCGGTATTGATATCTCGCTTAACACTCGTCAAAACCTGATAATACGGTTCGGAGTAAGCCAAGGTGGATGTTATAAATAGGATAATGAATATATTTAGTCTCATCACAGGCACGAATACTAACTTCTAACCTAGAATTGCCAAGCGTCAACTCTTTAGATAAGAACGCCTAAAAATATAGTGATAGCAAGAATCCTACTTTCAGTATTATTAATAATAACAGCTCTATTTTGCTGTTTCGGACTATTGGCGACATTTGAGCCTTTGCCAATAAGAACGCAATGGATATGGCGCGGTATTTATGGATTAATTCTAATTGGCAATATTGCCGGATTAATTCATCTCTTTAGAGGACTTAGTAGACGATGAACAAAAACTCGCCTGAACCAGAACAACAAATTCCCCTTTTGGTTTTTTATTTAAATATATCTCCGAGATTTCCTGAGGTGAACCTCGATGAATTTGCTCAAACTTTTTAGTCAACTCACGAGCTAATACCAATCGACAATCCGGATCGGCTTCATGTAATTCATTGACAAGCTTTAATATTCGATATGGCGACTCATACAAAACCAATGTCCCAGGTAATTTCAATAATTCGGCCAAACGAGCAGACCTCTTCCCTTTCTTGACAGGAAGAAACCCGCAGAAATGAAATTCTTCCGTAGGTAATCCGCTCGAAGTTAATGCCACAATTAACGCACACGCACCAGGCACTGACTCAACCCGAAAACCCTCTTTCAACACAATCTCAACAATTCTCTGACCTGGATCACTAATCCCAGGACTACCAGCATCACTCACCAATGCAATAGTTTCCCCTTCCCTTAATCGTGAAACAATTTCAGATGATCGCTTTACTTCATTAAACTTATGAGTGCTAATCTGCTGTTTACTTAAACCCAAACGTTTAAGCAGCAACCCTGTTCTTCGAGTATCTTCGGATGCGACCAGATCACAATCCTGCAATGTTCTGATTGCTCGCAAAGTAATATCCTCCATATTACCTATTGGAGTGGCCACCAGATATAGAGTCCCAGGATCAAGTGTAGCAGGAGAAATAGCAGAAACCAACTCAGCGTGAGACATTAAGCTGCATCCTCCATCGAGATAGCCAACGGCGGCATAGGACATCCAAGCACATCACAAATCGCCCTTAATAACTCAGCTTCCTGAACCTGCAAATACCCATCAACTGATACAGCTTCAGTAGCAGCTTCAATCAATTTACGTTTAAGATTAGGCGCAACATTCACAAGAACTGAAAGTGACAAGTCTAACTCATTTAAATCACATTCAGAAGGTGATAATAGAGTTAATTCCGTCATCGAAGACAGGACCCCTGCACCAGACTCATAAGCAGATGATATACTTTCCTCCCCACTACCAGCGGCGTAAGCCAACGAAGAAACAAGCACACTGCAATGATGCCCTAAGCGTTTCAACGAATACACTTGGGCTGTCTTCTTTTGTTGTTTTGAAAAATGCGGTTCCAAGTGGGACACAACCAGCTTAGAAAGTGAAAACTCGAATAAGTCAAGCGCCCCATCGGCTTCCACTAAGCTTTTAATTAAATGGTTAAAGTATTCAAATTGTTCATTAGACATACGACGCAATGCCCCAATTGCCAGATCCACAATTGGGAGATTTGCCCTGGCGTCAAGCTTAACAGTTTCATCCCTAAGCAGGAGAGTGGTCTTGCTCATATTCTCACCAAACATATCTTCAATTTCACCAAGCTGCTTTTGTCTAACAGCTTCATCCCGTTTATCCAGCAAGAGAGCAAACACAAGAGCACATGCGTCATGCGTATCCCGAGCAGCATCTAGAACCAAATCTGGTAATAACTTGAGAAGATTAGAAGCAAAGTCAACATGCTCAATAGAGGGATTGCCAATAGATTGAGATAGCGCTTTAGTATTGCTCACACTTACTTGACTCTCACTTGCAGCCGATAATCCCATTACCACCGGAGGCAGAGCCTGACCAAGAGCATCCCCAATTCCAGGCAACGGTATCGCCGGCTGCGCTGTTTGATTCGCTTTCCCCTGGCCAACAGACTGGTCTCGTCTTTCTGTAAATTTAACCCTCGAGAAATCACCATCAAAACTTGGTTCCAATAATTGAATTCTTTCTAATAGTGGTGGGTGTGTAGATGTAATAGAAAACCAAGAATGACTCATCCCATTACCAAAGAACATATGACTCGCTTCATCAGCGTGAGGTGACAGCAAGCGCGAACCATGACTAAGCGCTCCGATTTTTTTTAATGCACCTGAAAGGCCATCAGGATTACGTGTAAATTGTACTGCAGACGAATCCGCAAGGTGCTCTCGTTGTCTAGACACTGCACTTTTAATTAAATTCCCCATTAATATTCCAAGACCACCAGAAGCCATGATCCCAACACCAACAAGACCAATCACAGCGGCACCATTACCCTCGTTATTCCTACTACTACGCCTAGATGACGACCTAAAACCTATTTCCATCATAAGCCGCCCAAGTTGAGCCAACACGAGCAAACCAAAAACAACAGAAACTAAGCGAAAATTTAATCGCATGTCCTGATTTAATATATGACTGAACTCATGAGCAATCACACCCTGCAACTCGTCACGTTTAAGTTGCCTCATACAACCATCAGTTACCCCAATTACAGCATCATCAAGATTAAAGCCGGCAGCGAATGCATTGATTCCCTGTTCATTATCCATTACATATACATCCGGAACCGGAACTCCTGAGGCTATCGCCATCTCCTCTACCACATTCATAAGTTTCTTCTCATCTGGATCTTTACTTGAAATGCCCACAAGGCGACCACCCATCATGGAAGCAATGCTTGCACCTCCTTCACTCAACTGAGATTTTCGATATAAACCTGCAAGACATATGATTAGAAATGTTCCAAGCACAACCCATAAGGCCAGCATCGGATCTTTCAGCGAAGAGAAATCACGGTTTTCAACACCTCCATCACCAGCCAACGGTATAACCGCTGCAATAATTAGAAAATTTAACAGAGAAATCAGTAAAACTGAAATACAGAACAAAAAAACCAGAATTCCGGTTTTTTTCTTGGCCTGATGCTGGCGCTCAAAGAAGTCCATATTGGCGCCTCACAATCCGTAATTAAATATCGTCAAATGAAATATCAAGATCCTTCTTTTGATCAGCGGTAACCACAGCCTTACCAACATCGCCCAACCCTTCCACTTCAAAAAACACAGCCTCCTTAAAACCAAACATGCCAGCGACAGTATTCGCCGGAAAAACCTGTAATGCATTATTATACATCATAACTGAATCATTGAACGCCTGACGTGCAAAAGTCACCTTGTTTTCTGTCGATGTTAACTCTTCAGTCAACTGC
>JAYZHR010000097.1:0-7567 GCA_036166355.1 Verrucomicrobiota bacterium | reverse complement strand
ATTATATGGAGCACTTCGATTTTGTGTCCCAACCTGAACAATGCGTTTGTATTTACGAGATGCTTCAACAAGCTTACGCCCCTCCCATATATTGTGGCTAAATGGCTTCTCAACATAGACATCTTTTCCAGCTTGGCAGGCAAGAATAGAAGCAGGGGTATGCCAATGATCCGGTGTTGCGACAACTACAGCATCAACATCCTTGCTGGCAAACACCTCATCCATCTGTCGAGCCAACAGCGGTTTTCGACCACCTTGCTGTTCAGCCATATAATCTGCAATTCGCACAAGTCGATCCTCATGAATGTCGCATACTTGCGAACACACAACATCGCTTCGTCTTGCCAAGCTTGAGGTTACCTGAGTCCCTCTACCCCCACAGCCAATCAGTGCTATCTGCACACGATCATTTGCCCCTTTTACCTGCCCAATTGCCGGAAAACCTAATGCAGTAGTAGCCAAGCCAGATTTCAAAAAAGTTCTGCGTTTAATTGATTTCATATGACTAAATTCTAACACCCTTTCAACAAACCAACGACTTTAATGTTGGCCTTTTTAACAAAGCATAGGGAGACTCTCGGGCTGTGTTTGGATTTATAAAGAAATGGAAACGCTCTAAAATTCGTCGTGGCACATTCCCAAAAGAATGGATAGAAATACTAAAAACGAATTTCGGTATCTATAATCAACTACCGTGCGCCGATCAGCAAGAGTTACAGAAGCACATTCTGGTATTCCTATCAGAAAAATGCTTTGAAGGATGTAGCGGCTTGAAGATTGACGATGAGATTCGCGTGACCATTTCTGCACAGGCTTGCCTGTTATTACTGCATCGCAAGCCAGAGTATTATCCCTCACTTAAAACAATCCTTGTTTATCCAAGCTCTTACCTTGCTAAGAACCCTTACGATAGTACCGACAAATCACACCGACTTGGGGAATCTTGGCAATATGGACCAGTTGTTTTAGCCTGGGACTCCAGCGCACGAGGAGGCAAAAACGCCTATGATGGGAACAATGTTGTCATCCATGAGTTTGCGCATCAACTGGACCAAATGGATGGGATAGCAGATGGGGCTCCAACATTAGGTAAAGGTGAACAACTAGAAAAACGTAAACTTAAATATCGCTCCTGGGCTTTGGTTTTTACCCAAGAGTTTGAGTCCTTTCAGAAGAAAGCTGCAAAAGGAAAAAAAACTGTAATCGATCACTACGGGGCAACCAATCCAGCTGAGTTTTTTGCTACAGCCACGGAAGCATTTTTTGAAAAATCTCGACAACTAAAAAAGAAAAGACCGGAGCTATACAAAGAACTCCGGTCCTACTACAAACAGGATCCCGCCACTTGGGGCGAATCCAAGTTCAATTAAAATTACCAGTTATCGCGACGTCCGCCGCCGCCGCCGCCGCCGCCGCCGCCGCGTTCCTCTCTCTGACGTGCTTCATTTACCGTTAACTTACGACCCATGAAGTCTGACTCATTAAACTTCTCAACTGCCGCTTTCGCTTGCTCATCGGTGGCATAGGTAACGAACCCAAATCCACGCGACCGTCCAGTGTCACGATCATGCAGTACAACTGCGTCTGTGATTTCTCCGGCCTCAGCAAATAATTCGCGGAGGTCATCCTCTGTGGCTTCCCATTTGAGGCCACCAACAAATAATTTATTTCCCATGATAGGTCCTGTCTAAAACATCAACGACATCCGAATTAATCAGCCGCCGACAGCGGGAAAGTGCGACTAAGAAAGCAACAAGGCAAGCGGTAAAATAAAAAGATTTGATTTTTTCTCGACCATTTTTCCATCAAAAAATCGTTTTCTAGAACTGAAGTTAAACATCAATATGACCATAAATAAATAAGTTTTAGTCTTTTTTTAATTGATTATCAAAATTATCCATACAAATTTTGCAAGGGTTGGAGATAAACTCTATTACCCGACCAAACGGTATTTCAGCCCTGTTTGCGATTGATTCACCAAGCTTTCTCTGGCATGGAATGTCCCCCATGAAGCGACTATTAGGGGTTTTCTGCACGACGGTTTTCCTTTTGAACGGATTAACCAAAGTAATAGCCGAACCAACGCTAAAACTTCACTTTGCAGGTATTGAGACTTTAACAAAGCGTGAGGATGCAAAAACTCTCAGAGCCATATGGAACCAGAAGCAAACACGAGAGTTCCGTACGGAGGTATTAGGTAAGTTAGCCAAGCATCTAGCCTCACTTTCAGGAACAAATAGTTCCCAGTTCAAATACATCCTCACTGATTTAGGCCTAGGCGAAACAGTCTTAAAAGTTGAACCCGGAAACAAAGGTCCAAATATTTCGTTGATGGCCTCAATGAGCAACGCTCGTGGAAAAGAATGGATAAAACAACTCAAGCAAGTTGCTAATCGTGCAGGAGCTACTTTACAAGAACAACAACAAGGCGGAGTCCCCGGCTGGAGAGCTGACTTCGAGAAAGGGCGTAGTCTAGGTTTTGGTTATGTAAATGGGTGGATGCTGGTTGGAATTGGACAAGCAACATTTAAGCCTCTCAAGCAAGCAGCTCGAAAAATCAACGAAGAAGGACGCGCTATTCCAACTGATACCGAGAACGATCTGACAATTGAAGTTCAGGCTTCAGCATTGCCCACAATAATTAAGAATCAAATTCCAGAAAGTGCTAATTCGATTCGCCTTACTTCTCATTTGAAGAAAGATAATTTTTTTACAAAAGCGGTCATAACGTTCAATAAAGAGTTTCCCAATAAGATAGATAATTGGGAAATACCAACCCGAACAATTACTGAACCACTAGTAAGTTTCACAGCCGCTCGTGGCATTGGATTATCTACTGCTCAGGAAGTTCTAAATCCACTGCAACTCAAGCCAACTAATAATCAGTTTTTTGCTTGGTCCCAAGGCCGCACTAAGTTCCAGTCATTTTTCTCGGTCAAGGTCGATGATCCCAAAACAGAAATTTCCAATCTTGCAAAACGAATTGGTGATTTTAAGAAGCCAGGAAATGATGGAGAAAAGTACATCGGCAACGTGGTTCACGACCCAAAGAAGCCTTCTGTTACATGGGGCAATGTCCCGCTGTTTGCCCCCTATCTCACCAGTGGAAACTCGGCTGACAAAGGCTACGTCGTGGGCGGAGTATTTCCCCCAGATCCCATCAAAAATCCAATCCCACAGCAGTTACTCGGCGAATTTATCAATAAGAAAAATTTGGTTTATTATAACTGGGAAATAACTGGTCAACGACTTGAAAAATGGAACCTTCTAATTCAATTCGCCGCCATACTTTCAGATCGTCGGGAACAACTGATCAACAAAACAAAAGGCATAGCCTTCATCACTTCGCTTTATCCAAAACTGGGCAACACCATAACTGATGCCACCTTCAACTCAAATACACTTACCATAACTCGTAAATCTCATCTAGGTCTATCTGCACTTGAAATCGCACTGGCAACTCGCTGGCTAGACAATCCTCGGTTTCCTGAACTCACATTGGAGTGGCCTAAAACCACTGAGGTGCCTAAAGCAAATTCCCAGCGCATAAAGAAAAATCCTTCTGTGAATAAGTAGCACTACTCATGCTTAAACTTGGGGTAAACATTGACCATGTCACCACGGTAAGGGAAGCCCGATACCGAGGCAGAGCCAATGGAGAGCCCTGCCCCATCGAGGCAGTCAATCTAGCTGAAGCCGCTGGAGCTCATGGGATTACAGCACATCTACGAGAAGATCGCCGACACATTCAAGATCGAGATATTTGGGCTATACGAGATGCAGTAAAAACCCGACTCAACTTTGAGATGGCTAACACCGACGAGATGATCGACATTGCATTACGACTTAAACCAGAGGCTGTCTGCCTTGTCCCGGAAAACCGCAATGAAGTCACTACTGAAGGGGGACTTGATGTCGTCAGCCAAATCGAAAGTCTTAAAGCCACAAACGAAATACTTAAACAAGCAGACATCGAAGTAAGCTTGTTTATTGATCCAAATCCAGAGCAAATCGAAGCCACTGTTCAAACAGGAAGCCCAGTCATTGAACTACATACCGGCGCTTTTGCTGAATGCCACCCTGAAGAATCAAAACGCTCAGCTGAAATTAAGCGTTTGATTCAGGCTTCAAAGCAAGCCAAAGGACTTGGCCTCGTGGTCAATGCCGGACATGGAATCAACTACGAAAATGTTCGGGATCTATTCTCTGTACCATATTTGAACGAACTTAACATCGGCCATAGTATCATAAGTCGAGCCATCGCTGTTGGACTAAGCCAAGCAACAAGTGAAATGCTCAAAAAGATGATTGGCTACGATTCGGAATGATTTTTGGGATTGGAACAGACATAGTTGAAGTCGATCGCATTCGCGAATTCAGTAATAAATTTGGAGAAAAATTCCTTAACCGAATCCTTCTTCCAACCGAGCAAAAATACTGCCTAAACTACACTGATCCAGCTCCATACATAGCAGGAAGATTTGCTGCAAAAGAAGCTATAGCTAAAGCCTTTGGATTCGGCATCGGAGAGAAGATTGGCTGGCACGATATGGAAATCGTTCGAGAAGAAAGTGGCAAACCCAACGTGCAACTTCACGGTAAGGCTCAACTGCTAATGGATAAAATAGGCTCTAAAAAAGTTCAAATCACCCTTAGCCACACCAATAAACACGCAACCGCAACTGCCATCATTGAAACATAATAAAAATTTACATTCTCATGCTTTTATGTGCTTAAACAAAATCTCGTCAATATCTTTAAATCTTTGTGCTTCCGTAAACGATACCTGCATTTAAAGTTTTCTTGATTAGTTCAGCCGCTTCAGAAAGGTGAGCTGCAGAATAAGGGTCGACCTTTATTCCTTCAATTTTTTGCACTTTGTCTATCCTCTTGGCTAAACCTCGAAGTTGCTGCGAAGCCAAATTAGCCAGTGGACGGGAACTGGCTCCCCTCAAATTGCCCGGCATACTAAGGCTAACCAATCGCTCTAGATACTCACGTTGTAAATTACGACGCAGGCTAGAGATCATTGGATTTCGAGCTGAGTAATCACCCTTTGCCGGAGACTTCAATTCAGTCCATACAGCGTCATCGATTTTATTCAGTATCTCCGGTAAAGTTAGGGCGTCCTTGTCTGATTCAACAAGAAATTCGTTATCATAAACACGACCGAGAGTGGTCGGATTTAGTATCATTGTGAGGGAAGAAGCTTGTATTCCCATCACCTTTTCATGAACAGGCCATGTAGCGTTATCCATTGAACGGGATAAATTATCAATCCATCGGTCACTACCCATGCGACGGAGTAACTCTGTATTCAATCCAAAAGCTTTATCTTTAAATGAATTCTCCAGTACAAAATCGAGCGACTCCCTCTGAAGCTTGGCAGGAACAGGCGTCACAGGATAACGATTTCCTGGATCACCCTTCTTATCCCGATTCACGAAGGAGCCCCCTATCCAATTTCCCATCATGCTTAGAGCCCTAGCTTGCAATGATAAGGTAAGCTGATACCCATAACGAGCCTTGGCCCAGCTCTGCCCATCCTTAACAAATTTATCAATCAAGCGTCCACGGTGATGCTTCACAATATTCATCTGATTTCGAGCATACTGAATAGGATTTGACGAAAAATCATAACGTCTGGCAAATGGATCTGGCCCTATCGTATCCTCATCTGTAGCAAATTGAAGTTTTGGATCAGATACTCGATCTAATATCTTTTTCAAATCTTTCTCAGATTTCAAAATAGAATAACCATACTCAATTGCCCAGTGGTCATATGGACCAATTCCAATCATTGTATAGTCACCCTGTTTTTTACCGATGCCCTTATACATATTAATTGGCAAGTAATCCATAACGGAACCCGCCAATGTTTCTTTGCCCTTAAGTTCATCACTATTTATTTTTTCAAGGGCATGAATACTTGAAGCTTTAAAATTGTGCCGCAAACCTATCGTATGACCAACTTCATGAGCAACCAACTCAGCAATCAATGGACCTATAAACCACTCAGGGACCCCATCAATCAGCACTTCTGGCTTTTTTGGTGAAGGTTTTTTCTCATCGGCTTTATCAGTCTTCTCACCCTCCTTCTCACTATCGATTCCCTCCCTAGCGAGCTCCAGTTCCAGACGCATAGCTGCCAAATCAAGTGATTTGCAATCTGCAGCGCGACAAAATCCGTTCACTTGACTGATTCTACCATGCAAACCGTCGTACTCATTATCCCCAATCAACTCAGCGTCAGCTTTTGCCAAGGCGTGTCCGCCATAAGCCTCAGCCCCTAAAGCCGCAAGTTGGGCACGGATGGAACCGCGTTGCGAAGGATGAGCCAAACGCACACGAGGATCCCAATCAGGATGGTCCTTTAACCAAGCCAATGTTTCGGGAGCAAACCCTTCCATCGCAATCTCAGGCAATATGTCATTAAACTGCTTCCAGTAGTGACGAATCCAACCATCCGTCAAAATAATATCAGCATCAAGTATCTGCCCTGTTAAAGGATTAACCCTAGAAGGGCCAATTGCCGTACCTACATCGTTATTCAACCAACGTATAAAATTATAGCGGGCATCTTCTGGATCTTTCTCCATATGTGCACCAGTAACAGCATCCTGATAATAAACCTCAATGGCATCGGCTAAACCAATCTTTTCGTAGGCTTTATTCCACATCAAAACCCCTTCTCTTACCCACCTGCGGTAACGAACCGGTGTAGTATGCTCTATGTAAAAAATGATTGGATTCTTGACTGGGCTTACTTTCAATTTTGGATCTGCCTTCTCAAGGTGCCAACGATTAATGTACCGGACTTTTTTCTGCTCATCGGTGTACTTCCCAAGATCAGTGTAACTTGTAGTAAAGTAACCCACTCTCTGATCTGCCATCCGAGGCTTATAGGTTTTACTAGGAGTAATTGAACTAATTGAGTAGTGCAGAGTCTTCAGTACTCCATTACCAGTTGGCGCCGTGAATGCTAACTCCACATTACTGGGAAAAGCTTTTGCGGTTTTAATCTGCGCCAAACGAGCGTTGAACCCGGCTCCCTTACTTCCAAAAAACTTTGATGCTGACCCAACAAGCAATGCATCCATGTCAATTACCGGACGATTCTTGCTCAAAACAGTTAAAATAGGAACTGAAGTCACTACGCGATCAGTGAACAGCCGTTTCACAGATGCCCGAGACTCTAAATCTCCTGTTGACCGCACATTTAGATTTGGCTCAATGATCAGCAGCTGTTTATTTAATCGCTTAAAATAAACATACCTCTCTCCAGCCTGTAAACCAGCGTAGGTCTCCCCACTTGCCACTGTGGTCGCAATAAAAAACTTTTTAGCCTCATAACCTACTGGAAGAGCGGCCATCATTTGCTGGTCTTTTTTCCTTACATAGATGGAAAACAAACTATCCTTTTTATCCATGCTAGAAATGACCTGTTCAAAACCTTTAAGTACAGTAGTGTAAGAAGGGAAATCTGGCTTTACCGTTGGTTTTGGCGCAGTAGGTGGAGTTTGCGCAACAACAGATGTCACTAAAGCTAACCCTAGCGCAACAAAGA
>JAYZHR010000096.1:0-7078 GCA_036166355.1 Verrucomicrobiota bacterium | reverse complement strand
TCTTCATCATGCTCAACTACCAAAACTGTATTACCCAATTGACGCAATCCTTCAAGCGTCTCTAAAAGTTGTTTATTGTCCCTTGCGTGCAGCCCAATACTTGGCTCATCAAGAATGTATAATACCCCCACTAACCCAGCACCAATTTGCGTAGCCAACCGAATTCTCTGAGACTCTCCACCACTCAAGGTTCCACTTGTACGATTCAGCGCCAAATAACCCAAACCAACATTTTGCAAAAACCGAAGTCTGGAAGTAATTTCAATTATAACATCAGAAGCTATCTTCTCGCCCAACGAATCAAGTTGTAATTCCTGAAAGAACATCAACGATTCATCAATTGACAAGTGACAAACATCCATTATGGACAATCCGTCAAATCGAAATTCTCCATCTAGCCTATGAGAACTCTTAAGAGTTACCGCCAACACTTCCTCTCGAAGACGCTTCCCATTGCACGCCTTGCAAGATTGCGGACTCATAAATGCACGTAAACGTCGGCGTGTAGCCTCACTACTAGTCTCATTATATAAACGATTAAGATTATCCAAAATTCCTTCGAATGGCTTAACCGTTATTATCTCCTTACCAGATCGCCTAAAGGAAAACGAAATTGTTTCATCACCAGAACCATAAAAAAGAACCTCCTTGAAGCGTTTCGATAATTTCTTATAAGGCTTGTCAATATCCTGCTCATAATGAACTGCGATGTCTCTTAATATGGCATTATAATGCACCACCATTCGAGCGCCACCCTTAGTCCAGGGTAAAATCACACCATCTTCCAAAGATTTATCCTGATCGCCAACCATCAAACCCTCATCAAAAACCGGCTGCTGCCCCAATCCAGAACAAATCGGACAAGCTCCATACGGCGAGTTAAACGAAAAATGCTTTGGCGTCATTGGGTCATAACTTTTACCAGTAACCGGACTACTCAATCTATTAGACAAACAATCCTCCTTCCAACTATCCCTGTCTTGATCTTGAGACTGGGACAAAGCCACAATCTTGCCATTACCCCATTTTAAAGATGTTTCTACCGAATCAGCTAACCTACCACGTACTTTATCGCTAACCACTAGACGATCCACTACAATCTCAATTGAATGCTTTTTTTTGGAATCAAGAGGAACTCGCACATTAGCCTCTAACTCAACAAACTGACCGTCAATACGCGCTCTTACAAAACCCTCACGAGCCAACTTCTCTAGCACATCTCGAAACTCTCCCTTTTGATTTTGAATCACTGGAGCTAAAAGCATCAGACGAGTATCTTCCGGCAATCGAAGCAAATGCTCAATAATATCACTGGCACTTAGGCTAGAAATTAGCTGACCACTCTCAGGGCAATGCGCTTGACCAACATTAGCAAACAGTAAGCGCATATAGTCGTAAATCTCAGTCGTAGTGGCAATAGTAGAGCGTGGATTACCACCTGATGAACGTTGCTCGATTGCTAGTGCAGGAGACAAACCCTCAATATGGTCCACTTCAGGTTTCTGCATTTGATCCAAAAACTGACGTGCATAAGATGATAGTGTTTCAACATATCTACGCTGGCCCTCTGCGAACAAAGTATCAAAAGCAAGTGACGATTTTCCAGATCCACTCGGACCAGTGATGACCACCAATTGATCTCGCGGAATCTTAAGCGAAAGATTCTTAAGATTATGTTCTCGCGCACCAGAAATTTTGATGAATCGATTTCCCACCAGAAGCAATATCTTCAACCAAACAACTTAATCCGAACAACAATCCATATAATCATAATATATATATTAAATCAGTAATTCTTCTTACTGAAATATCTCTGAAGTATTGGTTCAATTTTATCCATTCCAACTGCAAGTATTATGACAATACCAATAATAATTTCCTGCATATAATTTGGCCAATCCTTGATACTAGAACCATTTGCAAGGCTAGCCATCATAAACGCACCGATCACAGAGCCAGGAATACTCCCAGCACCTCCACTGAGACTGGCGCCTCCTATCACAACCGCAGCAATAATCTGAAGCTCCAATCCAACGGCAACTGAAGGGTCGCCCTGTGTTAAACGTGAAAATTGCATTATTCCCGCAAACCCAAAAAAGGCACCCGCAATAGTATAAATAAGAATCTTATTAAAGTTAACTCGAATACCACACAATCGTGCCGTGTCTTCGTTAGAACCAATAGCAAACACATATCGCCCAAACACACTTTTACGTAATAAAATAGTCATCAATATCGCCAGAGCAATCATGAACCAAACACCATTAGGTAGCGGAAAGAAAGTTAGAGGAGATTGGCTATTATCCATCAATTGATTAATAGATTGAAGCGGAACATCGGGATTAACGGTTTGGTTATTGGCCAACCACTTAGAAACCCCACGTGCAATTCCCATCATTCCCAAAGTGACAATAAACGGCATCATACGAAATGCACTGATAATACTTCCATTCACTAATCCAACCATTGCCCCAACAATAATTGTCGTAAAAATTACTGCTAGAAAACCATAATTATTTTCAATCAATCTCGCAGTAACAACACTAGCCAATGCAACCACTGATCCAGCACACAAATCTATACCACCGCTAACAATCACCAGTGTCATCCCCATTGCACCAATCGCTACAATAACTGTCTGCGTAAGGATAGTCTTGAAATTGCTACCCTTAAAAAAGACTGAGCGTAATTCATTATCCAAAGCAAATAATGCAAGTACTACAAACAACCCTACAAATGGTCGTATTGCCTTGAGAAAATCACTACTACCAAATCTTGACCAATTCATGCTGCCTCTTTCGCTGAATCAGTTTGCCCCAAAGCAGCCATGATAATTTGTGATTCTGACCATTCCATCACAGGCTTAGTTTCAACAATAGCACCTCGAGACATCACACTAATACGATCACAGATGCCTAATAACTCCGGAAGATAAGAACTGATGAAAATAATCGATTTCCCTCGGTTAGCTAAATCGTTCATTAATCGATAAATCTGCGTCTTACTTCCAACATCAATTCCACGGGTTGGTTCGTCCAAAAGTAGAATCTCTGAGTCATGATGAAGCAATCGAGCAATTGCAATCTTTTGCTGATTACCTCCTGACAATTCACTAACAGGCTGACTAGCATTTGATGCCTTTACCTCTAGCTTATTGATCCATTTTTCCGAACAAGCTATCTGTAAGGAATCATTCACCAACCCGAAATTCGACACAGATCTAAAATTTGTTAGCGTTAGATTGTCAGCTAGACTCCGGTTAAGCAGCAATCCTTCCTCCTTCCTATTTTCACTAAGTAATCCGACTCGCTTAGCCAAACGTTTAGCTGGAGATGAATGTGTATCATCACATCCAAACACAGCTACGCTCCCTTTAACCAACCTATCCAAGCCAAACAACACACGCATAGTCTCTGTCCGACCTGCACCCACCAAGCCAAATAATCCTAAAATCTCACCGCCATAGAGTTTTAAACTTACATCCTTTGGCTTGAGAAAACCGGCTAAACTAGAAATATCCATAACTACCTTACCTTTCTTACGACTCGTACGAGGATAAATCTCTGAAACCTCACGGCCAACCATCATATTAATAATCTTATTGAGATTTACATCATCCATTTCTCCACTCCCTACACTCTTACCATCCCGAAGCACAGTAAAACGACTGGCTACTCGCTGACATTCCTCGAGAAAATGACTAATATAAATCACACTAACACCACGCTGACTCATACGATCAACTACCTTAAAAAGATTTTCCGAATCGACTCGTGTTAAACTACTAGTCGGTTCATCCATAATAAGAACTCTTGGATTACCGACAAGTGCACGAGCTATTTCTACTAATTGCTGCTGGGCAATGGGTAGTAAACGGACCGGAGTATCCATTGGCATATCTAGCTGACAAATCTCTCTGAGAGCAGATCTAGCCATGTTGCGACGCTCTCGAAAATTTAACCAACCTAATTTTTTAGGTTCTTTCCCTAGTAATATATTTTCCTCCACTGACAAATCTGGAGCCAAATTAAGCTCCTGATAAATCATCGCGACACCATCATTTCGAGCACTAAGTGGAGTATTTGGGGCAAATTGCTTCCCATCTAATTCTAGTTTACCACTATCAGGCCGGTGCGCCCCGCTGAGGATTTTCATTAAAGTGCTTTTACCAGCACCATTTTCACCTATCAAGGCGTGCACCTCACCGGGGGCCACCTCCAAATTCACACCACCAAGCGCTAATGTTGAACCAAAACGCTTAAATACATTGGATATTCTTAATCGAGACGGCTGACTGGATTTATTGACGGTCATCCAGAGAACTTAATTACTAGAACCAAGATACTTTTCTAGTGGAGGATTTAACAGTTCCAGAATTTCAGGCTTACCCATGTTTTCCTGAGTTACCATTGCAACACCAGTATCGATACGCTTTTCTACTCCAGTACCTTCAAGGTGGCTGACCAATGTCCTAACACCAAGATACCCCATTTTTACTGGATTCTGCACAACAAGTCCTTGAACATCACCGGCTTCAAGATCTCGAAGTGATTGCACACTGGTATCAAATCCAACTACCTTGACCTTGCCTGCTGCCTTACCAAGATCACGTAAAGCCTTGGTCATTGAAACAGTTACGGATTCATTAGGACAAAAAACACCATTCACTTCAGCACCGTAACGGCTTAATAAATTTTGGGATGCTGTATAGGCCATCTCTCGTGTAGCTCCTCCATACTGATCAGATGATAATACTTTAATACCTGGGTACTTCTCTTTTATAGCATCAATGAAACCTTTCTCACGATTAGTGGTACTAGCCGAACCTACTGCATAACGCAACATTAACACATTACCCTTTCCCTTGAGCAGTTCACCCAAATACTCGCCACCCATTTTTCCGCCAACATAATTATCTGTAGAAACAAAACTCGCATACTGATCTGACTCCAAACCAGAATCAATAATGACTACAGGAATTTTTGCATTGCTAGCAGCTTCGACTGGACGAACCAATGCCTTGTTGTCTAACGGCGCTAACACCATCCCGTCTACGCCTCGAGTAATAAAATTTTCAACCACTTTAATCTGCTCGTCACGATCATCCTCCTTCAATGGACCTTTCCAAATTATTTTAACCGATTGGCCTTCTGTTTCAAGTTCCTGCTTAGCCTTATTTGCACCGGCATGAATCGACTTCCAAAACTCATGAGTAGTTCCCTTGGGAATGACCACTATCTCCAAGTCATCACTATCAGACTGACTTGAATCCGAACTACAGCCAGAAATAAAAATTAGCGAGGCAAAGATACTCCCAAATAGCAATGATTTCATGGGCCTCAGGCTAGGCCAATACTAGCACCCCATACAATCTTTTTGCCTATATAAAGTCTACTTAACTCAAAATGATAATGGCAATATCAACTCTTGAATCATGAGGCCACATATTAACATTTTGTTTTTTATTCACTACTCTCCTTGTCGTCTTGGACGAAAGGCCATCGAAGTCTGCAAAGAAAAATGGCATACACATCCTGAACTCGCCTCAGGAATCAAAACCAAGCCTTGAGCAGGTAAAATATTTATCCAACAACCTGGCCTCGTTGGGGCAAGGGCTTTAAATCTACCTGTATTCGATTCCCCAAGATCAAGTACCGTTGGATTTGCAGCACGAAAAAATAAACAGTCACCTGCCCCTGTAAGCGTACCACAACTGTGCCCCGGCCGCTTTAGGTTCCAGTTTTTTGAAACACCCATAGGACCAAGCCGCTTACCAGTTGCTAAATCATAGATTGCTGGTTCAGCAATAAGTCGCCCATCAAGCAACACAGGATGATGCACCTGTTCTCCATGAGTAAACGCCCCCGGCAAACCTTTAAGATGGTTAGCCGACCAAAGATCTCGACCTGAATCTACAGAATAACAACGCACGCGATACATTGTGTCATTACTCCCATCCAGATGGCTGCCAACGACCACTAAATTTTCCCCAGAAGCTGCCATAAACAATATATTTCGACTCAGTTCCATACCATCATCGAGAACTCTAGACCACAGTCGTCCTCCGGTTTTTGAATCGAGACAGACAATCTGAAGATCATTTTCTCGCAGCACATCAAGTGTATACTGCCCGCTACCCCCAATCGGATTAATTGTTTCTACAAAAAATAAACGATCTCCCAAAAGTGTAATTGTTGGGTTTAGAATTGTTCCACCCTCGTATGTCCACTTACCTTCGCCAAGACGCGTTTCCTTAAGTGAAGATGAAAACAGATGCGTACTAGTCACCAAAGCCTGATTGTTATTATAATCAGCACTAATCAACTCTCGACTTGGTTTTGTTCGTGATGCAGTTGGTTGTTGTGCTGATCCATAAAGGCGATTATTCAACAATGCCGCGTATCCCCAATGCCTTTTTTTTCCCGGAACGAAATTTGATACAGGGTAAGTCTGTTTCACTTTACCACTATTAAGCTCAATGATTTGAACCTTATCTTTAACCGAGACACACAATCGACCACCATCTATAGACATGTAACCGGCATCGTATGGCATTGAGTAGCGCTGTGAATCAGCTAGTGGCAACCTCCAATTCTCAGTACCGTTGTAAGCATCTAACACAATTAAAATATTCTCCCCAGGAATGATCAATTTCCCTTCTGCAGCAAGCGGTGCCGGAGCACGCAAATGTCGATCTACCATTGGAGCCGCACCAGGACCTCCGAACCACTGCAACACAAGATCACTGTTTATTAATTTATCGCCACTGTTGCTTGTATTATAAGGATTACCATATTGATGCGTCCACTCACCGGCGCCATCTAAGCCTTCAGCCATATATGGATCTACATTCGGATCCAGAGAAACTACGCCATTATTTGGCTGAAGCATTCGCTTCCACTCATATTTATTTAAGCGACTTTTATTTTTCTTTAGAAGGGCGCCTTCGGATATAATCAAATTTGCAAAATAATCGGTAAACGGCAGCGCATCATTTTCGATAAAATGAATAGATACCCGATTGCCATAAAGCCCACGCTCAGCCAAGTACTCTCTCGCAAAGTTAACTTTATTATGA
>JAYZHR010000095.1:0-5467 GCA_036166355.1 Verrucomicrobiota bacterium | reverse complement strand
GTTTAGTCAGATTGACTTTGATGACTTGTTTAGAATTAATCCAGACCCTGCATTTTGGGCCGATACAGAGTATGCGCATAGTTTGCCATTCTCCTGCATTTTTTGTGACTCTTTTACTGGGTGCTACCACCGCATATATGCTTCCGGTAAATTGATCTGGTTTCAGGTCTTTCCATTTAAGGCCATAATCATCGAGTATTTGTATTTCCATGCCCGTTATCCATGGAGAACCTCCTTTTGGGGCTCGAATAAATACTCCACTGTTTCCGTTTTTTGGAATTTTGTATTCAAGGCGTAGATCAAAATTTGAGAATTTTCTTTTAGTGGCTAGCCATTGTGAACCTTCTTTTCCAGTGCAAGATAATACACCGTCCTCTATAATCCAGTTGGATGGTTCGCCGCCTATGCCTTGCCAGCCTGTTAGGTTTTTACCGTCAAAAAGTAGTAAGAATCCTTTTTCTGTTGCATGGATTTGTGTGGCGCAAATAAGTGTTATGGCACAAACAAGTGATTTCACTTTGCGATCCTAATAATGTGATTAAAGGCGGTGTGGAGATTCATGGTGTTAAATATTATTTAGATGCCTTTAACTCTGCGCCAGTTTTTCCGCCGTTCTTGCGTATAAGTTTTATAATCTCCGATTTTCCTTTAGCCCAGTCAAGGGGAGTATCGCCATCAACATCCTTGGCATTAACATTTGCATTATTAGAGATTAAAGCATTAACAATATTTAAATGACCTTTATATGAAGCACCGTGTAATGGTCCCCAGCCATTTGCATCCGGCATGTTAAGATCAGCTTTATTATCTATTAGTAGTTTTACTACGTCGATATGGCCATTGTAAGCTGCTCTGTAGAGTGGGGTTCTGCCAAGTGAGTCTTTTCCGTTTACTTTGGATCCGGATGACAGATGTGTTTTAACGGAATTAAGATTTCCTTTGGCGGCATCCTCAGAAAGAACTCCAAGACTGACGGCAGATTTTGCGCCGTGCTTGCGAAGTGTCTCTGTGGAATTCTCATCAGCTAGTTCAAGCGGAGTCAGGCCGGCTTCACTTTTTGTATTTACTGAGGCGCCATTATTAATGAGTAAATCAATCAGTTCGTTGTGTCCACCTCGTGCTGCCCAGTGAAGGGGGGTTAACCCTTCAGAGTCTTGTTCGTTAATGTAAGCTTTTTGTTTAATTAATAGGAGAGATATTGTTGAACTGCCACGACTTGCTGCATAGTGGAGCGGTGTGATGTTATCATTATTCTTGGCGTTAACATTGGCTCCGACGGAAACAAGTGTCTTTGCTGATTCTAGCTTGCCTGATCTTGCAGCATAGTGAAGGGGGGTTGCGTTCCATTGGTTTTTTAAGTCTATGTTCGTCCCAGCTGCGTGGTGCTGTAGAATAGTAGCTGTATCTCCTTTGTATGCGGCTTGATGGATGGAAATTGTTGGGGTCTCTGCTGGTTCCTGATTGGTTTTTGTCAGGTTTTCTTGAGGTGTTGAGCATCCGGTATTTAATAGAATCACTAATGCTAGAGACATTATAATTTCGTTCTTCATAATAAGAGGAGAGACTATGAGTCTAATGGAATTCATTCAATAATGTTTTGATCAGTTGGATGTTTCTAGCTTGTTTCTTTTCCTTGCTGAATGTAGCAAAGGCGCTTCAGTGGACTAGCCATTAGGTTTGATTAATTGGTTAATCATGGAATTAGACGATAAGCAAAAGAAAATTGTAGCAGATTGGGTTGAAGAAGGATTGGATCTTTCGGCGATTCAAGTTCGCCTCGAATCTGAATTAAAGATCAGTATGACTTATATGGATGTTAGATTTCTTGTAGGAGATTTGGAATTAGTTCCCAAGGACATAGAGGAATCGACTGAAGATGCTGATGAGGAAGACGAAATAGTTGAAAATACACCTGCGGAGGCAACTCCAGATAATCCTTTTCCTGCGCCTGCAGATCCAATGGAAGCTGGTGGAGATTCTAATTCAGAGGAGAATGTTGCGCAAAACGATGATGATAGTCCTCACGAGGAGGGGGATGTGTCCATTAGTGTTTCTTCTTTAACGAAGCCAGGAATGATGGCGAGTGGGACTGTGACATTTTCTGATGGGGTAACTTGTGATTGGTATCTTGACCAGTTTGGAAGGCCTGGCTTGGTTCCTCCCAGTGAGGGTTATCAGCCTCCAGAGGTTGACATGCCTAAATTTGGTCAGAAATTGCAGCAAGCTTTACAGAGTGGATATTAAAGTGTTGTAGGCTCTTTAATCTTTATATGATTTTTTGGCTTTCTTTTCCTTCTTCATTTTCTTCGCGATAAGTTTTTTCAGTTTGGGCCAGTTTTCTTCTGCGGTGATATACCCGACACATTTTTTAGATCCGCATCGGCATTCATGTTCCTCATAACATTCAAGATCAAACCCGTAATTATAGCTTAGCTCTTCGCCTTTTTTTATTTTTCTTGTTGATATTAGCCAAATTCGTTTTTTTAGAATTTCTGGTTCGCAGTTTGCATTACATGAATGATTAATGAATCTAGCAGTATTCTCTGCAACATTACCGTCAATATCATATTTTTTGTTTAATTCGAATATATATACTGCACCATGGGTGAGGCTACCTTGGTTTTTTTCGATTAATTCAACGCTACGTTTATTTGATTCTTTTTTGGTGATTTTTTCGCCAATATATTCGATTACTTTTTTGCCTTTCGGAATATCAATACGTGCGAATATCCCAGTTCCATGAATTGCGGACTCTTCAACTTGTATGTATTTGCTTTGTGTAGCCTCCTTGCGCATGCGGCGCGGAGTTTATAGTTAAGAATCGAAGAGGGAAGTTTTTAAATGTAAATTTATCACGAGATAAATTGGGTAGGTATTAAGGAGTGCCAATTCTTGCTATTTTTTATTTTTCTCTTTTTCGGCCTTTTCTTTTATGTGTTTGAGATAGAATTCATTTATATCTTTGGGCCATTTGAAGACGGGAGCTTTTAGTGGGTCAAAATTTTCTAGATGCTCCCTTGATTTGCGTTGGGATGGTCGTTGGTATCTCCAAGGCAAGTCTCCAAAAACCTCCTTAACCATATTGGCTAAATCCGGATCATACGACTTTAGTTCCTCTCGGTTATCTACATGATTATGGTCGTGGTCTGGTGGCCTGTTTGTATTAAACCAACTTTGTACCCCTTCAGCCCAGTATTCATAGTGGTTGTTTGAGGCATATTTCTTTTCCCATAGGCCTTTTGACATGGCTTTTTCATATGTTTCCTTGAGTCTTTTGTCAAAAGTAGTGTCGATGTCATATATTCCATTTAAGTGAATAGCGTGAGCAAACTCATGTATCATAATACTTTCAGTGTTATAGGGATCACCTGAGTAGCATAATAAATTTTCCTCTCCGCAGCTTATAACTGGATCATCTCTGTCTGAACCAAATCCTCTCGCGCGCCTGTCCCAAAACTTTGCTGGTTTGAAATGACTATATTCAGGAATCTGTGTGGTGAACTCATTATATCCCATTACAACAATTCTACAGTTTCGTTTTATCATGTTATCTATGATATCCTTTCTGTGTCCGATCATTTTATCAACAAGATAGGCTGCTTCTTTGAGGGCGACATCTGAAACATTTTCTGATGAAACAATGGGAAGTCCATTTGCAGTTGTGCTCTTTTTATAGAAGTTGGGAAGATTTAAGTATTGTGGGGTTCGTTCGATAATTTGATACTTAGAATTCTTTTGTTGTTTTGATTTCGGTCGGTTTTGATATTTTTTAAATAGGCGAGTATGACGACTTGATAGATCTACTTTTTCACCCTTGATCCACATGTTTTTAACCTGAGTTGTTATTTCTAGAATATCTCCATTTGCAGTAAAAAAGGTCGCTTCTTTTCCTGGCTCTATTGATCCTAATTTATTGGATACCCCTAGAGCTTCAGCAGCGTGTAAGGTAATGCCTTTATGTGCAATTTCTGTAGGTAGACCGTGCGCTGCACTTTGGGCTGCGGCATATGGTACATTTCGCGCATTTGATGCAGCAAACCTTGTGAGTCCTTCACTGAAAATAACTTTTACACCTGCTTTATGTAAAATGCCTGCAGCTCGAAATTGTACATCATATCGGTCAAAATCTCGTGGAGGCAGAGTGAATGTATGTTCATAAATAACTGGAATATTATGCTTAGCTAGTAAATCTGCAACTCGCCAAGCATCTCGTCCACCCGCCAAAATCATTTTCCAGTTTTGCTTATTTGCCCATTCAATTGCTGATTCAATTTGTACTTGTGAGTCAGCGTGAATCATTATTGGCTTCTCTCCTCGAACCCAAGGTGTCATAGTAGTCCACGCTGGCACTGTTTTGTGCCCGGGTTCGGATTGGCTTTTGTTGTAAGCGCGTGCCTGTTCGAAAAAATCGTTAATTTCCTTCAATTGCTTATCTCGGTCCTCGGCCTGTTTTTTAGTGTTGTCGGAAGCGGGGTTAATTTTCATTTTAGGCCAATACAAATGGAGGGCTATTGAAGACTTATGGAGCATGTTTTCGTATCCCCAGCCTATGGTTCTCATTAGGCCAGATTGGCCGGCAATTGTGCCTCCTTGTGGAGTTGGTAAAAAATGAGTTATGCCATTGGCTCTGGAAACAGGAATAAGTTCTGAATCGGGATTTATTGCGAGCCATGATTTAATTTCCGGTGTGTATGTTCCTACTTCTCTTGTGTCAACAGTAGCACGAACTGCAGGTATTTCCATCAGGCCTAGAGCGGTAGTTGTTGCTATAATGCCTGGGAATACATGTTGCTTCTTAAGGTTAATTGTATCGATATTTTGAATTTTCGGTTGGTCTTTTATTGGGCCTACTGCTGCAATTTTATCGTCTTCAATAAGTATAAAACCAGGGGAATGTATTGGGCCTGAAATTGTATGTACTGTAGCATTTGTTAATAGAGTATTTTTAGCGGTTATGTCTGTAGAAGTAGAGAGTAGTACGGCTAAAAATGTTATAATATAATTGGGGCTTAAGTGCTTTGATTTCATATATGCTAATATTTTAATTATTACAGATTTTCAATTTTGCAGTCTTTGCAGTCGATTACATTTAATCCGTGTGCAGTCTCGAGGGCTCGCCTAAAAAATGCAGCCCTCGCTTGATCGTTGGTTTTGTTTTTGTCTTTAGCATTTTCTTTTTTGGATAGTTTTTTTGCTTTTGATAGCAATTTATCTCGTTCTTTGGACCGGTCTTCACTGTTTGCAATCCCTTCATTGCGTTCGAAATATCGTTTGCCTTCAATCCATGTTTCAAGGCAGATTGACTTAGTGCTAAGTGGGGAGTCGGACCAGATTGCGAAGTCTCCATCCTTGCCGGGCTCCAGTGAGCCGACGCGGTGATCAATGCGAAGTTGCTTTGCGGGATTAAGTGTGACGAACTTTAGAGCATCGGATTTTTTGGTATTTCCGTATTTAATTGCTTTTGCAG
>JAYZHR010000094.1:0-4815 GCA_036166355.1 Verrucomicrobiota bacterium | reverse complement strand
GATCTATTTTATCACTTGGCTTAAAACGCTGTGGCCGGTAACCCGCCTTAGATGATGAAAAAGAGAATTGAGCCATGCTGCCTGCCTGCATTCTCTCAAGACTATTTAGCACTGACTCAGTAAAAGTTGATGCAGCAAAGCCTGAGCTCATTTTGAGCTTCTCTATAATGACATCATAGTTTCCGGTAACAGCATTTAACAAAGCCGTTAACTGCCAAGGGTCGCCCCCTGCTTTTTGTAATAGCCTCGCCAATATATTTATCTTCTCTGTGAACTCTAATTTGCCAAGCGTCCAAGATAACTGATATCGAACAGATTCATCTTCGTCATTAGAGACTCGAATAATACTTTTAATTAATGGAGTGACATCTTTCTCTTTACTTACTACGTCAGCTTGAACTTCAGATAGAAAATCTTCGATTAAAATAATGGCATGCTTGCGTACAATAGGAGACACATCGCGACATGCCTCTACTAAATCAGTACTAATTAGGGCATCCATACCTGCCAAAACATGGAGGGCCTGCATTCTTCCATACTCAGTTTTTCCATTTTGTGCCAACTGCCTAAGAGGCTCAATGCTCGACCTTTTTTGCCTTTCAAATAAAAGCCGTGATGCCGTACTTCTATGCCACGCGCTGGGGTGTTCAAGCATTTGAATCAATTCTCTTTCGCTCAAGTTCCCAAAATTGGGGATTATTGGCTGAACGAATTTTTCCGGAACAATCCTGTATATACGGCCTCTGTCATTTCCGCTATCTAGATCAATATGCTGCTTGATTCCGTGAGGAAGAGACCATGGGTGTTCAATAACTTCTCGATACATATCGGCTATATACAACGCCCCATCTGGGCCTATTTCCATTTGTACCGGACGAAACCAGTTGTCGGTGGATGCGAGAAATTCACTGTTTTTTTCGTCTTTTGGGCGCATCGCTGTCAATTTTGGCCCATTTGCATATAACTTCTTACGATGAATTAAATTGCTCCCACAATCTGCTATAAATGCATCCCCAATGTATTCATTCGGCCAAACCGAGCCATCGTAAATTGTTATACCAGTAGCAGCCGTAAAGTATCCAGATGGTCGACCGCCTCCTTCCACGGGGCCCCGTACTTGACCTTTAACTCGCCAGCTTGTGCGAATTACTCGCCATGCCTCATCGGGGCTTCGACGAAATACCGGAGCAGCTCCACCATCAATGGCTATATCAATTAATGGGGAAGTAGGCATAAAGTTTGGATTATCGCCAACATATCTTTGGTTATACATCACTTGTTGAATATGACGGCTATTACTACAAACAAACTTTCTTCCCGTTGAATCAAAATCCATCCCATGTTGAGCCCCTCCACTCTCCAAACGAAATTCAAACGTACGAGGGTTAAATGAAAAATCAGAGCGAATAAAAGACACAGAGCCAAGTTCTGGGCTGCCCGGAACATGGACTTCCCCTCTTGTCCCACTAGCGGAACCATGAATACGATTGTCTAAACCCCAACGAAAACTGTTCATCAGCGACTGCATATTTAACCTCTCAACTCCTTTGCCGAAACCCGTGAGAACGACCCGGCGCTCATCAGCTTTTAGATCACCATCATTGTCTTTCAAATAAATGATATCCGGCGTTGCCCCTACAAATATGCCTCCATCATAGCATGCCACTGCTGTTGGCCATGAAAGGTCTTTAGCAAATATCGTTGATTTATCAAAACTTCCATCGCGGTCTACATCCTCAAGCAACCTTACCCTTCCAAGCCTGTCCTCCCGATGCTCTGAATACCCAATCATTTCAATAACATAGAGCCTGCTATTTTCATCAAAAGCCATTGCTACAGGATCAACCACCAACGGCTCAGCTGCCGCAAGCTCAAGGGTAAATCCTTCTTTAATTTTAAAAGTGCCTAGAGCCAACGCGGGCTCTGTTGGACTTACTCTTGGAAGATCGCTTTTCTTTGCAACAGGCTCAGCTGCTCTAACCACGACAGAGCTCAAAACACCTATAATGAGAACAGCAACCAAATGATACATCCCAGCAAGCAAAACTGGGCCAAGCACTAACAGCAACTCAAAAGCACATAATCAACATATACTCTATTGACATTATAGAGATTTAGTGCAACTTTGTGCTTGGGCATTTTTATCATTTTTTCTTTTATAATGGAGAATAACGTAAATCTAATTGCTACAGAAACGTCAATAAGAAGTATAATTAAAGGGTTCACTTGGCGGCTCGTCGCAACATTTTCTACTATCCTAATAGCCTATATGATTACAGGAGAAACAAAAGTAGCCCTACAGATTGGAGGGATTGAGTTTGTAGCAAAAATAGCTGTGTACTATCTCCACGAACGTATTTGGCTCCGTATTCCATTTGGCAAAAAAAATATCCCTGAATCAGTGGAATTTGAAATATGAGTTGACATCTCGGCCTGATTTTAGCTTCATTCGCCCCGCTGCTTCGGCAGCATCTCATTAAGAGTGGCTGAGGGATCTGGCCCTAAGACGCCACGGCAACCGGTTGGAATGCGAAACCAACGGCAAGGTGCCAAATCCAGCCCGGCGTTAATTAGCTAGGGGAAAATGGGACGAGATCGCGAAGAATTTCTTCACCCCTTCTCGTCTTCGGGAAGGGGCTTTTTTGTCTCTAAAACTCCCACCATTCGCATAGGATAACTATCATGAGTAAAAATTCAGGATTCATGAAGGCACTAAAGTGCCGAGAATGTGGGCGGGAATATCCGCTCGAAGCTACACATGTGTGCGAGTTCGACTTTGGACCGCTTGAAGTGGCTTATGACTATGACAAAATCAAAAAATCTCTGACTAAAGATAATCTGGCAAAGCGCCCACAAACAATGTGGCGATTTCGAGAACTCCTTCCTGTTGCCGAAGATCCGACTGTTGGAACCCGAGTCGGATACACCCCTCTAATTAAAGCTGATCGCTTGGCCAAATGGCTAGGAATAAAAGAAGCTTGGGTGAAAAACGATGCTGTTAACTATCCTACACTTTCCTTTAAAGATCGTGTGGTAAGCGTTGCATTAAGCCGGGCACGTGAACTTGGATTTAGCACTGTGGCTTGTGCGTCGACTGGCAACCTTGCTAATTCGGTAGCAGCTAATGCTGCATCTGCAGGACTGGACTCATTTGTTTTTATTCCTGCAGATCTTGAAGAAGGAAAAATTTTAAACTCGCTTATTTACGGGGCTCGAGTGGTAGGTATCCGGGGCCATTACGATGAGGTTAATCGGCTATGTGCTGAGATCGCTGGGAAATATGGATGGGCTTTTGTAAATGTTAATATGCGCCCTTATTACGCTGAAGGGTCAAAAAGCATGGCATTCGAAATTGCCGAACAACTTAACTGGAAACTGCCGCAACACACGGTAGCCCCAATGGCTTCTGGTTCTTTACTTACAAAGATTCACAAAGGCTATCAGGAATTGATTAAGCTTGGATTAGCCGAGGATAACCATCCGACTGTACATGGAGCCCAAGCTACCGGGTGTTCACCGATTTCTGCAGCATACAAGGAAGGTAAGGACTTTTTCAAACCCGTTAAACCTAATACAATTGCCAAGTCTCTTGCTATTGGAACTCCTGCCGACGGGTTTTATGCCCTTAAGGTTATGAAAGAGACAGGGGGGGCTTCAGATGATGTCAGTGATGATGAAATTCGTGAAGCTATGAAAGCCTTGGCTGAGTGCGAAGGAATATTTACTGAAACAGCTGGCGGCGTCACCGTAGGAGCAGCCAAAAAACTGATTGCCTCCGGAAAGATTCCCGCCGAGGATTCGGTCGTTCTCTGTGTAACAGGCAATGGGCTAAAGACACTGGACGCCGTACAAGGCCACGTAGGAAAGCCAGATGAAATAAAACCAAGCCTAAGAGAATTTGAATCGCTCATTGAAGCGGACTCAAAAATCACAACCAAGTAATTATTTTTATAATGGCAGCAACAATACGCATACCTACCCCATTAAGAAAACTCACTAACGAACAGGAAACTGTAAGTGTTGACTCTAACACCATTGGCAGCGCTATAGAAGAACTCGAAGGACAGTTCCCTGGAATCAAAGAACGTCTAGTAGATGAAGAAGGTGAAGTTCGTCGCTTCGTTAACGTTTACGTGAACGAAGAAGATATACGCTTTCTCGAAAATCAAGATACTCCTTTGAAGGACGGGGACGACGTAAGCATCATTCCAGCAATAGCTGGAGGATAACCCTAGAAGAATAATTCATGGCAGCCAAAAAAAAGGCGACGAATAAAGCTAGTAAATCCAAATCTGGCGCCAAAACTAAAAAGAGAACAAAGTCGCCAGCTAATGCCCGAAAAGCTGCACGACTTTGGCTTATGTTCCCACAGAGACTTATTACAAAACCAGTTGTTTGGGAGCTATCAAAAAAATTTCCCGTTATAACGAATGTTCGACAGGCTAGTGTTACGGGTGAAATTGGTCTGGTCTGTCTCGAGCTTGATGGCTTAGCTAATGATGTAAAAAAAGCTGTCGCTTGGCTTGAAAGGCGAGGTGTAAGTGTTGAGCCAGTTGAGATAAACGTAATTGAAAGCTGAAGAGCTCAGCTCTCACTATGGCAATATCGGTGGCGCACTGTTTTGCATTCAAGTGAATTTATTTTCTACTCTGGCATCTAAACTTCTCTGAATCAGGATAGCTAGGTAGGGTCTTCAGAAATTAGGCTACTCTAAATGACTTGCTCAGGTTTCAAATTTGACAACACCTACCTTCAACTGCCGGAAATGTTTTATACAAAACTCCTTCCGTCGCCCGTGCCCAAGCCGGAAATAGT
>JAYZHR010000093.1:0-8626 GCA_036166355.1 Verrucomicrobiota bacterium | reverse complement strand
AAAAGATGTCTATGTTGAGAAGCCATTTAGCCACAATATATGGGAGGGGCGTAAGCTTGTTGAAGCATCTCGTAAATACAAACGCATTGTTCAGGTTGGGACACAAAATCGAAGTGCTCCATATAATCTTGTGGCTAGAGATTACGTACAGTCAGGTAAACTCGGCAATGTGAGATTGGTTAAAGTTTTTAATCTCAAGGGTGGGGGGCCATTCCATCTAGGTCAAAGTGGTGCAGTACCCAGAGGGTTTTCTTGGAATACCTGGCTTGGTCCGGCTAAGTGGCGGAAATATCACAGTAAAATTTTTCACGCAGGTTGGCATTATTTCTGGGACTATTCTGGTGGCGATTTAGCCGATGATGGAATTCATCAACTTGATCTTGCATTAATGATTCTTGGTGATCCGGTTACTCCTAGTGCGGTTTCAGCATCCGGTGGAAGGTTTCAACATAAGGGTGATGATGGAGAGGTGCCGGATGTCGAGATTCTTCATTACGACTATTCAGGATTTGTCATGACTTTTGAACACTCACACTTTGCTAATTCGATGAGTAAGATTGATGGGAGTATTCGGTCAGGAGATAAGTTTCCACATTGGCTACAATGTGCAACTCGCATTGAGTTTTACGGCACCAAAGATAATATGATGCTGGGGCGTCATGGTGGTGGCTGGCAGGTATTTGCTTCGAATGGTAAAGTGGTTGATCAACATTTTGGTCGGCATCCTGATCCTGATCATCAACAGAATTTTATCGAATGTATTAGATCTCGAAAGCGCCCCAATGCTGATGTTGGTTTAGCACAGGTGAGTACTTCTGTTATGCATATGGGTAATATTGCTCATAGGGTTGGCAACCAGAAGCTACGATATGATGCTCTTGCAGAGCGATTCATTGACAATGATTTGGCAAACAGGTTGGTGAAGCGCCAGAATGTCAACGATTTCTCCGTGAAAGAGCCAGTTTGAATAGGAGAGTATTTTGAAAATAATCGACCAAAGTTTGATCAGTTTTGTTTGGCATTGAAAGACGCCCTGAAGCCACGATATTCGAGGCTAATTTGGGCAAGCAAGGAGGGGTTGCTATTTGGCTTGTTCCAAGAAATTAGCCTAAAAGCTAGTCATTCGTTTTAAAATAATGGGATGAGTTATTTGTTTTCTGCTTTTGCCTTTGGTCAACTGGGCTGCTAGGTTGCCGCGCCTGCCTTTTAGGTTGGGCTTTAAAATGGAGTACAAAAACACATTAAACCTTCCGCAGACGGATTTTCCTATGCGAGCCGGTCTGGTTCAACGTGAGCCGGAACGATTGGCAAAATGGTATGCGGATGGATTGTACGAACAGATTCAACAACGTCGTGAAGGTGCTGAGAGATTTCTACTGCATGATGGCCCGCCATTTGCAAATGGAGATGTTCATATTGGGACAGCCCTAAATAAGATTCTTAAGGACTTTGTTCTGAAATACCAGTCCTTGTGCGGTAAACATGTTCCATATGTTCCAGGTTGGGACTGCCACGGACTGCCCATCGAATTTAAAGTAACGCAACAGATGCGTAAGGATGGTAATACTGATGCTACGCCAGCGTTAATCCGTAAGGCTTGCGAGGAGTATGCACTGAGTTTCATTGATAAACAGAGGGAACAGTTCAAGCGATTGGGTGTGTTAGGGGAGTGGGATAAGCCGTACCTTACACTCAACCCAGAGTATGAAGCAGAGGAACTTCGGTTATTTGCTGATTTGGTAGAAAAGGGATTTGTATATCGTGGTAAGAAACCGGTTTACTGGAGTATCCCTTGTCGTACGGCTTTGGCAGAGGCGGAGGTCGAATATCAGGACCACATTAGTCAGAGTGTTTATGTTAAGTTTCCAATTGTGGGTGAAGCGAATATGCATTTGCTTATCTGGACCACAACACCTTGGACGTTGCCTGCCAACCTTGCTGTGGCCTATAACTCGCAATTTGATTACCAACTTATTCGCGTTGGGGAAGAGGCATTGATTGTCAGTGTTCCTTTACTTGATACTGTTGTAGAGAAATGTGGTTGGGCCGGGGATTTTGAGATTCTAAGAACAGTGCAGGGGGATCAAATGGCAGAGCTAGAGTACCATCATCCATTTTGTAACCGTACCGGTAAACTCTTTGCTGGAGATTTATTTGTTGATGATTCTGCTGGCACAGGCTTAGTTCATATCGCTCCTGGTCATGGCCAAGACGATTACAATTTGGGTCGTAATAATGGTTTGCCAGTCTACTCACCGGTGGATGACAACGGTCGCCTTGTTCGAACATCGGATTTGCCGGAGGATCAACAAATTTCAGATGATTTAGTCGGCAAACAGATCCTTCCAAAAAACGGAAAGAGTGAGGCTAATGAATCTGTAATTGAAGTGCTGATTTCCGATAACAAATTAGCTTTTCAAGAGTCCTATGAACATAGCTACCCGCACTGTTGGCGTAGCAAGTCACCTGTGATTTTCCGCGCAATGGACCAGTGGTTCGTGAATATTGACCACGATGGATTTCGTGACAAGGCCTTGGCTGCAATAGATAGTGTTAACTGGGTTCCTGGTTGGGGGCGTAACCGTATTGAAGGCGCTATCCAATCAAGACCTGACTGGTGTATTTCTCGGCAGCGATCTTGGGGTGTGCCAATACCTGCTTTTTACGATGCGCTGGGTGAACCGATTCTTGATCAGCGTATTGTTCGAAATACTGCTGATCTTGTTCAGAAAAATGGTTCAAATGTTTGGTTTGAAAGAGAACTTTCTGATTTGTGGGTAGCTGTAAAGCCAGCTGATTGGGATGGACCAGAACCGGTTGGAAAATCAACTGATACGCTCGATGTATGGATTGATTCGGGCTCTTCATCACGTAGTGTTTTGATGCGGCGTGGTGAATTAGGTCGTTCAAATGCCGATGCCGGAACTCCCGATGCTTGGCAGGCTGACTATTATCTTGAAGGTAGCGATCAGCATCGTGGTTGGTTCCAGTCGTCACTATTGTTATCGCTAGCTGGTAATGGAGTTGCTCCTTATCGCAATGTGCTTACGCACGGGTTCATGGTTGATGCAGATCGCGAAAAAATTTCTAAAAGTAAGCAGGACGGCGGTTACGCCAAGCCGCAAACTGCTGAGGCTTACGTTGGACAGTATGGTGCGGATATCGTTCGGCTTTGGGTTGCGTCGCAGGATTTTCGCAATGATATTATTGTTAGTGAGGAACGTATAAAAAAAGTTGCTGAAGCTTATCGAGGTGTTCGCAACGCTTTGCGCTATCAGTTAAGTAATCTTTACGACTTTGATCCTGCGCAGCACAGTATAGCGGACAGTGATTTAACAGGACTTGACCGCTGGATACTTGATAGTTTTGCCAAGGCTGATGCTGATGTTCGTGCAGCATTTGACAAGTGTGAATTTCATATAGCTTACCAACGTATTACACAGTTTGTTTCAGTGGAGCTTTCGGCAGTTTACCATGATACGGTGAAAGATCGTCTTTATACATCTTCTGCCAATTCACTTCGTCGTCGTTCTACTCAAACCACGCTTTATCGGTTGGTTCAGGGGTTTTCAATAATGCTTTCTCCAATGCTTGTCTTTACTGCAGATGAGGCTTGGGAAGCGATACCTCATCTTGATACATCCTGCGTGCATTTAACCGACTGGAAGCCTTTTGAGTTTAGTATCAGCGAAAGTGAGGCGAGTAATTGGGAGACTATGTTTGCGATTCGTGAACGCGTTCTACCGGTCCTCGAGGAGGCTCGTCGAGCCAAGCAGATTGGGAAAGGGTTGGAAGCCTGTGTTCTTCTCAGTGGAGTTGGTCGTGAATTTCAGATTGCTCAGGACCATCAGGAGGATTTGCGTGAACTAATTAATGTTTCTCAGCTTACTTTGAAAGATGGTGAAAGTGAGGAGTTAGAGGTAGCCGTGTCTAATGCTGATGGCGAAAAATGTGAACGTTGCTGGCGCTGGGAGCCAAGTGTTGGTTCCCATAAAGACCATGTTACATTATGCAGCCGCTGCGTAGAGGCTGTTGGTTAAGGAGGGGTTCGATTATTTTAGGTTTACAAGGTTTCTAGATACGCCATTAGGTTTCGAAGTTCGTGTTTTGTTAGGATCGTTCCCATGGGAGGCATGACTGAGGTATTAGACTCAGTGATTTTCTTGATTTCAACGGTAGAGATTTTTTGTGGTTCCCCTTGAGGAGGGATAAGAGTTAGTTCTTGTTCTGATCGGTTTATCATTCGGCCAACGAGCGATTTTCCGTTTGTTAGTTCAATTAAAGTTACACCAAATCCATCTGCAATTTCTACACTTGGATTTATTAAAGAGCGAAGCAGGTAATTTTTGTCAGTCCGTTTGCTAATTCCCGATAGTTCCGGCCCAACTTGATTGTCCTTACCACCTGCGTTGTGGCAGCGTACACATTGTGCAGCTACATGGTTTTCGTAAACCAGTTTCCCTTTATTAGCATCTCCTCCAAAAAGCGTGGCTTTATATTCAGCTAAAGGATCATTAGCTGGTAGGCTTGCTTGGTATTTTTCTAATTGTTGGTTTAATATTTTAGTTTTCCTACTTTCAGCTGCAATTAAGACATCTAGTTCCAGATGTTTTGGTAGGTTGCCTTCAAGCAACGAGACAAGTGCATTATTTATAATTTCATCACCTTTTACACTAGCATTATTACCCAGAGTAAACAGAAATGCCTGCTGTGCCGGGTTACTTAATGTAGCCCATTCATCGAATAATTTATTGGCTATCTTATTAGGTTCTATATCGGCGAATTTATTGATGGCTGCAACTTGAATGGAAGGTTTATTGATTTTAATTAAACTGAGTAAATCATCGGCAACATCATTTTTGTATTTTAGTTGAATAGATTGAATAGATTGGATTCGAGCTGCTAATTCTTGTGAATCAGACTTAGCAATAACAAGTAACTGTTCAGGTCCAAGTTCAATTTGAAGTTTTCCACAAAGGCGAATTAGTTCGGCAAGCACTTCACCATCCGAAACTGCAAAAAGATTTTTGAGATTCTTTTCCACCAAAATTTTCGCCAAATCACTATTACGACTGGAAAGTTTACGTACTCGGCCTTCAACCCGGTCGACAAGCGGTTGTCTGTTCCAGTCGCCTAAGCATAGAAGCGCTTCAGTGCGCATTGGGATTGGATTAGAGTTGTTAGCTGCATATTGAATCAAGTTTTCAGCATTCTTTTTGCCTCCTACTCGAAGGTTCGCACTAAGTAATCGCCGAGTAATTGCTTCAGATTTGCTTTTGTTGGAGGGCAAAAGATTTGCAACACTTGGAAGGGCATCTGTAATTGATTGGTCATCATGTATTGCGCTGATAGCTTCTTGTAGTACCCATTCATTTGAATCTTTGAGAAAGGATTTTACAGATGGGTGTTGGAGGCGACGAAGCGCGGCAATCGATGCTGCGCGAACTGAAGGGGATACATGTTCATTTTGCCTTTCCAGCTGTTCAGGAAGTGCACAACCAGTAAGAGCCATGATGGCAGCATGCCGGATATAGGCGTCTTCGTTGTTGTTTCTTTCAAGCAACGAGATCAAGTGGGATACAGTATCGGAGTTGCCCGCCTTAGTAAGCGCCATGGCAGCATGAAACTGCACTCGTGCGTTATTGTCGTGTAGCATCTCTACCAGTTGAGGTGCGCTTATTTTAAGTTTACGAATACCAACTAATTTTGCTGATTGTGCACGAATTTCATAATCAGAATCATCCATGGGCAGTCTCTTGGCCAAAAGTTTGTCACGCTGCTTGTTTGCCTTGAGTTGCCCTATTCCCCACATAGCGTGTATGCGTGCGAGTCTATTACTATCAGTGTCTGTTACAGTGTCTAATAGCTCTTCAAAGCGATCGCGTTCTACTAGTTCGAATTGTGCTTCTAATCGAATCCGTTGGTCTGGATGAGCTAAAAGATTAACAAGAAATAAGTCTGAATGGTTGTTAAAGTTACTACCAAGTAATTTAGCAATTTTTTTGCGATTCTCTGATTCCCTGATTTTCGGATTATCAACCATCCAGATACTACCGAATTTATTTGGCTGCCATTTGCCATCCCAGTTTGCGATATACAATGAGCCGTCTGGGCCGAAGTTGATTGCACTTGCCATCATGCCAAAAAGAAAAATATGCTCACCGACCATCTTAAAAAAAGCTCCTTCCGGTTCGGTTTTAAATGCTGTTACTTTCTGTACTGGGAATTCACACAGAAAGAAGGATTGCTTATAGCGTTCGTTTAGTGCTGTGCCAGGGTTATACTTGAAACCACCGGGCCCAACAGAGAATTCACTAATGGGTGGTGTAATATAAGCGGCTTGTTTTGGCCAATGTGGTAGCCAAAGTTTTTCATCAATCCATGGACAATATTCTGGGGTTTTTGTGTAGCTTGGCCATCCGCCTTTTTTGAATTGCCAGTTCAGTCTCCAGCCAGAATCACTTCCTTCAGTAATGTAAACGAATCGTTCTCGTTCCTCTCGAATATCTCCATCATTATCCACCGAAAACAGGTTTCCAAATTCGTCGAATGCCAGTTCCTGTACATTTCGAAGGCCTGTTGCAAAAACTTCTAAGTTGCTGCCATCCCAATTACATCGAAGCACTCCGCCGGTGTTGGGATGGTGAAGTAGCTGGCCTTCATGAGTGCGAACAGAAAAGCCGTTATCCCCAACGGAAAAATATAATTTGCCGTCTGGACCAACTGTCAATCCGTGTAGGTCATGCCCGTCGAAGGCAGCATGTACGCCAAAGCCATGAAAGAGCACCTCTTTTTTGTCAGCAATACCGTCATTGTTATTATCATTTAGTTTCCATACATCTGGGTAAATGGTCGCAAATACATCACCCTTATAAGGAAGTACTCCGGCCATTACTCCATTGATCTCTTGGTTGAATCCTTCAGCGAACACTTTGGAGATATCCGCTTTGCGATCGTTGTCCGTGTCCTGTAGTAGGTGGATACGCTCCTTAACTGCCATTAAATCACGCCAATCGTGTGAACCGTCGCCGTTGCGATCTTGTAACCATGATTTATTTTGCTCGCTAAGTTCTGGTGCCATTTTAGACCGAAACATATTTCGAAGCTGTGGGATATTTTCATTTGAAAGGTCGTCTATAACCCATTCCTTATGGCTGCGAATGTCAATGTCTACAGTACCTCTTCGGGCAGTTTCAACTACATATAAACGCCCTTCATAGTCGAAGCTTAAGGCAACAGGATTAATTAACATCGGTTGACGAGCCCACTCTGTCAGGTGAAGTGATTTGTCATTAAGTTCGAATGGAATCTGAACTCGTGGGTTCTGTGCAATCGTTTGACAAAGCCCAAGGACAAGTCCCATGAGCCAAACTGGTTGGAATGGACTTTTTTTCATATGATTCATTTGCACGCTGTCTTTAGATTTTTCTCTGGTTCTTGCAGCGATTCAATCCTTCTTTGAAATTTTTTGTAATTTAAATATTTAATCGAGCCTGTGGCTTGACCATAAGTGTTGTCAGAGGGAGGATGCGTGTGACCTTTTTGCTTATGACAACTCTTCAGATATCTCCGATTCATCGTCGTGCATTTCTTAAATCAACTTTAGTTGCAGGTTCTGCCTTGTCATTTCCAATGGTGGTTCCACGACGTGTATTTGGAGCTAATGAACGTCTTAATATAGCCGCGATTGGTTCTGGAGGCAAAGGGCAGGTGGATATAGATGGCTGTGAAAGCCAGAATATTGTAGCGCTCTGCGATGTGGACCCCAGTAAGGCAGCGCACATGTTCAAGCGCCATTCAAAAGCTCCGAAGTATGCTGATTTTCGTAAAATGCTTGAGAAGGAGGCTAAACATATTGATGCTGTAACAGTATCTACTCCAGATCACACTCATGCGCCGGCGACTGCCATGGCGATTCGTTTAGGTAAGCATGTTTATTGCCAGAAGCCTTTGACTCACTCGGTATTTGAGGCACGCATCCTCACTGATCTAGCAAGAAAACATAAAGTGGCAACACAAATGGGTAATCAAGGTCATTCGAATCCCGAATCTCGACGATATGTTGAGTTGATTAGAGCCGGTGTGTTGGGTGACGTGAAGGAAGTGCATATCTGGACTGATCGCCCTATTTGGCCTCAAGGGATTGAGCGACCAACCGGGACTCCGCCAGTGCCAAAGAATGTTTCTTGGGACCTATGGCTTGGGCCAGCTCCCGAACGCCCTTATCATCCGGCTTATCATCCATTTAATTGGCGAGGATTTTGGGATTTCGGCACTGGTGCAGTTGGGGATATGGGATGCCATAATTCCGATCTTGCATACTGGGCACTCAATTTGCGTAATCCAACAACTCTTGAGGCAATTTCTTCAGGGGTAAATAATGAGACAGCTCCTAAGTGGTCTATTATTACCTACCATTTTCCTCAAGATGGTAAACGTAAGCCAGTTAAGGTTGTTTGGTATGACGGCGGTAAAAAGCCGGATCCTTCTTTAGCTAAGCAAACTTCATTGCCAGGAAATGGATCTATTCTTATAGGCAGCAAAGATTCACTTTACATTCCAATGTACTGGGGTAAGGGGGCTTTTCTTTCTGGAGCTACCGAGAAGGATTACAAGGATATACCTG
>JAYZHR010000092.1:0-13007 GCA_036166355.1 Verrucomicrobiota bacterium | reverse complement strand
TGTCTTTGGTTCTTTTCTTTATGCTCCATGGTGTGTTTGTTGCTGAGGAGCATGAGAGTGGGTTTCGGCCTCTATTTAACGGGAAGGATTTTTCAGGTTGGGTTCCTGTCAATACAGCTCCATCAACATGGACAATTAAGGACAGCATGTTGATCTGTTCTGGTAAACCGATTGGTGAATTACGGACTGATCGTATGTATCAGAATTTTGTTATGGAGGTTGAGTGGAGGCATATGAAGCCAAGAGGCAATGCTGGTATTTTTGTATGGGCAGATGACATTACTGCCAGAGGGCAACCATTTCATCGTGGAGTTGAAGTACAGGTATTGGAAAATGCTTATGGCAATACCCGAGGTTACACCACGCATGGAGATATATTTCCGATTCATGGAGCTACAATGAAGCCTTTTAATGGTCGAGGTGGTAGTAGGGCATTCCCGACAGAAAATCGTTCTCTTCCATCTCCTAACTGGAATCATTATCGGATTGTATGTAATGATGGATCAATTTCTCTTGCTGTTAATGGAAAGGTTGTCACAAGAGGCAAGGAGGCTAATCCTAGAAAAGGTTACATATGTATCGAGTCGGAAGGAGGTATTGTTCATTATCGAAATATGAATATTAAGGAACTTCCGGATATACCTATAAAAAATGAGCAGGTGGCAATTTCAGATCGTGGATACCGTTGTTTATATAGCGGTATAGATTTTTCAGGTTGGAAAGCTGCTGATGGATGGCGTTCGCATGATTGGCAGTTTCGTTTTCACGGTGTTTCAGACGGAAAAGATACCTCCTTGGAGTCTGAAGAGTTGTTTGGTGATTACGGGTTTATTTTTGATGTTCGTGTTTCAAGTGAAACAAAGCCAATGGCCTTTCAGCTACGTGGTAAAGATGTTTCAGCTATTCAGGTATCGCCGGATATGTACAAAGGCGAACTTGTTCTGAAAGGGAGAAACTGGAATCGGTTCGAGGGTGAGCTGAGAGGAAACAGGCTCACTTTGAATCTCAATGGCAAGAAAATATTAGAAGGCAAAAAAATTCATAATTTACCTGTTAAGGGGCCAATTCGTATCGTTCCCAGTGGCCCTATATCTATGGCTAACCTTTACGTTCGGTCGCTGGCCAAGCGTTGATGTTTTGTGAAGACGATTTCTCGTTTATTGTGTTTTACAGCTGCGTTGTTAGCGGCTGCCCAAGGGTACTCGCAGGAACGAAAAATCGGTAAAGATTATCTTAATCTATTGGCTTATTGGGATTTTAATAGTGCCAATTCATTCAAGTCTGATGTGGTCTTCGATCTTGTTACAAAAATTGAGGGTGAGTTGCATGGTAAGCCTTTGTTGGTTGCAGGACGTTCAGGAGAAAAGCTGGACCGAGCAATTGATTTTGGTACTGAGCCAGCTGGTAATTGGGTCAAAATAGTTCACAAGATGAATGATGGAACCTCGTGGCTGAAGCCAGTTTCAGATTTTAATCAATTAACTATTTCTTTTTGGCAAAAGCTTCACTCGAGAAAATCGTCTTCTTCTTTTTGGTTGGGGGCGGCTAGTGCCTCAAGTGGTGAGCGTAATGCTCAAGCTCATGTTCCATGGGGAAGTGGTGATATTTACTGGGACACATCTGGTTGCTGCGATGGTCGTACGACGCGAATCAACAAAAAATGGAATGGGGATTTTGGTGAATGGCATCATTACGTGTTCGTTAAGGATCACGACCGTAAGGCAATATATATTGATGGGGAATTGTTTCATGAAGGAAACAATAATTCTCGGTTTAAGGCAGATTGGACTGTGTCATCTATTGGTTCTGATAATTCCGGTAAGAGTAACGTTGCTGGGGTACTCGATGACTTTGCAGTGTTTGCTTCTGCTTTAACCGATGATGAGATTCGTCGATTGGCCAAGGGTGATGCACCTATTTTCCTTGAGGAACGGGTTGGTGTTGGTGAGGCAGATGAGGTTTTAGATCGCTCGGCTTCAGTGAAGCTTGGCAAAACTCATGGGTTTTTTTATGAGCCATTCGAACTAACAATGAACGTTAAGTCACCTTTGGCTGAAATTCGCTATACAATTGATAGCAAGGAGCCGACACGTGGTTCAGGTAAAATTTATAGTGAACCTTTAATGATAAATAAAACGACGGTGATCCGTGCTGCAGCGTTTGAGGATGGAAAGGCTGGTTCAAGGGTTGAGACTCAAACCTATATTTTTCCGGACCAGGTAATTAATAAAGCCAACATGCGAAAATCGATCACAGGACATCGAGTTTATGGGCCTAAGATGCTCGAGTCCCTGATGAGTCTGCCAACTATGGCGATCACTACCGGGCCAGCTATTAATGGCGCATCAGAGACATTTGGATCGTTGGAGTTTCTTCCGAACGATGATTCGAAAGGATTTCAAGTTAATGCCGGAATTCGTCATTTTGGGGGGGCTTGGACGAATTTTTCTAAGAAAAATTTTCGGATTTATTTTCGGAAGGAATATGGCGTAGGGAAATTGCGCTATCCATTATTTGATGGTTACGACAATGGCATCGAACCGGTTCGTGAGTTTGATCAATTAAATTTAAGGGCTGGTTCTCATGATATGGTTCAGCGAGGGTTCTATATGTCTAATCGGTTTACCGATGACACTATGCTTGAGATGGGGCATATCAATCCTCATGGTCGATTTGTTCATTTGTATATCGATGGGATTTATTGGGGCATGTATCACTTACGTGAACGTTGGAATGCTGATATGCAGGCCAATTATCTTGGCGGTGACAAGCTTGACTATGAGGCTATCAATGGCAACTGGAATGTTGGGGGCTGGGCTGAACCTGGTGATCCTTATGATGGAGATGGATTAGCGTGGAACCGTATTAAGTCCTACCGAGGTAACTACAAAAAAATCAGTTCATATCTGGACGTGTCAAACTACATTGATTTTATGTTGTTATTTATGTTCGGTCATTCTGAGGCGGAATATCGTTGTGTTGGTCCTCTGGATTTGGGTAGTGGGTTCAAGTTCTTCTTGAATGATGCAGATGGATTCCTGAGGACCAGTGCCGGGAACAGAACAAACCGAGGAGCACCAGGTCGTTCGAGTGGTGATGGGCCTGGCAGTATATTCAGTATGCTTATCAAGGAGAATACATCAGAGTATAGAATGCTTCTAGCCGATAGAATACATAGACATCATTTTAACGATGGAGTGCTTACCCCAAGCAATAATCTCGCTCGGCTGAATGCGCGTGTGGCCGAGGTGGATCTTGCCTTTTTAGCTGAGTCTGCGCGTTGGGATTATCGTAGTCCCAGTTCGTGGGCATCAGCTCGGGATAAAATTATCAATGACTGGCTTCCTAATAGAACCAGTGAGGTGATTTCGCAATACCGTGATGCTGGACTTTATCCATCGATTGATGCTCCATTGCCGAGTATTCCAAGCGGGCAAATTGTTGAGGGAGAAAAACTGCGATTTCTTTCACGTCACGGTAAAACCTATTTCACCGTTGATGGAATAGATCCTCGAATGCCAAACGGAAACATTTCTGAGAGTGCCATAGAGTTTCTAGATTCAACTAATGAGAGGGCATTAATTTCGATTGGCTCAACATGGAAATATTCCGATACAGGAGAAAATTTTGGAAGCAGCTTACTTGTTGAGGGGCATGCAGTCTATTCAGATTCAAACTGGAAGCATCCGAAATTTAATGATTCAAACTGGAAGAGCGGAAAGGGTGAATTTGGTTATGGTGAGAACGATGAGATAACTGATTTAAGTTATGGTGACGACGTTAATAACAAGCATATTACTTCTTATTTTCGGCATTCATTTACAATTGAAAAAACCGATAAATTGTTGGCGGCTCGACTAGAGTTGAAACGTGACGATGGTGCGATTGTTTATCTGAATGGACATGAAGTTGATCGAAGTAACTTGCGTCGCGGATTGGTGACGGGAAAGACCCTTGCGGAGACAGCTTCAGATGATGGAAATAACTTTCATGAAATAACTGTTCCTATTGAGTTGATTAGAGAAGGTCGTAATGTGTTTGCGGTCGAGGTGCATCAAACCAAGCCAACTAGCTCGGATGTCAGTTTTGACTTTGCTTTCCATGTGATGGAAGAGGCCGAAATAAAGTCGGAGCCCCTGAGGATTGGAAAAAATATAATTGTTAGGTCGCGTGCTTATAAGGACGGGGAGTGGTCGGCATTAAATGAGAACTTTTACTGGACACATTCTCCAGTGGCTTTAGGTGATTTGATCTTTTCTGAAATTCATTATAATCCAAAAAACAATGATGATTTGGAATTTATTGAAATACAAAATGTATCAGGTGGAGCGGTGAACTTGCGAGGTGCACGGTTCAATTCTGGTGTTCGTTATCAGTTTTCCAAGACTCAAGATACAATACTAACATCAGGAAAACGATTGTTACTAGTTCGTAGTCAGTATGATATGCTAAAGGAATTCGGTGCAGAATTGCCTGTTCATGGAGTATATCAGGCTGGTTTGAGTAATAAGGGGGAGCGATTGGAGCTGGTGAATGTTGAGGGGGAAAGTTTGCTGAAAGTTGAGTATGGAGATGAATATCCTTGGCCTGAAGCAGCCGATGGCAACGGGCCTAGCCTTGTTTTTCATGGCAAGAGCCAGCTGATGAATCAGCCTAAGGAGTGGTTTGTGGGAAGTGAATTTGGAGGTTCTCCAGGTTATGGGGATGCTACATTTTATCTAAAAAAACCGTTGTTGGATTCGAATGAAAACGGAAAAGCAGATTTAATGGATTATGTTTTTGGCCAAGATTCAAATCTTCCGAAATTTACAGTTGAACAATTGAGAGGAGATTCCGGACTCGAAATTGTTGTTGCATATACTGCTTGGCAAAATCCGGCTTCGGAAGATATTAAGTTAGCTGTGGAAATATCGCATGATCTAAGTACGTGGCTGCCTTTGAATATAAATAAAACCAACCTGATGGAATCTGGTCGAATAGAATGTGTTTGGCTGCATCAGGTTAATGCCAATGAGCATTTGGCAACCTTTTATCGTTTGCAAATTGTTAGGCGTTAAGATGCTTCAAGGCCGCCAAGGTTGAGGTCCTTTTTCTTTAGCCCGAAGAAATTTTGCATCAACTTCCTTATACCAATTATGAAGATTCATTCGCATCTTTTTCACGATTCTTGGATGACGCTTGGCGAGATCGGATCGCTCGTGAATATCCTTATCTAGATCGAATAGATGTGTTCTTCCATCCTCAAATCTCTCAATTAGTTTCCAGTTGCCAGATCGAATGACTCCACCAGGAAACCCGCCTTGATTGCTGTAGTGTGGGTAATGCCAAAAAAGGTTTTTGCGTTTTATTGTTCCGATGTTTTTAAGTATTGGGGATAGGCTTACTCCGTCGAGATGTTGATTTGGTTTAGCTGGTAAATCAGCAAGGTCAAGTAGTGTAGGGTAAAAATCGGTGCTTATTACTGGTGTCTCATCACATCCGCCAGGGCGTATGACTCCGGGCCAGGAAATTATAAATGGTTCACGTATGCCTCCTTCGTACAGCCAGCCCTTACCTCCACGCAATGGGAGGTTAGATGTTGGTGATCCTTCGCTGGTGGAGAGGCCGCCATTATCAGAAGTAAAACAAATGATGGTGTCTCGGTCTAAATTTAATTCGCGTAACTTGTTCAAAACTCTACCTACTTGATTATCCACAGACTCAATCATCGCTGCGTAAGTTGCATGCTTTTGCATGATGCGCACGCGGCGTTCCTTTCCTCCTGGATGTACCTGTTCTTCAAACGCAAACTCTGGTTGTCCGTCGAGTCCAAGCTTTTTTATTTTGGATTGATATTTTTTTACCATCTCATCGGGTGCCATTAATGGTGTATGCACAGAGTAAAAAGAAAGATAAGCAAGGAATGGCTTGTTACGGTTTGTTTCGATGAATTGAATTGTTTCAGTGCCAAGTCGAACCGTTAAGTGTTCCCCTTTTGGTCCGTCCTTAAGGCGAGGATTGGCGTATGGTGAGAAAAATTTTCCTGCTTTGAATGGTCCACCAACACGCCAGCCGCCTTTGTTTATGTCAAAGCCTTGATTTTCAGGCCAATAGTTTTCATCTGGGCCGAGATGCCATTTGCCTGCGAAAAATGTTTTGTATCCTTCTGCTTTGAATGATTCGGCAAGAGTAATTTCCTTGAGGTCCATTCGGTCGTATAGAGGGGCGGGGAGAAATTTGCCAGATCTTCGGCCGCTGAAAAAATTAGTGGCATCGATCCGTGAAGGATATTTGCCGGTCATGATGCTATATCTTGTTGGACTGCATACTGGATTTGCTGCGTATCCGTTTGTGAAACGCATTCCAGAACGGGCGAGTCGGTCTATATGAGGTGTCTCGTAAAATGAGTCAGGATTATTTGCTCCAATATCCATGTAGCCCATGTCATCAACGAGAAAGAATACGATATTGGGTTTCCGCGCCTCTGCCGAAATCAAAGAGCTAGCTAGTGCAACTAAGCAGACTAAATAAATTTGACGTATCATTTAGGGGGCAAAAATTGAAACCATTATGCACGATTTTAGCTAAGTACTATTTTTCCAAATGGCCTGCTTAAAAAATTGTTTAATATAAAAAATCCGCAGCAGGATTCTGTTCGGCAAAAGGTAAATCGTATATTAATTGTCGAGGCGCCATGTAATTCTGGCTTTATCCAAGTCATAGGTAGACATTTCCATCTTTACCTTGTCCCCAACAGCTAGCCGAATCCAGCGGCGCTTACGCATTTTACCAGCTATATGTGCCAGTACTTCGTGGTCATTCTCGAGTTTTACACGAAACATTGTGCCAGGTAAAACTTGGCTAACCACACCCACTACTTCAATTGAATCACCGTCTTTTGCCACTTGGTTGTCGCTTATTTTAAGAACCTGCTGATTTAACGCAGGGGAGGCGAGGTTGCCTCAATACACTTGATTGGCAAGACAATTAAATAACCAGATATACAGATCTATGCCGAATTAAGCTTCGTCTTTGTCTGCTGGTTTGTGTTTAGTCGCAAAGTAAAAACAGCTAGCCACAAAGCATACCAGACCTAACCCGCAGAGTAACCATGTGAAGTTTCGAAGAAACTCGAAATAATTAAGTTCACCTTGACCTAGATCCTTATACAGCTGAACAGTTATTGAACCGGTATAGCCGATTGCATCATGCAAGTAGATAGCAAAAACTGCAGTGCCAGCAACCTTGGTTGATGCCATGACCCGTTCGAATAGCACTGCGCCGTAAGGAACGTAAGCCAGATAAGCCCCGGTACCGATTAGGATCATCCACCATAGTCCGGAGATAACTTTATAATCATGTAGCAGTGTTGCTGTTCCCATCAGTATAATCCCAGTCAACATCACTCCAAACACTGCAATTAGGCCAAAACGATGATCACGGAACAGATTAAGGCAGGCCAGTGCCATCATCACTCCAAAGGCTACAGGCCAGTCTGCTTTAAGGAAAAGTTCTGGGCTAGTTTCGTAGCCTTCATTCATTGCAATGAAAATTTCAGGTGTGTAGTTATCTCGAAAATCCCTGTAAGCGGTCAGAAAAAAATAGACTAATAATAACATTAGCATTGCAGGAAGAAAGGTGCGGAAAAATGCCCAACGCTGTGCAGAGTTCATTACGCTTCGTTCGCTTCGGTCTGTAATGTCTTCTGTATTGGGTTGAGGCAACTGATTTAGGAGCCAGACAGCTAAGAAGAAAAGAGGAAGAAAAAATAGTCCTGAAACCATTGGCATCCAAAATTCATCAATGCCTTGGTCCATTAGCCACTGGCCAAATGCCTTAACCGAGCTGCTTGATACGATGAAAGAGCAACTTAATCCTGCGAACATTACCTCTGAGGCCCTTCGCCCTTCGAGATAGCGTGAAACCGATCCCCATACCATGCCAAGCGGAATACCGTTCAGGAAAATAGCTACCACTTTAAATTGTTCGGGTACGATGCCAAACAACAACAATGCAAATTCAGCAAAAAGGATTAGTCCTACAAGGAATCTTGCCAGATGCTTTCGTTTAATTTCGGTGCATATCTTGATGCCAGCGTACTTTGAAATTGCATAGCCAATAATCTGGCTAATTAGCAATACAGTTTTAAGGTTTAAATCTGTACCTAAAAACATTAGCCCTTCATATTTTGCAGCAGCAAATGGTTTGCGAAAGGCATACATACAGAAGTAGGTGGCAAAAGCTGCAGCAGTAGCGTAGGCGACAAACCAGTGCGACGGTGCTGTTTTTAGCCAGCGGTGTACACGGCTATGCTTTATTGCGTTTAAATCTTCTGGCATAGGGGGCTGAAATCGTGCCGAATGGTTTTGCCAAGCGCAAGTCAGTAGGGCGTGTCAGCTAAAATAGCTGTTGTCGTCGGCCCTTTGCTTGTTCAAGGTAAGCCGACAATGAAGGGTCAGGCTGAAGTAATAATTATTGGTGGAGGGATTACTGGATGTAGCATTGCATGGCATTTGGCAAAACGTGGTTGTACAGACGTACTGCTCCTTGAGAAGGGTGAATTAACTAGTGGCACTACATTTCATTCAGTTGGTCTAGTAAGCCAGTTTCGTACCTCTCCGGCGCTGATGAGGTTGATGAATTATAGTATTGGGTTATATGACCAATTCAAGTCAGAGGGTGCAAATGGAATCGGTTGGCATAAAGTCGGGAGTCTGCGATTGGCATCAAGTCCGAATAGGCTTAAGGCTTTACAGCGCCATGTTAGCCGTGCGCGTGGGCTTGGACTTGATGTAGGGACCATTTCTGCCAAGGAGGCGCTTGATATTGTTCCATTCATCAGTCCTGATGGTATTGAGGGCGCAGTACATATTCCCGATGATGGTTGGATGGATCCAAATGGCATTACGCTTGAGTTTGCTCGTCGAGCTCGCGAATTGGGCGTTACCATAGAAAAAAATTGCCAAGTGATTGGCATTGATACAGACAGCCTCGGTTCAGTTACTCATGTTGAAACAAACAAAGGCACGGTTAAGTGTTCCATAATCATTAATGCTTCCGGCCAATGGGCACCTCGAATTTCTGCTATGGTTGGTGCGATTACACCAATGGTTCCAATGATGCATCAGTATGTTACGACCCGGCATGTTCCTGGTCATGAGTTGCCTAGGCAAACACCGGTTGTACGCGATCCGGACAATCTTTTTTATCTTCGCGAAGAAGTTGGAGGGTTCCTTGTTGGTGGTTTTGAGCTAGAGCCTAAGGTATGGTCTAAAGGCGGTGTTCCTTGGGAGTTTACTCAACAGCTTTTACCTGAGGATTGGGAGCTTTTTGAACCAGTTATGGAGGGTGCGTTGCGACGTGTTCCTATTATTGAGCGGGCTGAGGTTATTAAATTAATTAATGGACCCGATGCCATGACTCCTGATGGTCATTATTGCCTTGGGCCGGTACCAGGAGTAGGAGGTTTTTTTGTGGCCGCCGGTATGTCGCTCAATGGTATTGCTGGAGCAGGTGGGGTTGGTAAGGTCATGGCTGAGTGGGTTATTGATGGAGAGCCGTCTATGGATCTTCATGAAATGAATATCCGTCGCTTTGGTTCAAACTATAGTGATATTGAATTCGTTTCTGAGAAGGCGCGTGAGGTTTATCACTATTATTACCACCAACATTATCCAGCCGATGAAACTCTTTGGGCTCGAAATCAACGAAAAAGCCCTTTGTATGATCGGCTCGCATCTCTTGGGGCAGAGTTTGGTGAAAAAAATGGCTGGGAGCGTGTTAATTTTTTTAGCCCTGGAAAATCATCCCGCAAAGCGGCCGACGATCAAAAAAAATGGGGATGGGGGCGTGCTCCTTACCATAATCTCATTCGTGAGGAATGTTTAGCTGTCCGTGATAGGGTTGCAGTTTTTGACATGAGTTCCTTTGGTAAATTTGAGATTAGCGGTCCTGGTGCAATTGAGCTTCTGCAGCGTGTTGCTTGTAATAATGTTGATATACCTAGTGGCTCGCTTGTTTATACACAGTTCCTTAATTCAAAAGGTGGGATAGAGAGTGATCTGACCATTTGTCGTTTGTCTTCTGAACGGTTTCGAGTAATTACTGGTACGTCATTTTTATCCAATGATCTTGAGTGGGTACGATCACAAGCGCCTACAGATGGTTCAGTCAAACTGTGCGATGTAACGGAAGACTTTGCCTGCATAGGTCTTTGGGGACCAAGAGCTCGTGATGTGCTTGGTCAGATAACTCGTGATGCTATTGATAATGATACCTTCCCATATCTTTCTGCACGTCAGATGACTGTCGCTGGTAAGTCAGCTTGGCTACAGCGTGTTAGCTATATTGGTGAATTAGGATGGGAAATATATATTTCTAACGATGATGCAGTCACGGTTTGGGATGCATTGCTTGAGCAGGGTAATGAACATGGAATACGTCCTGCCGGCTACAAGGCGCTTGACTCTTTACGTCTTGAAAAAGGCTATGTTTATTGGAGCTCAGATGTGACACCTGAGGATAATCTTATTGAAGCTGGTTTGAGTTTTTGTGCTGATATGTCCAAGGGCGATTTTATTGGCCGTGATGCTTTAGTTAAATTGAAAGAGAGTGGGGTGGAAACACGACTACGAACTGTCGTACTTGAAGGTAATGATCTTCCAGCTTATGGATCAGAGTCGGTTTGGTATAAGGGTAAGATTGTTTCGCGGTTAAGAAGTGCCGGGCATTCTCACATTACTGACCGATCGATGGGCTACTGTTATTTGCCAATTTCTTTGGCTGATCCAGGGACAGAGGTTGAGATTGAATTATTTGGGAAACTTATTTCGGCAAAAGTTTCTTTGCCTATTCATGATCCAAAAGGGGAACGCCTAAAGGCTTGAGTTAAAAGTCAAATAGGTGTTTTGGCTTTCCAATTATAGTTTAATGAGGCTGAGGGATCAGGCTTTTAGGGTTGTTTTTAGTGCAGCAGAGAATTTTGTGCTTAATTCGTCAATTTCTTTATCTCCGTGCGAAATTGAGAGATAAAGTTTGGTGCCCATTGGGTTAAGGAAGATTCCATTTCGAATCATTTTTAGCATTACTGCACGGCCACGTGAACGATCGGCTTCAAGCCAGTCTCGATGGCTGCGAACAGGTCGATCGAGGAATACTGATTGAGCTAATGGTCCATCACCTAGTACCTGTGCAGTTTCTCCAGAATCGTTAAGAATGACTTCAAGACGTTTTCTTAAATTTTTTCCTGTCAGGTGTAATTGGTCGTAAATCCCTTGTTCGCTTAACAAGTCTATTGTGGCTAGGGCTGCAGCTGAGGAGACCGGATTACCACCTGTTGTTGAGGCGGACCATGCGTAATTTGGCCCGGGAAGACGACATTCGTTTACTGCCTCCATGATTTCTTCCTTTCCCCCAAATGCACCGATTGGAAATCCACCGCCAAGACCTTTTCCATAGGCAACAAGGTCAGGTGATATTCCGTAGTACTCCTGAGCTCCGCCTAAGGCCAGGCGAAATCCAGTCACAACTTCGTCAAATACGAGTACGATTCCATATTTGGCGGTGATTAAGCGGAGTCCTTTCAAAAAACCGTCCACTGGTGTGATACAACGGTGCAGTGGTTCTACAATTACAGCTGCTAAATCATTAGCGTTATTGGCTATGATTTTTTCTGTTGTTTCCAGATCATTATATGGGGCAACTAGAACATTATGCTCCACGTATGGGGCGCCGGTGCCCGATGAATCAGCTTGAGGAAGTTCGGGGGGAGAACTACCAACGAGACTTGCTATTCCCTCTGGGTGTTGTCCGTGGTATGCCCCTTCAAATTTTAGAATTTTAGGCCGTCCAGTCGCTGCCCGAGCTGTTCTTAAGCAAAGCATTGTCGCTTCAGTACCACTAGCGACAAAACGAATTCGTTCTACGCAATGGCTAATACTGCTAATTCGCTCTGCAAGTTCAATCATTAAACGAGTTACAGCGGCGAAGTTGGCTCCATTGGCTGCCGCTTTATTGGCCGATTCAATTACCTTTGGATGAGCATGGCCGACCAGAGCTGCCCCCCAAGCCATAGTCATGTCGAGATACTCGTAGTTATCGGTGTCCCACACCCTGCATCCTTTGCCGTACTCGATAACAGGAGAATCTCCTTCTGGTATTCCGTATTCACCGTTTGATCCACCTGGAAAAAAACAAAGGGCTTTATCACGAAATTTGTGTTCCGATTTATTCAATTCAATAAGTTTAGATATTCAAAAATACTATTTCTCTATATTCGATGAATTATAAATTAAGTCTCTTAACCAAGTTTTCAGCAACATCCTCGACTTCGGTTTCAGAACCGCAAGACTTAACCCCATCGGTCATCATTGTTAGGCAGAAAGGGCATCCAACAGCCACCGTTTTTGCATTGGTTTCTATTGCTTCTTTGGCGCGTAAAACTGATACACGCTGATCTGCTTCTTCTTCCATCCACATTCGGCCTCCCCCAGCACCACAGCAGAACGTTTTTTCTCGATGACGTTTCATTTCATTTATGTTATTTCCAAGAAGATCACGCGGTGATTGATGAATCCCGTTGACTCGAGCTAAATAACAGGGATCGTGGTAGGTCACTGAGTCGCTATCATTAGGCGAACTAAGTTTGTTATCATCTATTAATTGCTGCAAAAACTCGGTATGATGCACTACTTCGAATTGATCGCCGAATTGTGGATAATCATTACTCAGAGAGTTAAGGCAGTGTGGACACTGGGTAAGTATTTTTCGGACGCCATGTTGTTTTAGTGTTGAGTGATTTTTTTCAGCCAGTTCCTGAAACAAGAACTCATCACCTAGTCTCCGAGCTGAGTCTCCCGTGCAGCATTCGTTTGGTCCCAATACGGCAAAGTTAACCTCAGCTTTAATCAATAGTTTAGCAATTGCCCGGGTTACTTTTTGTGCTCGTCGGTCAAAAGATCCGGCGCATCCGACCCACCATAGAATTTCAAAGTCAGGTTTATTACTTGCAAGTTGGACATCCAGTCCGT
>JAYZHR010000091.1:0-3552 GCA_036166355.1 Verrucomicrobiota bacterium | reverse complement strand
CAGGAAGGACTTGATGAAGATAGTAGAGGAAAAATGTATCTCATTCCTACTGCCGAGGCACCCGTTGCCAATATTCATAGAGAAGAGATATTAAAAAACGAGGAACTGCCCAAATACTACTGCGCCTACAGCCCGTGTTTTCGAGCAGAAGCTGGAGCTGCTGGCATTGGTACTCGTGGAATGATTCGAGTTCACCAATTCGACAAGGTAGAACTCATTAAAATAGTCGAACCTGAAGGAAGCTATAACGAACTAAACAAGATGCTCACTAATGCAGAAAAGATTTTACAGTCACTAAATCTGCACTACCGTATACTACAACTTTGCACCGCAGACATGAGCTTCGGAAGTGCCACCACCTACGATATTGAGGTCTGGGCACCTGGTCAGGGCGATTACCTAGAAGTATCGAGCTGTTCCAATTGCGAAGACTACCAAGCCCGAAGAATGAATCTTCGCTACAAGGATTCCGAAGGTAAGAATCGTCATCCCCATATTCTCAACGGCAGTGGCACTGCTTTGGCCCGCCTGTTCGTGGCTTTGATCGAAACCTATCAACAGGAAGACGGCAGCATCTTGATACCAAAACCTTTACAAAGCTACCTACGCACCGACCGAATACCGGCTAACTGACAGGCTATATCATGAACATCCTACAAGTCAGTAGTGAGGTGTTCCCCTATTCGAAAACCGGTGGGCTAGCTGACATGACCGCTTCACTAGCAAAAGCTCAAGCTGAGTCAGGCCACCAAGTCACACTCGTAACACCCCTCTACAAAGGGATCCTTGAAGAATTCAATAACTTAGAACCAACTGGAATAGAGTTATTAATTTCAATTGGCGAAAATCAAAAATACGCTAACATTTGGCAACTTAAACCAAGTAAGAACCTCACTATTCTTTTCGTAGATCAACCGGATTTTTTTGGCCGGGACAGCATTTACGGACAGAATGATGATGCTGAAAGATTTATATTTTTTTCAAAATCTGTCGCTCAACTTGCCATATCTAGCGAGTTTAGTTTTGAGATCGTACATGCTCACGACTGGCCAAGCGCACTCGTCATGCCACTACTCTCAATTCATCAAGGAAAGATTAAAAAAATATTCACTGTACACAACGCTGCTTATCAAGGGCGTTTCAGTGGAAATAAATTTGAGCTTACCGGCTTGCCAGAAGCTTTTTTTAATTGGGAACAACTGGAATATTACAATGACATTAATCTTCTCAAAGGCGGAATTGTGTTTGCTGACCTAGTCACCACTGTAAGCCCTCAGTATGCCGAGGAGTTGCAGAGTATAGAATACGGATGCGGCTTAGAAGGAGTATTTCAGGCAAAAGGCAATACCTTGATAGGAGTGCTTAATGGTGTCGATTATTCAGAATGGAATACAACAGATAATCCATACCTAGCAGCACCATACTCCGCCGACTCGCCTGAAAACAAAGTAATCAATAAAATCTCGTTACAACGTGAATTAGGTTTAAATGAAGAACCTGATATCCCACTAATTGGAAACATCAGCCGATTTGCCGAACAAAAAGGGATTGATATTTTAATTGAAGCCCTTGAACACCAACTTGAAACGGGAGCCGTTTTTCAATTCGTTGGGCTGGGAAGTGGCGACTCATTTCTGGAAAAAGAAATGAGTAAATTAAGCGAACGGCATCCCGAACAAATCGTAGTTAAAATCGGATATGACACAAGACTAGCCCACGTGATTGAAGCCGGTATTGATTTCTTTGTCATGCCATCCCGCTTTGAACCATGCGGACTGAGCCAACTATACAGTCTCCGTTACGGTACAATACCTATTGTTCGAGCCACCGGCGGATTAGAGAATTCTATTGTTGATCTAAAGTTAGGTGATGAAGCCGCAACAGGGATAAAATTTGTTGAACCTTCTTCAAAAGCACTTAGTCAAGTATTAGATCTAGCAATTGCACTATACGATGATAAGAATCGATTAGCTAAAGTACGAGACAACGGGATGCGAGCCAATTTCTCTTGGAAACGTACTACTATTGAATACGACCAACTCTACAAATTGACAGAACAAAAATAAAAAAGCCGGCAGCAAACGCTACCGGCTCTAGAAAATATTTTTACTAATAAACAGGATTCACAATTGTCTTACGACCCGGAGGGGATGCCGGCTTTGTTTTAACTTCAGTCTCAACTCCATTACCAAGTTTACGCTCTACGCGAAGCATCCGTTTACGCTCATCCTCAGTAAACTCCGCTTCGGCTTCCCTGACACCAGGTAGCCGTTTACGCTCTTTCACGCTCATGAGAGCTGCTTCCTCAGGAGTATCCAGAATTGTTGGCCTGATAAGAACAAGAAGTTCAGAGCGTTTACTTGTTTTAGAATTATTTTTAAACAAATTTCCCAATAGAGGAACATCCTTTAAAAATGGCACACCAGACTCAGTATCTGTTTTCGCACTACGAATAAAGCCTCCCAATAAGATAGTATCCCCGTCCTTTACAGATATAGTAGAAGTAGCTTCTCTTTCGGTAGTTTGAGGAGCTTTCATTCCAGCTCCGTCTGCCTGACCACCACCCATATCAATAAATCCTTCAAGTTCTGAAATAGTTTGAGATATCTCCATGACAACAAGATCATCTGGGGTAATATATGGAGTTACATCCAATGTTATTCCGACATTTAAAAATTGAGTATAACCCCCATAGCTACCACCATAACCGCCATAAGCACCACCATAACCGCCATAACTCCCCCCATATCCTGAACTCCCTTGATAAGGAACCTGCTCTCCATTAAAGAAAGTTGCAGGAACAGCATGACTTGTTTGCACCCGCGGTGTTTGCATCACTTTAGCAGAACTATTCTGAGCTAAAGCACTCATTGCAAAGTCCAGCCCACTGTCATATCGACTTAAATAAGAAAATCCGCCCGATAACATACTGGAACTAAAAGTGCCAACTGCATTTCCTGCAACCTCGGCAGCAGTATTTGCTCCTCCATTGCCGCCTCCCTCACCAAAACCTCCTTGCCCTGGATTATTTGGAGCCGCAGGTGCCGGAGTATTAATAATGGTAGATGGGCCCCCATTTAATGATCCAGTAATATAATTGGGATTAGATCCTTTAGCCTCGTTCATGAGAATATTAACTCCAGTATCCATCCCATCAGATAACGTCACATTAACTATAATCGCCTCAATAAGAACCTGAGCTAAAATGCTATCAACTTGCTGAACTATCTCGTCTATTTTCGCCATGTCTCTGTCGTTAGCAAAAACAATAAGCGAATTAGACCGATAATCTGGAACAATACGGGCATTCTCAAGAATTTGAATATCCCCCCCAGAAGCTCGGTTAACAATACTCTGTAATCGACTACGAAATGAACTTGAAGAACTATTAGACGCTGTGCTGGTCCTATTCTGTTGAGGAGTAGCCCGACTAGAAGAAGTACGAGAAGAACTAGTTCGACTAGTTGGTGAAGTCCTTGAAGATGATGAGCTATGCCTTGCTCCACCTCCGCTTCCTGTAATTAATTCCTGCATTGAGGAATAAATCTCCTC
>JAYZHR010000090.1:0-34845 GCA_036166355.1 Verrucomicrobiota bacterium | reverse complement strand
CTTTTATAATATTTTTTATGCAATAGGCTTAGTCTAAGGCTAACAAAAAACTTGCGCATGATCTGTGCTTCACTTAATAAAACCGGCTGTCGATGCTTTGCTTCGATGATTGGATGCCTCGATAGCTCAATGGTAGAGCAGTTGACTCTTAATCAATTGGTTGAAGGTTCGAGTCCTTCTCGGGGTACCATTTTTCAATCTCCTTAGTGCATATTTAGTGCAATTGTAATGCATTGTATGTACTTAATCCTTTAGTTATAAAAACTTCTCAAGGTTAGCTTGCTAACACCTTTTCACCGCAATACTTACTTCTTTTCCAACTTTAATTTTTTCACTATATTTTTTTTATGCAAAAATTATTAATTAATATTCAATTATTTGTTTCATTTAGCTTTATTTTTCAGATTACTGCTCAAGCGGCTCAGAAAGATAAAACTGTTACGCTATCTCAGAATTATGAAGAAGTGCAGATTAAGACAGTTAAAGTAAATGACTCTATATATGTATTAAAAAGCATAGGAGGTGGAGTTATTGGGGGTAACGTAGGGGTATGTGTAGGCAAAGATGGAACTTTTGTTATAGATGATTCGTTTGCTGAGTTGAGTGATAAATTTAAGAAAGCAATCAGTAAGCTTTCAGACAAACCTGCAAGTTTTGTTGTAAATACTCATTTTCACTTTGACCATACAGATGGTAATGAATCATTTGGCAAAGATGGTGCAATCATTATATCACAGACTAATAGTAGAAAACGAATGATGGAAGACGTTATATTCCCATTGTTCAAAAAACGTCAAAATGCTTATAAGCCAATAGGTTTACCTAAAATAACTTTGGATGAATCAATGAGGTTCCACTTTAATGGTCAGACTATTAATCTTCTTCATTTTGGCCCAGCTCATACTGACGGTGATTTGGTGATACATTTTGAAGAATCAAATGTTGTTCATCTTGGTGATTTATTCGTAGACTACGGATTTCCATTTATTGACGTTCCTCACGGTGGAAGTGTTGATGGGTTTATCAATGTTCTAACTAAGATAGCCAAACTAATTAATGATAGAACAGTAATTATTCCTGGACATGGTAAAATTGCTAAAAAGAACGATTTATTGGAATTCAAAAATATGATGCAATCTATCCGTGACCGAGTTTATAAAGGAATAGAAGAAGGTAAAACGCTTGGCCAAATAGCAGAATCTAATCCTACAAAAGGATTTGAACTGGGCGGCCCGATTCCGGCAAATGAGTTTATAAAGATTATATATTCATCAATTAAAAAATAATTATTACGAATATTATTTGTTCAATCATAATGAATATCATTTCCCTTTAGTTTTCAATTCTTTGCTCTTCTTAGCTCCGTGCTTTATGAGTGTTCCTGCAACTTGAGGATTTTCAGAAACTGCTATGCTCTTAGTGTAAGCAGGAAGTGCTTTATTTTAGTTCTGCCGTACCAGCATTTATTTTTCCTCTAACAACTAAGTACCAAGGAAATGCAACTATCCATAGTAGTAAGCATAAAATAACCATCACTACTGGGCCGTATGATATGCCGGATTTATACTTTTTTAGTTCTATTTTTGAGGAGTCGATTCCAACCCAAATGGAACTCACAAGAATAATAATCTGAAAGAGAAGAACCCCGATTCCGCCCCCAGCTTGTTCAGCAGAAACCTGCGCAAATAATGTAAACATGTGATAATATTATTATAATTTATTAATTATGTCTATTTATAACCATCACCCATTAAATCAATTGAAAACTTACCCGCTTGTGTAGGGGAGATGTATTTAGTGTACATCATTACGCTTAGATCGGCGCATATATGACTTGCATATATCACTAATGGCATTAGTTTCCTGCGCGTTTTCTGGGCATTTCCCAGCTATTGCCAGTGTGGCGGAATTGGTAGACGCGGCGGATTCAAAATCCGCTTCTTTCACGAGAGTGTGGGTTCGAGTCCCTCCACTGGTACCATCTAGATTCCTGAGTGTAGGTCGGCAAGCGATCATTAGATTCGAAAAGCGCGACAATTCCGTAGCTGAGGGGACATGCATAATCGCGAGCCAACTAGGCTGGAATGCGAGTTTAGATTCAATCCCGGGCGGAGGTTCGTTCGGCCATCCAAAGTATGTCTCGGTTGTTGGCTTTATTGCCACGCTTAAGAGTGCGCCAATTCATTGAGTCGCCGTTTTGTAAGGTGCTGGGTTCAACCCACTTGTGGTTTTCTGCGTGTCCGTCGATGAACGAGAGGCTCAATGCGCCGTTGTGAAATGCCGCCGGAAAGTCGATCCAGCCCACGCTTGCGGTAGCCTGTGGTGTGTCTGGCATCCGGAAGCCGAAGCCGCCGTCGTTGATGGTGGCAGGGTGCTCAGTGGTGAAAACCCAGATTTTTGACGGCCCAGGTTGGTTACAGTCAGAGTCCTTCGCATAAACGCGCCATTTGCCGCCGGGATTCGTTAGCGAACCGCCTTGCATTGCAGCGTCAAGCCAGTAGCCCTTGGTTGGGTGAATGCCGTCGTGCCAAGTGCCAACCGCCTGACTGGCCACAACACTGCGAATACGTGGCACCGTGCCAGCTGTCGAATCCTTTGTCCGAGGCTTCTTAATCGTGCTCCGGTCAGCCGGGCACTTGTAGATACCGATACTCTGAGTATACGGACCGAGCACCGCCATTTTTGGATCGAGCAATGTCTGTGGATCCCAGTTATTACGGTTGTTGCCGTCGAAATTCACGCTGCCCCTTACCCAGTCCAGATTACCCCAGCCGTATGCGTTGATGAAGTAGCGCCCGTCGTTGTCATCGGCATACAGAGTGAACGCCAGCTGAAGCTGTTTCATGTTGTTAAGGCAAAAAGTGATTTGTGCCTTGGTCTTTGCCTTGGCCAAGGCCGGTAACAGGAGCCCCGCCAAAATGGCAATAATGGCGATCACTACCAGTAACTCAATCAGCGTGAATGCCTTGTTTGTCTTGGTTTTCATTCGGACCCCATACTATACCCGTTAAGTAGCTGTTTCATTTAGCGATGACATAACTGTTGCCGCCAATCAGGAAAACATTTCATGACATTTATTTTAGTTCAAAAAACACAAAATCCAATGGTTTATCAAAATTTTCGCCTTTATGAGTAACAGCTTCGGACCAAACACAATCACCAGCTTTAAATTCACCAATAATTTTTGAACCGTCTTTATTAATTATTTGATGCTTAGTGTCGTTTAAAAACACGACAACTCCTGGATTATGATCGTGCATAACGGATTTTTCGTTTGGATCGTAGTGTGTTCGAATAACTCTTACCCAATTATTTTCTTTAACTTCTACTTCTTTGTAATGTTTTGGGTCAACTTTGGTTGCATCTCTTTTTAAATCACTGATGTCTCCGGGATATTCTTTCTTTAATTCTACGAGTATTGTTTCCCAGTTTTTGTCAGTCATGTTTTCCACAGTGTGAATTTCGGGTTCTCCCAAACCAATATCACCCGCTTTAATATTCCTAATTTCAGCTTTACCATCTTTAGTAGTAAATTTCGCTTTAGCATCTGTTAAATGAACGCCTGCTAACCAGTTGTGAGAATGCATAGGAGATTTTTCTTTTGGGCCATATTTAACACACAAAACTTTCACATATTCATTTTCAAATTCTACTTTGTAGTGAGCAGGGTCTGCTATAGTTGCATGTTCAATGACTTTATTAAGAACGATTTCAGGGTCATCCGGCTGTGCTAGACCATTTAAAGTTCTATCCATTATCTTGTGCCTAAAGACCCCTGGCTTTGATAGGTCAAAAAGACACTTTTCATAAACTAACCCAGACGGTGAAGTTCCTCTTCGTTCCCATAAAAACTTATTATTCCATACTGATACAAGTCTTGCCGAAATTTGAACGCCGGTAGATGTGTGGTAATTAGAGAATATATTTCCGGAATGTGCATCGTAGCTAATCACTCCATGAGCATCAAATGAATCTGCTTCCCACTGCCATACAATCATCGTTTCATCATTATTATATCTGACGGGGTGATTTATTTCCCATTTTTGAGCAGAGATTCCATAGGTTTCAGATTCTCTTATATCAACTGAACCTTTCCAAAGTCCAATATAGGGTTTTAATATTGAAAGTTTGCGTCTAGCCAAATCTTGATAACTATGATTTTCATCAATAGTGATCACTCTGCTAAATCTTCGTTTAGTACTATTCTCTAAGTCGTTAAAAACTTCATTCCAAAAAAACTCATCAACTTGAAATAAATAGGAAATGTTATTCTCCTCCCATTCATTCCATTTTTTAGTTGTTTCATCTTTTGTCCTGCCTTTTATGCCTTGGAATTTAAGCATATTTCCAACAACTGGCTCGACTTTGAATTTTAGTTGCCAATTGTCGTTGATTGTTTCTTCAAAATGATTGGCAGTATCACTTGCCTTAATTATTTTTGTCATGGATGCAGGATTGCCCTCGGGATTGATCCAAGTACGTTTCCATGTTCCCGGAATATGCTTTGCTTGTGGTATTTTAGCTTCTTTATGGTGATCTGCTTTAGTTGAGATTACGTTGGATACAACAAAGAAAGCTAAAAGTAAGTTAATTATTTTTTTCATAATGGTTTGTCTAAACGAAAAATATAATTCAATTAGTATATGACAAGAAAAAAATAAATTCCTATATATTACTTTTTTTGAATTCTTTTTTGGCGAGAACAGTGTGTGGGAGGTTATTTAAGAATGGTACCTATTTTCTCCCGTTCTCAACGAAGCCAATCGGGAAAACAATTCATTTGCTTGAATAATTTTTTTACGAGAACAGAGTGGGTCAGCTACTAGATGGATCATGACTTCATAGAAAAATACCAAAAGGTTCTTTTAATGGGATCAAGTCAACTAATGGGCGTTATTTGTTCAAGCATGTTTGCCTTATCCGTTTTAAACTTTCCAGATCCATTAGTGGATAAACTGACAGTGCCTTTTTCTTTGGCAATATTAGCAGGACAAATAATTGGCGCTATATTTGCCAAATGGATAATAAGCCTTCGTAAGTAGAAAACACAAAATTCAGATATTACCGTGGAGCTTATTTTTCTAGATTGAAAAAATAAAACAATATAAAGATAATATTTTCCGTAATGTTTATATTCAAAAAAACCTTTTTCTCCATATTATGTATCCTATTAATTAAGCATGCATCTTACGGGCAAAAAATATTAAATTTTAACAATAAAGAACTTGCTTCTTTTCAGCAGTCTCTAATTGATGATGAAATAACAGGAGGCAATGTCACTCTAATTTATGGTAATGGTAAAAAGATTTATCATGAGGTTGTTCAATCTAACAAAAAAGGGGACAAGTCCATTGATGAAAAAACTATTTTTCCAATTTGGTCTATGACAAAACCAATAACGATCGTTGCGATGATGAAGCTGTATGAACAGGGAAAATTTAGCTGGGAAGATCCTGTATCTAGCTACATACCTTGTTTCAGTGATTTGAATTATAAAGATGGAGGTGAGATTAAAAAATGCAAAGAAAAGCTCAGGATTATTCACCTAATGACACATCGATCTGGATTTGGTTACTATCACAAAATTCCTGAAAGCACAGGTAGGAAATATGGATATTGGACACAGTTCAATGATCTCGAATCGTTTGTAGAAACTGCATCTAAATACCCTCTAGAGTTTGAACCTGGCACAAAGTACTTATACGGCATCAATCAAGCAATATTAGGGCGCTTAATTGAAGTATTAAGTGGTATGAGTTTTGAGCAGTTTTTAAAGAAAAATATTTTTTACCCTTTAGATATGCGGGATACTGGATTTAGTTTAGATGAAGATCGCCGAAAAAGATTACACCCTCTCTGGATCAATTCAGATGAATTAAAAGGATTCACCTATCAGCTTGATGAACACACATACAATGAAGAGAACAAAGCCCATTTTGGAGGTGAGGGTTTAGTCTCAACAATGGCTGACTATGCAAATTTTTGCGAAATGCTTCTCGGTAAAGGTACTTTTAGAGGTAAAGAAATAATCAGTAGGGAGAGCATTGCAAAAATGACTCAATCTTGGTCGACACCAATAGGTACAACCCATGGTCATCTCAAAGGATACCATTACGGTTTTTCTGTTTTTGTTTTAAATGATCCAACGGCTGATGACCAAAATGTGCCAAAAGGAATTTGGGGTTGGGCCGGGTATCATAATACCCACTTTTGGATAGACCCAAAAAACGAATCTTTTGGTCTTTTTATGAGTCGAGCGCGGGAGTTTACTTTTGATATTCCTCTAAAAATTCGGAGAATAGTATATCGGAATAATTAGATTATTCTTCAATAAACACTATCTATAGCGTTCAAGTGGTGGGTTAGGTTCTTCTCTAAGCAACCTTAGTGGTTTAACGATGTGATCGCATATGAAAAGCAAACATATCCCTTATTTTAGATGCGTCTGCATTTGCTATTTCAATTTTTGACTTAAGGGTTTCTATCTCTTTCTCAAGTTTTTCACTATTGCGTTCTACTACAAGATGAAGGTGAGCTGTTTCTTGATTAGATTTCGATAGTTCATTTATTGAAAACATCAATCCCCCAGAAAGGGCGATGTTCAGAATTAAACTTACTACAAATTTCATGCGGAATATTTGAAATCTAATTTCAAAAATGCAACCCGATTAACTGTTGCTGATTGAGATTGGTTAATTCATGCATTAATCACGTAGAAAATCATGATTCTCATCGTAACGTTGAGAATCAATCGAGAATGGATTAGATGTATCCAAATTATGTTGGTAGTCACTTGGAGCAAGGCAACCTGCCAGAAGCATGGCTGCGATTGTGATAAGTACGTGTTTCACTTAGCGTTCTGGGGGAAGAAGTTGAATTAATTCCCTTCAGCTTGTAATTCTTCAGCTTTCTTTGCGCCATGTTTGCGGAGGAGGTTGATTATTTCTTGATCGACTTCTCCTTCCATGAAATCCAGTGGTGTAAAATCAAAAAAATTATCGATTGAATTCAAGTTCGCCCCTTCAGCAATTAGTAATTCAGCTATTTCCTTAGTTTTAGCAAGATGTAAAGGAGTCAATCCATCATTATCTTTTTCATTCACATCGGTGCCTGCAGCTAAATGAGCTTTGACTCCTTCAATTTTTCCGTTTGCTGCAGCTTCATGAATTGAGTTACAGCAACTAATAGCTTTATCAATCTTCGGATCTGTTTTTGCATCTTTTTTAACGACTTCATTAAGCTGTGTTTCTGATGAAGAAGTCGATCGCCGCAGCTCTCCACAGCCCATTAGCAGCACAGCTGCTAATTTGAGAGGGAGGTATTTCATTTAGCGTTCAATTAAGTGGTTTTACTCTATGCGACGGCGGAGAAGAAATGGATCAAAATTATCATTGCTATCGTATGCAAATGGTTCCCAGCCTTTTGGGATATTTTTTCCATTTGAAGTCTTTGTCTCCCATTGCTGTTTTGTATCCCAAGCAATGATTTCGAGTGCTTTCGTAAGCTTTATATTAGGTTCCTTTTTTGCTCCTGTGCTGAGCATTACTGTAGTGGTAAGTAGCACGCCAATAGTAAAAGATTTCCAATCAAGTTGTTTCATAAAATATGATAATTATGTGTGTATACGCTCCAAGAAGCATAAAAGTTTCGTAAAAAAAGGTTAAATTAATAAAAATATCGATTATTCGTATTACTTGCAATAGTGCCAGCTGATGTTAGTGTCTTGGGCATGAAAACTTTAGTTGTAGTATTGGCTTCTGTAGCGTTTTCGGTCGGTGGTGCGGGTTATTACGTAGTTACTTCTGAATCTGAAGGTGCACAAAAAATATACCGTGGTCTTCTTGGGATAAACGAGTGTGAGGTTAACACTTGCTCCGAAGTTGGAGATAAACCAACTTGTTCTTCTGAAGAAAAGTCAGCTTGTGGTGCAAGCTGCGATGAAGAGAAGACCGAAGACCAGAATCCCACTTAATTCTAGTTAATCAGATTAACGAAAAATCTTGGCCCACAGATTCGCTCTGTGGGTTTTTTATTGAGCAATTTTATTTTGTTTCTACAGGCAATCAATATAAGAGGATTAACTAGAGTTGAATCAAGTTTGTTTGATTTTGCTTATTTTATTGGCAAGTGAGCACTCAATTGAAATTAGATCTAGTTTAAGTCAAGCTTGATTGGGTTAGGAAAAGTGAGCCCAGAGCAGGAGTTGAAAAAGACGATTTTGGATAGTAGCTTTTCCGTTAACCAATCAGGATTGTAAATTATGGCAAATTTTCTTAGTCAGAATTGGCTGCTTCCACGCCGACATTTTTTACGTGGACTAGGTGTTTCGCTTGGCCTGCCGATGCTCGATAGCATGCGGCCGTTGCGTGCCGCTAAGGCTGTCGAGTTGCCTCGCCGCAGCATCTTTGTTTATTTGCCAAACGGAGTGAACACGCACGATTACGAGTTGACGCAGGCAGGAACAGACTATGAATTCTCTCGCATCCTAGCGCCCTTGGCTGGGCACAGAGGGAACATTACTCCGATTAGTGGCCTTCATCATCCTAATGCTTTTGGTATTGCACATAGTGCGACGCAGACGTGGCTTACTGCGGCCAAGCATGGACCGACTGATCGGAATACGATTTCAGTCGATCAGTTAATCGCTGGCGTGACAGGATCGAAGACGCGATTTCCATCGCTCGAATTGAGTAATCAGGGACAGCCGTTATCGGTCAGTGCTGATGGAATTGCATTGCCAACCGAGAAAAACCCAGCGGTGGTGTTTCAGGGATTGTTCACCGAGCCTAAGGGTGGGATCGACAAGCAGCGGCGGCGTTTGCAACGCAAGCAAAGTATGCTCGATCTAGTTCTGGATGATGCGAAATCGCTCTCGAACAAATTAGGTAATGATGATCGCGGTAGGCTCGAACAGTATCTGGTGGCCGTTCGCGAGGTGGAGGTGCGTACCAAGCGGGCTGAGGCGTGGCTCGAGTTGCCGAGGCCAAAGATCGAGTCGAGCGTTGCCGCGAAGCTTAATCGAAATATTGAACTCAAGCGGTTGGGTGAGTATTTGCGGACAATGTACGACATTATAGTGCTGGCGTTTCAGACCGACATGACGCGTGTGGTGACGTTCAACACCGGCAATGAGGGAACCGGCCCGGCTGTGCCAGAGATCGGTATCAGCCGAGACCGGCATTCGCTTTCCCATCACAATGGGGATAAGGACCTCCTACAGCAGCTCACGAAGAGCGACGAGTTCAACGTCCAACAGTTTGCCTATTTTCTCGACCGACTTGCAGAGGTTCAGGATGGCGAAGGGTCGCTTCTTGACACGACGATTTCGCTTTATGGCAGTGGACTTTCTTATGGCAACAGTCATGGCACGACCAGCCTGCCACTTGTGCTAGCAGGTGGGAATAAACTTGGTTTTAGTCATGGCAGCCACGTGGATTTCAACCAACAGGTTAAGGGATTCAAGGGATCTGGTAATGGAATTAGCATATATCACAGTCCAGTTAATTCCGGAGCGCATTTCAGCAACCTGTTGCTGACCATTGCGCAAAAAGCGGGGGTCGAGAAAGATGTGTTTGCGGATTCCAACGGCGAGGTCTCGGAGGTTCTTACGTGAGCTTGACAACGCGCTGCAAAACCTGCGCTTGGTTAAGTGTGATTGTTTTTACCCTTACTCTCCTTGTCTTGAACTGTACGATTTTGGCTGAGGAGAAAGTGTCAGTGGATGTGGCAAAGGCTCATGTGCCCAAGCCGGGCATATTCCCTCCGATCGGAGCAGGTATTCATTACAACGGGGACCTTGTGATCAGTGATCCGATGAATCGCCGAGGTGCCCTCCGAAAAAGTCAGCATGCGTTGAGACATTACTTCGCTATGCTGCCTTACGGAATGGTTTGGTATCACGGTGCACCGGCTGACATCCGTGATATTCCACTGGGAACTCACCTGCACGGGCGGTTCATGCTGCCGCTTGAAGGAGAAGAGAAAACAATCTCGTTGAAGGAGAATCTGGTCAAGCGGACACCAACGCTTCGTTTTAACCACGCGATTCTGCTGGAGGACGACGCCAGTTTTTATTCGCGACGAGGCCGGTCGTGGAAGGTGCTTGGCTTTGAGCAAGGCGCTGGCCCCGCGCCCCGGTTGAAACTCTCTGTAGAGCCGGTCGGACCAGAAATTGAGGGTGGCATTAACAAACCAGCGTTGTTCGACATTGACGATAGTACTCGAGTTTGGAAAAACCGGCAGTTGGTAGACAAGGACCAGATCGAGCCAGGGCAGGAAGTTCAGGTGAATCTGACTTGGGGACCGTTTGATAGTCTGGCTACAACCGATGTTTGGTTGGATGACGAGAGTTTGATGGCTTGCAGAGAGATTCAGCGGCAGCGGCACCTGCGACTCATACGTTCACGGTTTCTGCCCGGCTGGGTGGATGATGTAAAAAACTTCGATACCGGTGGAGGCGAGATAACGGTTACATTGTTTGGGGGAATGGATCCGGTTTTATATAAGGAAATTAAGCATAATAAGTCAGCCAAGATTTGTGATGCAGCGAACACGCTCCGTACTTGGAGTTACCATCAAGAATATTCTGTTCACGGGCAAACCGTGGAATGGACTGAGACCGATAATCCACCACTGGGTAGTAGTGGGTTTCAGCTACGAGTGAAACTATCTCAGATGCTGGAAGGCTTTCGACCGGGTCGTATTGTCCGGTTGAAGGGGCCATGGACTTATGTGTTGTTGCCGGCTGATGAATGGATTGCGAGTCCTGAGGAGTTTGAAGAGTCATCAAAGCTGCGTTTGCCGTGAGCCTTTTTTATAATAGCCAAATTTTTTCGGTAGCCGTTATTTTGTTTTGGTTGGTTACTTTCGGCATGGTGGAGGCAGCGGAGTTGGATTTTTCAACCCGTAACTTTTTTAAGGTTCACTGTCTTCGGTGTCATGACAGTGAAAAGCAAAAAGGGAAGTTCAGGCTCGATAATCTCTCGACTGATTTCACGAATCCGTTGATCGCGGAAAAATGGAATGAGGTACGATTTCGTATAAATGCAGCCGAGATGCCGCCGAAGGCCGAAAAGCAACCAACGGCAGATGAGATTGGAGCTGTAGTTGACGAACTGACAAGGCGGATCCGCGAAGGGGCCGCAGTACGCTTGGCTAAGCGAGGTTCGCTGGAGCACTTTCGATTGAGTCGTCAGGAGTACGCCCATACCGTCTATGATTTGCTCGGAGTAGTCTACGATGTCGAGGCTCCTGGCGCTTTTAACGAGGATCCTCGTCTTTATGGATTTGACCGAATTGGTGCCCTTTTGTCTGTGGCTCCATCACATATCGAGCGATACTTTGACGCGGCTGAGACTGTGGTGAAAAAGGCGTTGGACGACTCGAAAATACTAACCAAGATCGATCGTCACCAAGCTGGCGAAGGAAAGCGACGACTTTTACAACTGGGTGAGGGCTGGGGATTTAATTTGCAAAATTCCGGCTATTATCGCCTGAAAATTCGCGCTAGTGGACTGCCTGCTTTCACCGGTCGAATCCCGCGCTTGTCGATTTGGCACCGGCATCACAAGCGATCATTCGATGGAGTGGACTTGGTTGCGGTAGAGGATGACCCCGAGATCATCGATTTTGAGGGATTGTATCCCGCTGGCAGTTATGAAATTCGAAACCATGGCCGAACACAGAAACACGCCAACGGTGCATACAAGTTGTTTCGCAACCAGTTGATCGACGACACAAACTCGGTTGCAATGCTGAAAACGAGGCATCCTTCCCCGTGGACAAAGGTAGTGGATGAGCAGGGAAGACCGGTTATGCCATTGCTCCTTATTGACTGGATTGAGATTGAGGGGCCGATTAAGACCGAAGTCGACTTGGCCAAGCGTAAAGGTTTGATGCCCGTCAACAAAAAGGATGCCGATGAAATCCGGTCGTGTCTGAAGCGATTCGCTGAGCGGGCATGGCGCCGGCCGGTAATGGATGCAGAGATTGAGCGCTACGTGAAATTACTCTCTACCGAGCAAGAGGCTGGCGAATCGTTTCGTGCTGCTTACAGCTCGACCCTTACTAGTATGCTTGTGTCTCGTAGTTTCTTTAACTTAGAAGAGGGCTCCAACGGCGAAAAAAGTTTGTGGTTGAATGACTTCGAATTAGCCAGTCGGCTATCATATTTTCTCTGGAGTTCTATGCCGGACGAGCTGCTCTTTGCGGTTGCAAGTGAGGGGAAATTACATCAGCCCCACACTTTAGCGCAACAAGTGGACCGTATGCTTGCCGACCCGAAGATCAATCGTTTTTTGGAATCCTTCCCAAAACAATGGCTGCAACTTCATAGAGTTGGCATGTTTCAACCCGATCCCGATCTCTATCCTGATTATGATCCTTGGCTTGAGGAAAGTATGGTTGAGGAAACCACTACATACTTCGCTGAGATGTTCACGAAAAACTTGCCTTTGCATGAGGCGATTGATTCTGATTGGACTATACTCAATTCACGTTTAGCCATCCACTACGGGATATCTGGACCGTACCCACGGGGTTTTGCCAGACTAAAGCTTGGACCGGAAACTGGACGAGGGGGTATTCTAACTCAAGCATCTATTCTATCGTTGACATCGGATGGCACAAGACACCGACCAGTTCACCGGGGAGCCTGGGTGTCCGAGGCAATTCTTGCTCATACACCTCCACCTCCACCTCCAAATGTTGATCCATTAGAACCGATCATGAGTAATAGGCCCAAGACAACTATTCGGTCTCAGTTGGAGTCGCATGCTAGAGATCCTAACTGCATATCGTGTCATTCCAAAATTGACCCATTGGGTTTAGCTTTTGAGAATTTCAATGCAATAGGTCGTTGGCGAGATTTTGAAAAAGTGCAGGGTGGAGTCGGAGAGGATCCTCCTGTTAATGCTTCTGGAGTGATGCCAGACGGGCAACATTTTGATAATCCATTTGAGTTCAAAAAATTACTAGCCAGACATGATCATCTGGAGGAGGCATTTATGGAGCATTTAGCCACCTATGCTTTAAGGAGAGTCATGACTGTGGATGATATGGTTCAGCTTCGTTTAATTTCTGCATCAACAAAAACAGATGAATATCCTTTGCGAAGTCTAATACGGCAATTAATCCTTTCTGATTTATTTAGAAAGCGTTAGCCATCGTAAGATTATTCATTACTTTTATTTGTACTTAAAATTTAATCTTAATATTTTTTGTTGTGACTATAGGCTTGGTTACAGTGAAAGTTGTTGTACGATTGTCGCCGATTGATGGACCAACTTCCCAAACCGGAAATTATTGTTACTCATGATGGGGATCTCGATGGATTGCTATCTGGAATGCTTTTACAAAAACTCTCTGGCACCTTATTTGGAGAGGAGATTCGTTTATTGGGTTACCAAACTCATGCGTGGCATAGTCGATGCCTTAGGGAAAATTCTGCATGGGTTAGTGACTTAGCTTTTGAAGAACGGATGGATCGTATAAACTGGGTAATAATTGATCATCATATAACTTCAGTAAAACCTACAAAGGCCCGCTTGGTTCACGATGAATCCAAAAGTGCATGTATGTTGGCATATGGGCTTTGTAAGGATCATGGCTTGCAGTCTGATGCTTTAGATCGCTTGGTGCATTTAGCAAACGTAGGAGATCTTTTTTTGCGTGATGATCCTGACTTTGAAATTGCTAATGATTATGGTTCGCTTGTTAAGACATACGGATTTTGGAACGTTTATTCTGTGGTAGATGGAGATCCAGAAAAGTTATTGGATCACCCTCTGTTGGAAGTTATGCGTGTAAAGAGGGAAGTGGAAGATCCAATGGGACTTAAGTGGAGTCGGAAGAATATTCAGGAAATTACTCCTGAAGTAGGCTTGGTAAAGACTGTAGTTGGTAATTCTAATGTGATTCTTAATCACTTGCTTCGTGAAGAGTCCCAACCTTATAAGGTTTTAATTATGCTCAATAGGATCGGCAATAACCAGTTTATGGTAAGCCTTAGGAGTTCTAATGGAGAGGCGCTAAGAATGGCTAAACAGTTGCAAGGTGGAGGTCATGCTAATGCATCTGGGGCGGCTTTACCTAAAAGCGTTCAGCGTGTAGCTGATGCAGTGGATTACCTTAAGACAGCATTGAATCCTATAACCCATTCGCAAGAAATTTTACCTGATAATTTAGAAGCGCTTTTTGACAGTGCAAAAATTTAAGGAGCGAATTTATTATTTATAAGTAGAAAGTATGATTTTTATGTTGGCACTATTGTCGGCATGGGGCTAGATTTTGTTGGTCGAATTCGTATATAGGCAATCGCCTGTCAAGGAGATGAACGTCGATACAGTCATTTGGGATAAGCTCAGTCGAGTGGTTGTGGTTTTATTGGTTCTAGCTGCTTTAGTTTGGGTGGCAGTTCTTTATTTTCCTCTTATGCATCAAAATGAAGCTATGAGACAGCAGATTATTGAGATGGATCAACGCATTCAACACGAGGAAACAGTTAATCGAGAATTGCGTTTAGAGATTGACTCACTAAAGAGCGATCCCAAGACAGTAGAGCGATTGGCTCGTGAGCAGTTGGGGCTGGCTAGACCCAATGAAACGGTAGTTCGCTTTGATGTTTCTGGTGAATAGTCTTTTGGGCTTCTTCTTTAGATTGCTCCTTGGTTCTTGAATTTTTCTGCATAAGAAACAAAATTGCGGTAGTGTGAAATATCGTCGATTTGGTAAAACGGAGCTTCAAATTCCAGTATTTTCTTGTGGGGGAATGAGGTATCAGCATAAGTGGGAGGATATTGCTCCCAATGACGTGCCGGAAGATGGTCAAGCTAACCTTGAGGCTACAATACATCGATCTATAGAATTAGGTATTAATCATATTGAGACGGCACGTGGTTACGGATCATCAGAGATGCAACTTGGCTTCGTATTACCCAAACTTCCTCGTAACGAGATAATCGTCCAAACCAAGGTTGCTCCCTTTGCTACGCAGAAAGAGTTTCTCGATACGTTCGATAAGTCGATGGAATATCTACAATTGGATCACGTTGATCTTTTATCGCTTCACGGGATCAACAATGCTCAATTTCTGGAATGGTCATTACGAAAAGATGGTTGTGTTGATGCAATCCATAAACTGATAGGTGAGGGGAGAGCTAAACATATCGGGTTTTCTTCACATGCTTCACCGCATATTATTAAGGCTGCGATTGAGAGTGACATGTTTGAATATGTTAACCTCCACTGGTATTTTGTTAATGATCTAAATTGGTCATGTATTGAGGCAGCTGCTCAACGTGATATGGGAGTGTTTATTATTAGCCCAAATGATAAAGGCGGAAAACTATACGCTCCTCCTGTTAAGCTAGTCGATCTTTGTCGCCCTTTATCGCCTATGCAGTTTAACGCCTTATACTGTTTGAATCGTCCTCAGGTACATACACTCAGTTGTGGGGCATCTAAGCCAGAGGATTTCGATGAACATATTGCAGCTCTGGAACATTATGAAAAAATAGCAGAGGTAATGTTACCTATTGAGTTACGTTTGAGAGAGGAAATGGAGCAGGTGCTTGGCAAGGATTGGTGCGATCGATGGTTTGAGAATATTCCGGAATACCTTGAAGTACCGGGACAGATTAACATTCTTGAAATTATACGTTTATGGACTTATGCCAAGTCACTTGACTTGGTTGATTGGGGTAAAATGCGTTACAATTTATTAGGTCAGGCTGATCACTGGTTTCCAGGTGAAACTGCGGCAAAATTATCTGAGCTAGATATCACCAAAAGTTTAGCCCATAGTCCTTTTTCAAAACTTATTCCAGAAATACTCAATGAAGCTCATGAAATGCTTTATGATTCACCAGTTAAACGGCTTAGTGAGTCGGATTAGTTTGCAGTAGTATTATCATTACTAGTCACACGAATTGGCTTATTTTCACGATAGGACTTTTCACCTAATTCTGAGAGAATGAAGCTCATCCTTACATCCTCATGTGTGACTGGAACAGGAGTTTCTTGCTGTATGCAATCCCTGAAAGTTTCTAATTCTCTTTGATATGCTTCTCGGTAGCGAGTCGGGAAAGAATGTTCAATCTTCGGGCGACGGAGGCCATCATTATTTGATAGCAATGTGGTAATAGGTAGTCGGTTTTCAGCCTGTAACATTCCTTCACTACCAAAAACTTCAATGCGTTGATCGTAGCCATAAGAGGCAAATCTGTTTACATCAATACTAGCTATCATCCCATTATCATATTTTAGTGTTACAAGAACATTATCTAGATCATTTAATGCGCCAATTTCTTTAACAAAACTACTTCCTGCCGTATAGATTTCTACTGGATCTTTGTTTGTTATAAAGCGCAACATGTCAAAGTCATGTACAATACAATCATGGAAAATTCCGTTCGACTTACTGATGTATTCCATAGTTGGTAGTGGTGAATCGCGTGATGTAACTCTTAGCATTTGTAGTTGGCCAACTTTTTTGTTTTTAACTTCAGATGCTAAATTGGAGAATGATGGGTCGAATCTGCGGTTGAATCCAATAAACAATGGCATATTGATTTTTTTAGATAATTCAAAGCAGCTATCGATTTCGTCAAGGCTATTACCGAGCGGTTTTTCAGAAAAAACAGGTTTTCTTGCTTTTAAAGAAGCTTGAATTTGATGGTGATGCTCGTTTGTTGGTGAAGCAACAATTACAGCGTCAATATCAGATTGTCCAAGAGGTCCATCAATATCAGTTGCATAGTCGCATTCTAAGCCTTTTGCTGTACGCTTTGCTAGTAATTCATCCAAGTCCATTACACATTTAAGATTAAGTTCTGGAATTGATTGGATGCTTTGGATATGGAATTTTCCTGCTCGGCCAAGCCCAAAAAGTGCGATGTTTAATTTTTCTGGTTGATCCATGTAATAAATATTTTTGACTATAATTTTATTTAAATTTAAGGATGATTATATTGACGGTTCGAACCAATTAAAATGAACGAATATACTCAAAAATTCTCTTAACTATTATTTAGTTGGCTTTTAATTCTTTTACCGTTTTTGCTCCATTCTTTCTGAGAAGTGAGATGGCTTTTTCTTTTTTACCTTTTTGGGCCCAGTCTAGTGGAGTTCCTGATGCGTATACTTTAACTCCTTCTTTTGTTAATGCATTAACTTTAGCTCCTTTGCTTAATAATAGTTCTATGATGCGGCTATCATCTGATAGACTCGCTGAGTGTAAAGGGGTAACGCCAGATTTGCTTTTCGCGTTTATATCAGCCATGTTTTCAATTAGAAATGCTACAAAACCATATTTATTATTACTAGTTGCATAATGCAATGGAGTGTGACCAGAGCTAGTTATTGCATTAACTTTGGCTCCTGCTTCCAATAGAATTTTGGCGTTTTCTGTTTTATCATTTTCAATAATATAGCAATGAAGTGGTGTCATGCCGCGTCCGTCTTTTGAGTTAATATCGCCTCCTGCTGAAATTAATTTTCTAATAACGTTTTCTGTGGATGCCCAATGAAGTGGGGTTCGGCCGTTTTGATCAAGACTGTTTACATCCGCTCCTGACTCCAAATGTTCTCTAACTTGTTTAATTGCTCCGAGTGAAGCAGCCTCCCAAATAGGTATGCCGGGAGTTTTCTTTGTTAGTTGTTCCTGTGGTGCAGGATTTATTTTTTTAGGCTGTGTTTCTAATGTTTGTGGAGTTGGTGTATTAGATGAATCTTTTGAATTAGAATTTATGGGTGTTTGATTGGATTCATTACAACCTATCAAAAATGGAATGGCTAAAATAAAAATATAAAGTACCTTCATTAAAAACAAATTGTGACGTTGATTTAAAAATTTTTCAAGTGTGACTGGAAGACATATCTGTCTTGCAGTAAGATTTATCAAATTAATTCCTTTATCATTAAAAATTAAATGATCTGCTTAAGGTTGTTTAACTTCTATTAAAAGTTCGTTTCTCCTTAAGAACGGCGGAGTCCATGGAGTATCGTAAAAAGCGTTGATTAGTTCACCTTGAGGCAGTAAGTCGTGTTTTTTGATCCAATTTTTTAGTTGTCGTTGAATTTTTTTGGGTGCTCCTTGAACTCTTCGACCTGAATAGCGGTGTGCGGCGTATAAGCCGGATGCTCTAGTAAGAGTTTCTACGGATTGATTAACTGGTACCGGAATATCTTTTGTATCAATCTTAGAGGGGAGCACAAAGGCCATAGTTTTTTCTCCTTTTTTTTCACTAGTGAAAACTGGAGTAGTCATTGCTATTTTACTTTTTTTCGAATTGCCACGGTCTATGTAGTTGAACAGTCTCATGAAGCCACTACCTTCATTGTTTTCCATTTTTGTTTGTACTAGATTTAATTCTGAATAACGACGTAATTCTAGTGGCCCTTCACGTAGCAAGACATTATGAGAAGCTTCTTCATAGCCACCACGACTAAGTTTAATACTTGAACAAGCTGTTAGAAAAACGACTAAAAGACATAAGGTTATTAATTTAATCATGATGCTGATAATTTATTCTGTAAGTTCTTTAAGAATTGCAGTTTTAATGTTCGGATTTGTCTTTTGGTTCTCATGAATAATTACAGTAAATGAGAGCTGTAATTTTTTACCAGCTTCAAGGGTGAGTTTGCTTTTATTCCCTTTTTTCATCGCGTTACGACCAAATTGATTAGCAACCATTAAGCCGTAGTCACGGTTATGCCACCATGGGATACGGGGTGTTTCAGTATTAGCTAAGATAGTAATGCCAACCCAATTCCCTTCGATTTCGCCTGAATAATCACACCAAATTGCTGATTTTCCCCAAGTTTCTTTAGCATTAATTTGGCCGGCACTGTTACGAATTTGTCCGCCATTTTTCTCGATTAATGGAGTAGCTAATCGTACGCCGAGTCCCATTTCTTCCTGATCCCCAAAATAGAAATCATGAGGTGATGAAAAATTGCTGTCGTATTTTAACCGCCAACTGTTCTTAGCTAGACTTATATGAAATCTGTCAGTTTGGTGGCAGATTAATTTACCGTCTTTGGTTTCGAAACGATTCAATACGGAGAATGTTCCCGTTGATATTCCTCCCTTTGGTCTAGTAATAAAGCGTTCATGTATCACTTTTGCGCCTCGGTTGCGCCAAAAGTCCGAGTCTGAAATATCTCCAAATGCCATCCAGATTCCAGGATGCATTGAAGCATGGTCGTTGGCATCCACGCCTTCGATAGGAGGATGATTACGTGTGACTTGCGTGCCGCTGAGTGTTCGAATGTTTTTAAAGAATGGCCGGTGAGTTTTGATGTCATTATAAACATATGTACCAACATCCTGAGAGTTGATGTGGATGGTAAATTGTCCTTTGGACTCCTTAAAATTAACCTTACCACTGGAACTTGAATTGGATATTGAATGGTTGTCATCTTTGCAGCTAACAAGATAAGCAGTGAGATCAGCCATTTGTTGTGCATTTAACAACATGTTAAAAGTACTGGGCATTGGGGAGATATTTGTGCTTTTTCTGTTTGCGATTTGTTTTTTGTTTAAAGTAACACTTTGTCCAGCCTGTAAGCCTAGTTTGAAGGTTAATCCACTTTCTTCAAGTGCCATGCCTGCATAGGTTTTTCCATCTTTCATTTCAACAATATGAGTGCGATAGCCTTCTACAAGCCTAGCATTTGGTTCTAGGATTGAGTTTAGTATTGTCATTGCATTATCACGCGAACCTATGCCGTTGAGTTCAGGCCCAAAGTTTTTGCCTATACCATTAATTTGATGGCAAGTTGAACACTGTGGCCCTTTTTTACTAAAGAAGATTTGCTTGCCTCGTTCCACATCTGCTTGTTTTAGGGCTGCCAACACATTTTGGTATTCCAAGGGTTTAGATTGTGGGTCAATGAGTGTCTGACTAAAAACAGTAATATAGTTTGATTTTCCACTTTCATTTCCATCCAATGTGTTACCTCCTAGTATTATATTATCACCGCTTTTGAATTGGCGTTGAAACAAGTCAAATACTGCATCACTGGTCTTGATATGCATTCCGGTAGCATTGAATTGCTTTAGCCAATTTGGTTTGTTGGCGCCTGATATTCTGCGGTCGTGTCCAACGTAAACATCCAACAAACACATTGCATTTAAGCTGATGAGCTTGTCTCCTCGAGAGCCTGAATCGTCATTCCGAGACATTAAAAATACTGAACCTTTTAAGGTTTCTGGAACGTGTTTAAATTTATATGAACGATCTAGGTATGCTCTGATATTCTCATTTAATCCACCTGCTATTTGTACTGAACGTTGAGTCTCTTTTTCATTAAGCTTTACTATATTTGCTTGGACTTTCGTTATATCGATTTTTTTGTAGTTTAACTTAACGAACGGGCCAACTCTTTCGCCATCACGAAACATAGCCGCCCGTAGTTGAATTGACTGATTTATAGTAAAAGGTTTTTTATATGTTTTCGATCGTCCATTGGGTTCACTGCCATCAACCGTATATCGAATTCGAGTATCTTTAATATTAGCTTTTATAGCGATGGTTTGACTCTCAACAAATTCTCCACCTTTTGGACTGATTGATAATAGATTTGCCATGTTGCGTTCAACCTTGCTCAGGTAAAGAGCAGCTACAGTTGCCACATTGGCATTGGGATCGTTTACCAGTTTTTTAGCCTTTTCTGGGGTTATAAGTTGTAAGTCAAGGAGCGCTAATAAGGCTGCCAGACGTAATCCAGATTGTCTGTCCTCTAGCATAGATTGAAGTTCGTCTTGGGGCAGCATATCTCGAAGGGCTCCCCAAGCAGTATAGAATGTAAGGCGATCTTTTTCTTTAGCTACTAAGGGTTTAATTTCAGAAGTTAATTGATTTAGTTTTGCCTGCCGAATGGTTTGCACTGCAGAAAAGCGGATTTGGGCGTTTTTATGTTTAAGAGCTAATGATAGTGATTCTTTGAAATTGTTTATTTCCTTATTACTACTGATAGGTAGACGTAATCTAATCGCACGAAGTGATTGTACTTGTTGGTTCAGTGTGCCCCTGCCTTTTGAAAATCGAAGTAGGGTTTGATTAATTCTTGAATTTTGTTTTGATTCTTTTGAATTGTATTGAGCCAGAGTCCAGATTAGCCAAGTCTCAGAGGCTTGAGTTTTTGCTTCTATAGCTGATTTGATCAACGATTCACTGGTTGGTTTTGTATTGCGTTTTATTAATTCTTCTTGTGCATCGATTCGTCTGATTGGAATGGGTTGGTCGAGTTCGCCAACAAGTTCCTGTAAGCTCCATTTATTTAAAGGTTTTAAGTGTTTAGTAGTAAACCAACCTTTATTGTCAGGTGGATTATTGTGATGCCATATTCTGAATATGCGGCCTTCATTTATTTGTTTTTTGAGTTTTGGATCACCATCCCATTTTACACCATATTCATTGCCCCAACCTAGAATCCATAGTGCTCCGTCCGGGCCAACTTCGATATCACTTGGTTTAAAGAGGCTGCCTTTAGCATCAGCGAAAATTTCTAAAGGTTTATTTTTTGTATCACTTTCTAAGAGAGCTCCATTCCATTGTGGTCTCATTACATAGGTGCATTTTCGTCCCCAATCATTAATAAAAAAAACGTTTCTGTAATCTTCTGGGAACTTGTCAAGTGAGTAGTAAATTACTCCAGTGCCAGATCCATTAAAGAAAGGGCCGCTGTGAGGTGCGGTGGGAAGATGAGAAGAGTCTGTCCAATTGAAGCTCCAAGAATGGCCCCATCCGAAATGAGCGCCATAAAAGGGCATAAATATTTTGTCTCCATCATTCTGATCATTATCTGTACCTATAAAATTAAAACCATCATCAAATGCCATATCCCAAGGATTACGAAACCCACGACTTACTATTTCGAGATTTTCTCCCATGTCGTCACACCTAAGTATGCCACCTTCACGGCCCCAGTCATCAGAAGGGTTGTGATAGTTTTTTTTGTATGTTCCAGCTGTAAATTTTTTCGAAGATGGGAACTCAGGTGAGCCTTTGGGTGATTCGACGCCCCAAAGATCTCGGAAAGGTTTCGGTGCTATTCGGCCAGGTTGAGTTAATCCTTTGGAATTACCTTTTGACATGTAGAGTTTGCCGTCTGGTCCCCAGTTAAGTCCGTGTAAGGAGTGCTCCAAGTTGCCGAGATCTGTGTAGATTTTGATATATTCGTCAGCAATGTCATCACCATTTGTATCACGGACGATTGTAAAGTCTGGTGCATTTGCCACATAAAGATCCTTCCCCTTCCATGCTAGCCCATGAATGCTGTTAAAGCCTTTGGCGAATACTTTAACGTCATCTGCAATACCGTCATGATTATGATCAATAAGAATATTAATTGTATCTCCTGGCGTGTTTTCTTTTGGTGATCTGAATTGTGGTCCTTGTGCAACGAATGCACGTCCTAGGCGATCAAAAGCCAAGCAGGTGGGATTTCTGATAAGTGGCTCGCTGGCAAATAGGCTGATTTCAAAGCCCGGAGGTAAGCTAGGAAATTTGGATTTATCAGTATTAAGATTAGTTGAATCTGCGACAGTATATGGAATGAGTCCAATTGTTAAGAGTGCAATTGGAATGGAAATCTTCATGGGTTAAAGTGTTCGTTTAAATAGCTGAGTTAATATTAATACAACAATGCATCAATAAGCTGTCTAATTTTGAAATCTATATTTCGAGCTTTTCGAGCTATTATTTAAAATCGTTATAGATCGAAAATATGAAAAGTTTTGAAACTAAAGAATTCTTATTATCGAGCCGAGAAAAATGGGTTAACTAAGATCGAGTGGGCCGCCTTGGCTAAGCTTCTTATTGCCAAAAGATTCGATCTGATGTCCTACAGCATGGGCTAAGGAGATCATTAGCCGGTTGTGTGTAGTACCTTTAAGATTGAGTGAGCGTCCCATCCGAAAGCCCAAGCCGTTTCCAATTAAAACAAATGGAATGTTATTGAGAGTATGGCTATTTCCTTTACCTAACTCATTCGTCCACACAATAGTTGTATTATCTAGAAGGCTTTCACTAGTTCCTGGTTCAGGTGTTTCTGCCAAACGCTTGGTCAAGTAGGCGAGTTCGCCTGCAAACCATTTATTAATGCGAGTGAGCTTGTCAACGGCGTCAGAATTTTTGTCAGATTCATGTGAAAGGCCGTGATGGCCGTCTTTAATATTGAGCCAGTTCATTCGCGCTTGTCCGACAGATTTAGTATATTGCAATGTTCCAACTCGTGCAAAGTCGTTCACAAAGCTGTTTACCATAAGGTCAATTTGCATCCTACTTAAGCGTGGGACATTATCGTTTTGATTGGTAATGCCAGTTTCAAATTTTGGAGGATCACTAATGAATGCGCTATCCTCTTTCAGGTCAAACTCTTGTTCTATTTGACGAACAAAATCGGCATGTTCTTCGAGAAGTTTTTGATCTTCTGAACTAATTTTTTTGGAAACTCGTTTTAAATCTTTTTGAACAATATCCAGAACACTTAGCAGGCTATCGCGATCTCGCAATTTTCCGTAAAGTTTTTTGTACATTTGATAAGGATCATCTGTTGGTGCTACTGGCTGGTTGGGGCCAGCATATGACATGCGTGTCCATGGGTCAGCTCGATCTGATACGCCTACTCCAAATTCAAGCGAACCAAATCTCGTGCGAGTTTCATTTTGGCCTTGAAAAAAGTTTTTAATCTCTTGGTCAATAGAAATCCCTTTAGCCCAGCCAGCGGGGGTGTCAGATCCGCCTTGAATATTACCTGGGAATAGTTCAATGCCGGTTAACAAACAGCTCATTCCTCGCATATGACTGTCTCCGTCGCCGCGCACTTTATTATTCAAGCCGTTTAGCACTAGCATACGATCCCGATAAGGTGCTAGCGGTTCCATGATCTTTTTTAGTTGGAAATCAGAACCAGTGGAATCAGGCCAGAAATTTTTTGGGATGGTGCCATTTGGGCTGAACATGATTACAAGCCGTTGGCGGCGGGGAGCGGTTTTAGCAAGCCCCAAACTGGGTAGGCCTATTAGGAAAGGTAGTGAGCTAGTGGATACTCCAAGATTGCGGATAAATTGTCTGCGATCGATCGTATTCATTTGTTGATTATTGCTTATGTTTCCTTTTGTTCGATTCCCTTTAAAGCGGATAATACAGCTATTTCAACCAATAGAAACTTTATGTTGTAATTCGCATTGGCAAAATCTTTGCATAGTTCACTTGAAACATCTGAACCGTAAGCCTGAATTGGTTGTTTGGCAACCTGATTAAAGAGCATTTCAACAAACCAATCATGGGCACTCGGACTGTTAATTGCATGATAGGCAAGAGTAGATGGATTATTTATACGAATAGATATTCCTTCGGCTGTAAGATATTCCGAAGAGGTGTCGATTGGCTTTCCATTGTCTGTTTCTCTAAAGCGGCCAATGCTGTCAAACTGTTCTAGGGAAAACCCTAGTGGATTAATTATACTATGACATGTCATGCAAGAATCGGCTTTGGTGATTTGTGTGACTTTTTCACGCATTGTCATATGTGGTTCAAATGATTCGTCCTTGAATGCCACATCTTCTGGTGGTGGTTTTAACGAGCGGCCAAGTATGTTTCTTGTGATAAATACTCCACGATGAATAGGAGATGTACCGTTGTGATATGAGTATAATGTAAGAAGATATGGATGTGTTAAAACTCCTGACCTTTTGCCTGCTGGGAAGACTGCATGAGAAAATTCGGAGGCTGTTCCGTTATGTTGAACTCCATAAATTTTGGCCAAACGTGAGTTGAAAGGAAGTTGATTAGAGTTGAATAGTTTTCGGTAATCTGCACCGGGCTTTTCCCAAATGATATCGTCTATGAATAGGTTAAGTGAAGTGCGTAAGTCTGCCTCTATTGACTTATTATACTGAGGAAACTTTGCCGGGTCTTTGGCAATTTCCTCGGCATAGTTTAGGCCTAACCAGTGATGCATCATACTTCGAAGTTTGGCTTTTGTGCGTGGGTTGTTAATCATTCTTATCGCTTGTTGCCGAACTTGATGTTCATTTCTTAGCCTTCCAGCAGCTGCAGCTTGAGCTAGTTCGGTATCTGGAAGAGAATCCCAAAGGCTAAGTGCCAGTCTAGCAGCGACAGAGAAGTCATCCTTTTGGCCAAGATCGGGGTAAAGAAAGCGAGGGGATTTGAGTATAAGAAGTATCGCTTCCTTAATTGAGTCAGTTTCAGGTTTTTCTGGGTGAAATCTTGATTGAATGAAGAGTTGATTTTCTTCAATTGTCAGTGGTCGGCGAAATGCACGTTCGGCAAATTGAATGGCAAATTGCTTCGCCTTTATCTTTCGGTCTGGTGATTTTGGAGTGGTGTTTGCTAGTATGTCTAAATTTTCTGCAGCCCAATTTGCTATTTCTATTGCGGCATAGGTAGCTGACTCAGTCCATTTTTTGGAGACAGAATTGCCTCTTCTATAGCCAATACTACTGTCGTCTGGTGGAAATGGTTGATTAAGTACAAAAGTTTTTATGCTTTTGTGTGGAGATAAATTTCTAGCCGGTAGAACTTCCCGAGAACCATGTGGAGGATGCCATTCTAGTTTCACTGAGGCGCTTTTGCTCTTGTACTTAAAAAAATCGATTTGTATTGGATAGGCGCGTCCTCCTATAAGACGAACTGAACTGGTTAATTCGCGGTGTTGACCGCTAGAAACCCAGCCCTCTATTAGTTTAAGGTCCATGTCATTAACCCAGAGGCGGACTCCATTTTCGCTACTGATTATGAACTTATAGTTTCCCGTTTCTTCTGCAAAAACAGAACCACTCCATCGCATGGAAAATTCTTCTGATTTGAAATCAATATTATTCGGATAAGGAGTTTTGTTGCCATAATCGAAATTAATTACTTCTTTTGATTTGTTAATGGTTTGTTTGTTTTGGCTGAGATTACGGTTGTTATAATAGCTTGCTTTAAGTCCGCCAAGTTGACTGTAAGATTGATTGGAGAATGAAGTGATGGTGAAGCTTCCAATTATATCAGCAACAGAATGGAGAAATTGTCGATTAGTAAGGCGAGCTATTTCGATACGAGGTTGTTTGTTTAAGATGCGTGCTTGAGGGGAGTAAAACGCTTTGAAAATATAGCGAGCAACGTGTTCGGCCTCATCTTCAATACAAAGATCAGGGTTATCTTCAGGCATTGTTTTTGTGATGACTCTGACAAGTTTTTCAATTGGCCAATCTCCAATTAGCGGCTCGTCGTATTCATTGGCAACGCCTTGTCCCTTATCGCCATGACATTTTGCGCATTTGTCAGCATATATCTTCGCACCTTTTGACAAGGGTTTTGCCAGTACGGTTATTTGTAAGAATAATATCCCAATTAGTAGGCCTATAGCTTTGTTGAATATGTTAAATGCGATTTGCACGTTACTAGCAACGATACAATGTTATTTCTTTAAATGATTGTTTGCGAACCGAATGAATTGTTCCCAGTCATAGGGGGCAACTGAGTGGCCTCCAGTCCGTAAGTGGTATCCGATGTCTCCATTTAAAAGAGGCTGGTTAGGTGAGGGTATTTTGGTTGTGCTAAGTGGTTTTTTGCCGAGTAATCGGTAAACAGGTCCAGCATGTTTTGCTGATTGAAATTCGCCGTGCGGGTCAGCCCATGTATCTGCGGTACCACTAGCTACATACACGGGGCGTGGAGCGATTAGTGAGAGTAGCATATGTTGATCTACGGGCAGGTCGTCTTCACGTTCGTTAAACTTACGGGCGTTGATGCATAACCAATGAGGAAAGCGATTCAATTTTAGCATAGTTTCACCAAACTTTCGCCTCCACAATGCTGCACCTCCGCACCCAGACTGGGCGGAAATAGCTAGTGCAAATCGTTCATCTTGTGCAGCAGCCCAAAGTGTGGCTTTGCCCATCTTTGAGTGCCCCATGATGGCAATTCGTTTGGCGTCAATGCGATCATTGGTCTCTAGGTAATCGAGAGCTCGCATGCCAGTCCAAGCATTGGCACCTAATACTCCCCACTCGTGTGCCTTGGGAAAGCTTTGTCCATCACGGAAAAAAAGTTTGTGGATTCCTTTTCCAAAGGAAACCTCGTTGTGACCAATTAAGTCACCGTGATAGACTGATATGTATCCATATCCGTTATCAATTAGTTTGACGAGCGGTACGCCGTTGCGAAGGTGGCCTTTGCGGCTATTGCTTAACTGGAAGCTGCTACCCCTGGGATTGTCAAAACTCATCATCATGAATGCAGGAGCCGGTTTTTCAATTTGATTCGGGATAAAAACTATAATGTGAGTCTGTGCAGTTCCTTTGCGATTTTTGAAACGAATGGATATATCCAGTTTCGTTGCTTTGTTATCTAAGAAAGATTTATCTTCTTTAATTATTTGGTACGATTGTTGAATCGGATCTGGTGGAGTCGGAACTGTTCCATATATAAAGTTAGCAAAAAGCGATAAAATTTGTGGTCTGCGAATATTTCTCCATTGTTTTGCATTGGTTACTGCAGTGCCTTCGGCGGTGGTTAATGGGTCGGGCAGATCATAGTGAGGGACTTTGGATTCGTCATAGTTAACGTTATTGTCGAATTCTTTAAGTTCGCGAGCCAACGCGGAATTGTAGATTAAACCAATAGCTATGGTAAAAGTTAGAGTATTTCGGAACATGTCTGGAAGGGGATTTTATAAATGTCGTAACGTTTGGCCAAGCGTAGAGTGGGGTAATTAATAAGCCTTATTCTGGGTATAGGCTGCCAAATTGTAAGATTATTTCAAAGAGAATGGGTTTAAGATGGTTGCGGCTTGGCGATGGTTTGATAGATTTCCCAAGTGAATTGGTTTTATAAAGTGTTTTTTGTAGCTGGTTTTTTGATCTCTGCATTTTTAGTTGGATGTGGTTCAGAGCAATCAGCAGATCAGTTAGCATTAAATAAAACTAGTGGAACTAATCAGGCTAATCAAATAGCTGAAGTTGCAACTCTTCAGGAATCTGAATTAAAAATTAATTCAGAAGTGCCTGATTTGAAACCGCCTGGCATAATCATTAACGAGACTATACCTAAGCCAGTGGTTTCTGTTGAAAACGATGTGCCTGCAGTGTCAGATCCTTTGTCACTTGAGCCGTCTCTTGATTCCATTGATACTCCACAACTTGAGGAAGAGTCAGTTGACGATATATTAGAGCAACTCAATGCTATTAAATTGGAAGATGATTCTGGTGTTGGTCTAGGTGATCCAGACAAGGTAGTGGCTTTATTGAAGGAAGGTAACGACCTTATTGGTACTGGTAACCCCGATGGCGCCTTGGGTAAGTATCAAGAGGCACTGAAATATGCTGATGGAGATGGAGATCCAGATGTCCGATTTAACATGGGAATTGCTTATAAGGCTAAAGGTGAAGCCGAGAAGGCCATAGTAGAGTATAAAAAAGCGCTTGAGTTGGCTCCCGAATATGCAGAGGCGCACAACAATTTAGGAAATATTCTGAAGGATCAGAAAAAATTTGATGAAGCTATTTATCATTTCGAAGCATCTATCAAAATTTTTCCGGATAATCCTAATACTCACAATAACCTTGGAACGGTTTATGCGATTAAAAATGATATTGGAAAAGCTGCTGTTCATTTTGCAAAAGCTATCCGCATTCAGCCAACCTATTTTGATGCTCGTCAAAATCTAGGTGTAGCTTATATGCGACAAGGACGATTAGATGCTGCGGAACGTGAGTTGACTCAGGCGGTAAAAATGGCCATGGGAGGAATGGCTTTTGAGCGGCAGCGTCTTCAGGCAGCAAAAAATCTACTGGCTGGTGCCTCTACACCTCAGGAAAAACAAATGGCTCAGCATGAAATAGCTTCTGCAGAAAAAGCGAGCAGGATTGCTGAAAGCAAATATCGGAGAGGGATGAGTTTTCTTCAGCGTGTTCGATCAAATTTAGGCAAGCCATCGCAGCCTTAATTAATTGGCTAAGGCTGAAGTGCGCTCTTGCAGCCATGTAATGTCTGGGTTGTTTGGTGATTCAGCTCTGTGCTGGAAACCCTTCCCATATGATGCAGGTAGTTTGGTTCGGGCATCTTGCCACTTTTTTATTTCAGCGTGTCCGTCTGCAAATGAAAGTCCGCAGGCTCCATTATGATAGCTTGCAGGATAATCGACGAATTGAGTGACAGGTCCCCTTGCATCACATTTTACAGCCATGTCGCCATTGTTGATAGTATCTGGATGTTCGTCGAGAAGCATCCAGAATTTGCTAGGCGAAGGTTTAGTGATGTCGGAGATTTTTTTGTATACTCGGTAAGGAGGTACTCCAATCCACCAGCGATATTGATTCGGGCCAAAGTTTTTGTCTGCTCCCTCGACGACAGCATTCATCGACATGCTTCGAATGCGAGGTACTATTCTTTTATTTTTTTTGACTGCACTTAGATCTGCCGGACATTTGTAGATTCCTGCATTTTGAGTGTATGGTGCCAGTAGTGCATTACTCGGATTCAATAAAATTTCTATGTCAGTATTAGCAGGGTTATTACCATTAAAGTCCATCCATTGATTTTGTATCCAGCGCGAGTGACTGGGTAGTATGTCTTGGTTTTCATCACAGAAATAAATCACTGCCAATTGTAATTGCCGTAAATTATTCATACAGGAGACACCAAGGGCTTTTTGTTTGGCTCGGGAAAGAGCTGGAAGTAATAAGCCTGCTAGAATCGCAATAATCGAAATTACGACTAGTAGTTCAATTAATGTAAATCCAAAAGAGGTCAGACTGGCTGACTTGCTGTGTCCCCTTTGTATCATGAAATATTTTATTTTAGATGTGGTTTAGCCAAGTGTTTTCTTTGTCTCGGCCTGAACCATATCAATTTCTGGCTTTAGATTTGCCCGAACTAGAGCGTCCATACGATCAATAAAAAGAATGCCTTGAAGATGGTCATATTCGTGCTGAATGGCTCTTGAGAGCAAGCCCCCACAGCGAAATTCAATTTTATCACCTTTTTCATTCATTGCATTTACATCGATTTCTTCGGGGCGGTTTACATCGCCATAAATCTCCGGAAAACTTAAACAGCCTTCGGGCCCAGTTTCGGTAGCTTCGCCTACTGCAGTCCATTCAGGATTGAATAAAATTAACGGCATATGGTCTTCTGGATTGACCTTTTTGGTATTAACTTCCATTCGAGATGGACGGTCTTCTACGCCAGTTATATCCACTACTGCTAATTGTAAAGTGCGACCTATTTGTTGTGAGGCCAGCCCGATGCCATGAGCGGATCTCATGGTCTCGAGCATATCTTCAATAAGTTTCGTGATGTCAGGAGTGATGGACTCTATGCGTTCGCCTTTTTTGCGTAGCACTGGATTTCCATATTTTACTATATCAAGAATCATGAAATCAGTCGGCTTTGATGCCAAGTGTATCGAGAATGCGTTGCAGGTCCTCATCATTGAAGAATTTGATATGCACGGAGCCGCCTTTTCCTTTCCGGTAACGGAGTGTAACTTTTGTTCCAAGCTTTTCTTGTATTTTAGTTTCTAGGTTTTCAATTTGTGCATTACTAGTCGATATTGTGGCTTTTTTCCCATATTTTGTTGAACTATCTCCCTTTAGGTTAATGGAATTAATTAGTTCCTCGGTTTGACGCACGCTTAATTCTTTTTTTATTATCTGCTTGGCTGCAGCAATTTGGCTTTTGGTGTTCTTAAGCGCTAGGATTGCTTTGGCATGACCACTTGTAAGCATTCCATCCCGTACAAATGATTGTACTCCCGATGGGAGTTTAATTAAACGTAGAGCATTGGCTACGGTAACGCGATTTTTACCTACTTTAGTAGCTACCTCTTCCTGTGTGAGATCAAATTGATCCATCAATTGTGCGTATCCCTTTGCTTCTTCGATAGGGTCTAGATTTTCACGTTGTAAATTTTCAATTAGCGCTAATTCGAGGGCGGTTTGATCATCTACATCACGAATTATTACCGGAACTTTAGTTAATCCAGCCAGTTGAGAAGCACGCCAACGACGTTCGCCGGCAATGAGTTCATATCCAGCTCCACTTGGTCGAACAACCAGTGGTTGCATTATACCGTTTTCTCGAATTGATTCGGCCAATTCATTCAATGAATTATCATCGAATGCATTCCTTGGTTGCATTGCACCTGGAAGAATCTCACCGATAGGAATTTCATTCGGACTTCCGGTATCTTCCGTATCGGATCCAGATTTTGGTATTTCCTCGGTTTGGTTGCTTTGAGATGTCGATTTGCGTGTTCCTAAAAGAGAACCTAGGCCTCGACCAAGACCGGTTTTTGCCATGTGGAGAGAGTGGGGAAGGGGAAGGCGGTTGTCAATCGGCAGAAGGAACTTCGTTATTATTTGAACGTTTTTTCATTTGCCATAGAAATGATTTACGCTCTGCGAGAATATCGTTGTCTTCAAGTAGTATTGTTCGCCAGGCGATTATCTTACCTGATTTCTTATAGCGTTCATCGTCAAACTTCAGAGAGTCCCATCCACCGTTTTTATTTAGTTTGATTATTTTAGTTAGAACTATTGGCTTATTTGAAGCGGAGGTTTGTAATTCAACCTGAAGTTTCAGATTACTACTTGTTTTGTTTTTTCGTTTTCCTTTCGACCACTTGATATCGAAGCGTATGCCTGAGCATAGTTCAGGGTTTTTCCTGAGTTGTGCTTGATAGGCATCTCTTTCTAACAGACTAGGGGAAATTGTGTGTTGTCCGTTTTCATCCAATAAGTGGGGTAGTACCTTGGTTATCTTGGGTGTAGCTATAGTTGTGGTTGCTATCCCTAACATAAGCACCATAGCTAGTAGTTGTGAAATACGTTTCACGGAAGGACTTTATTTTGAATACTAATTTTGGGCAACTTCGTATTCATAACCCAGTTGGATGATCAATGAATGTCCAGGGAATCTTGAACTTTTTTGCTAAGCTTTCGCTCAGTGCCTTTACCCCAAATGTTTCTGTTGCATAATGTCCACCGTAAAAAACATTCAATCCAAGTTCTTCTGCAAGTGCAAAAGTCCAATGAGGACCTTCGCCTGTGATAAATGTATCCACTCCTTCATTGGCTGCAGTTTTCATATCTGACCCTGCACCCCCGGTGACGATCCCGATTTTTCTACAGCGTGATTTTCCTCCGGGTAGTACAATTGGTTCAACTCCTGTGGCCTTAGCTATGAGTTTTGCTAATTGTGATCTCGTTAGGTTCAGCTCACCCCGTAATCCGATTGGAGGATTACGATCAATAAAAAATGGTTTAGGTGATGTTATTCCTAGAGCTTTGCAGAGTCTGGCGTTATTCCCAATTTTAGGATGAGCATCAAGAGGTAGATGTGAGCTGTAAACAGCGATATTATTATCCAACAATAATCTTAAAAGCTTGTATCGACTTCCGGTCCAAGGATGAGTTGCCCCCCAAAACAATCCATGATGTACGATCAATAAGTCTGCTCCAGCTTCAATTGTTTTTTTGACTGTTGCTGGGGTGGCATCAACCGCAGCAGCGATATGTGATATGTTGCCATTATTTTCCACTTGTAATCCGTTTACTGCTCCAGGCCAATCCTCAAACAAGTCAGGCTTAAGTGTTCGGTCGCACTCTCTAATAATATTGGCAAGTTTTATTCTGGCCATGCAAAGTAGGGAAGCAATACGTTCGGTCTAAGCCAAGCGGGAAATTCAGTCATTCGGACCTAGCCTTGACTTTCTGTGGAGACTTGTTGTTACTGGCAAGGGTTTTTTAGTTATTTTTATATGCCTACTTACGAATACATTTGTGAAAAGTGTGATCATGAATTTGAGATATTTCAATCTATCAAAGCGGATCCGCTTACCGATTGTCCCAAGAACAAATGCAAAGGTAAAGTTCGTCGTATGATAGGAACCGGTGCAGGTATCATTTTTAAAGGTAGTGGTTTTTATGAGACCGACTATCGTAGTGAAAGCTATAAATCCGGAGCTAAAAAGGAGTCTGATTCAAAAAAGTCTTCGTCCAAGAGTGACAGTAAAACCAAAAGTGATAGTAAACCAAAAGCTAGCGGCAAATCTGATTCCAGTAAGAGTGGAAAAAATTCTTCCTCCTAAAAGTAAATGGATCGGTTTGTTGGTCTTTGTTTGTTGTTGGAGTTTGGATGATCAAGCTTTCAGTCAGAGGCAGCAGATACAGCCAAATGAATTGGTCCCTACCGAGGAAATTACTTCCCAGAGTCCGCCTAAGCCTGTTTTACCTTCTAAAACACTTGCCCCTCGCAAAAAGAATACAAAGAGTTTAGTCCCTGATCGATTGCCGGAGAATATTAACCGGTTAATTAAAAATCGCGCAGGTTATAAGACAGTCAATAGCCAGTCTGGCCAGTTCATGGTTTATGGGCCGGTTTCTCCAAAGCGGCGAGGGGGGATTATTGATGTTAACTTAAATACTATACTTATTGGGCCGGATCATGTGGCCATAGCAGCTGATAGGTTGCGAGTTGCTATATTCAAGCGTCTAGGGATGCCATTATTTTTGGGAGGAAAGGTTAAAATACGATTGAATCCCACATTGTCTCCTATGGCAACAGTACCTGTAGTGACTGTGAGGCACTTGTCTGGTTATTCTTATGAGCTCACTTTACCATGTGAGATTGAGGCGTCGAAATTGGTGAGGGTTTTAGTGCAGGTCACACTACTCGATTTAGCTAATCGCAAGCCACAGTTACGAGATACTGAGATGCCATTTTGGTTGACTGTAGGGATAACCCAGATTTTGTTAACTCAGCCGGATCTTGTGCTTGTGCTCAAAAAGCCCGAGTCGAATGGTAGGCAAATGGCAGCTGAAGAGGTTGTTCGGACTGTGCGTCGCCATGACTCGCTATTTGGAGTTCGTGTTAGGCTAAGCAATAGAAGGGCTTTTGATTTTAGTGAGATTGCTATGCCGTCACCGGCTCACATTAGAGGTGAGAATTGGAAAGATTTCCAAGCATGTTCTCATCTACTGGTGGAACGTTTGCTGGCTTTACCAATGGGAGGAAAGAGATTGCAGGGAATGATCCGTCTTTTGCCAGATAGTCTAAATTGGCAAACAGCATTCCTTAAGGCTTATAGTGATATATTTGCTGACATGCTTGTAGTGGAGAAGTGGTGGGCTGTGATGATTGTACAATTAACAGGTCAAAACCAATATCAGAATTGGACACTATTGGAAGCAGTAGAGAAACTGGAGTATCTATTAAAGCTACCTACAGAGGTTAGGTTAAGTGATTCTGATTCATTGCTTGAAGCTGAAATTACATTACAACAAGCGCTGCGTGGTTGGGATTTTGAAGTCCAGAAGATTACTTTTCAGCAAAAAATTAATCAGTTGATTGTAGCTCGTTTGAAAATGCCAAGGCAATTGCTTCCATTTGTTAATGAGTATGGCCGTATTCTCGAAACATATTTATTTAGGCGCGTGCAAATTGAAAATTTTAAGCCTCGTCGTGGGCAGTCTCGTCCAAAGGTAGCTCCAGTTGTTGAAGAAACGGTTCGTCTACTTGATGAGGCTGATCGTCGTTTGGTTTTATTTAAGCCAGAAGATTTTTCGCCTCAGCCACTCAAGAAATTAATTCCATCATCTAACTAAGCTTATGCCTCCCGAATCGATTAAGGCTAAGACTGAACGTACTGCAGCTATTATTTCCAGACTAAAGCGTGCATATCCTGATGCTAGGTGTGAGCTCGACTATTCAAATCCATTCGAATTACTAATAGCTACGATTCTTTCTGCACAGTGTACAGACAAACAAGTTAACATTGTTACTTCGACTTTATTTAAGAAATATCGTTGTCCTGCTGATTATGCTA
>JAYZHR010000089.1:0-37441 GCA_036166355.1 Verrucomicrobiota bacterium | reverse complement strand
TCGCATAGCTTTATTAACTTTGCGTGGACGAAGTGAGGATAGAGTTCGTTTTTTTGCAGACCATTTAAGAAAGGAAATGGATGCATTAGCCAAAGAGTTGGGTGATGTTGTCGTTGCAGGACCTGCTCCTGCTCCATTATTAAGAGCCGAGAATTATTATCGTTATCAAACTATGATGAGAACATCTCGCATGCCGCAATTAAGCCGAAAACTTTCCTTGAAAATAGATTCGCTGAAAATTTCCGATGACTTGCGACTAATTATTGATATTGATCCGATGTCTCTTAGTTAGATCTAGTGAAACAATGAGTAAAAAACCAAATAAAGTTCTTTCTCAAATTGGATTTCAAACTTCCGATTCGCCGATTTCTTGGCTAATGAGAACAAAACTTGATCGACCCAATTTGATATCATTAGCAGCCGGTTTTACAGACAATGAATCGTTACCGTTATCAGGCAGTCGAAGGCTGCTCAATGATTTGCTTAAAGAGGAATCTGTTGGACGTGCAGCCCTGCAGTATGGCTCTACTGCTGGGGATGATGCATTGCGTGAAATTACTGCTAAGCGTATCCAGAAATTAGACAACCTTGGGGGGGGTAAGACGACGGAGAATTTGGCAAATCGGACAGTAATTACTCATGGGTCACAGCAATTTCTTTATATTTTAACAGAAATTTTATGCGACCCTGGAGATATAGTGTTGGTGGAGGATCCAACATACTTTGTTTATCTTGGTATAATGCAAAGCCGGGGCCTGAGAGGAAGAGGAGTGGCCATGAACCATGATGGAATTAATCTTGAGCACCTTGAGCAAGTACTCGAATCCCTTCGCCGATCTGGTGAATTGAAGAGAACTAAGATTCTTTATCTTGTGTCTTATTTCCAAAATCCGACTGGTAAGTCTACGAGCCTTTTAGTTAAGAAAGAGGCTATAGATTTGCTTAAAAAATATGAGCGTGCGGCAGGCCACCCTATTTACATCTTGGAGGACGCAGCTTATCGAGAACTAGGTTTTACTGGGCAATCAGATGCTTCTGCGTTGAGTGTTAGAAGTGCTTCTGATCGTATTATTTATTCTGGTACTTATAGTAAACCATTTGCGACCGGCGTTCGTGTGGGTTTTGGTGTTTTGCCGGAAGCCCTGCTCGATCCGTTTTTGAGGATTAAATCAAATCATGATTTCGGGACAAGTCACTTGCTTCAAAAGCTTGTATTACGGGCACTAGATTCAGGTGAGTACACCAAGAATTTAGCGAAATCTCAGCGCCGGTATTGGGCTAAAGCAAATGTAATGAACGATGCGATTGAAGATTATTTTCCTGATTTAGTTCAATATGAAAAGCCAAAGGGAGGATTGAATTTTTGGACTGTATTGCCTCGATCGATTAATACCGGTTTAAAATCTAAATTTTTCCGGGAATCACTGGATCAAAACGTGCTCTATGTTCCTGGTGGTCTTTGTTATGTAGATGATTCCACGAGACGTAAGCCTAGCCATGAAATGCGACTTAGTTTTGGGGCTGCTTCGGAAAAGGATATTTGTAAAGGGATAAAAAGTTTAGGTAATGTGATTAAACGAAATTAGTTTGCTCTATTAAGAGAACCTTTATCATTCCAAATTTTTACTTCAGTGGAGGGGGCGCACTTAGTTTTCTGTATAGCCATGCCTCTATTGGTCGGAGAGGCGCCAGCCAGCGGTAAAATGGAGAGTAGTATAGTCGAAGACGAATGACTGAGAGCAGCATGACAAAGGAAGTTCGGCCAAGTTCAACTTTGGAGCCTACTTGATCGGTCCACTCCGTGGGTACTTCCAACACTTCATATCCGGATCGTTTTAGGGCATAAAGAAGGTTGATATCAAAAGCCATGTCGGCAACTGTAAGTTGACTGTGTATAGCTTCAACGGCTTCACGTCGCATTACTTTCGCTCCGCATTGGGTGTCACGAATTCCCATCCAGAAAAAAAACTGAATAATTGCGTGAAATGTTCGACTAGCAAAACGCCGACGCAAGGTTTGTGCCTGATGCAATACTGAGTCAGCTAACCAACGTGAGCCAATGACACAATCTGTATTCTTACATTTTTGAATAAGGTCATCGAACGACGCAGGGGGTGTTGCACCGTCGGCATCAACATACCCAACTAAATCCACTTCGGGAGCAAGCTTGAGTCCTTCAATTAATGCTCCTCCTTTTCCAATAGGCTCAGTGATATTAACAAAACTTATTTCTGGAAATTTTTCTGTGGCAGTAGTTACCACTCCAAGCGTGTTGTCTTTGCAGCCATTGAGGATAACAACTAACTTAAAGCGTTCTGGATGATGTTGTCGAAAATAGGTGGCATAATCCTCCAGTACCGGAGCAATGCGGGTTTCTTCGTTATAGGCTGGTATTAGCAGCAGAATAGTGGGAGATGCATTGGGCACGGGGTCTCGTTTACTTAATTAAAAAAGCCGTCGAAGCAATGCTCACCAGACTGTGAATGCACCGTCAAGTCCCCATAGTTGTGAACCACGGTATTTTTGCATTTGATCGATATCTTTCCACCTTACAGATCCATCAAGCCATCCGATGTTGCCACCGTCAGCTCCGACATCTTTCGATGAGGCTCCTTCGGCGCTGGGGTTAGAGTAGTCTACTACACCTTCAGTGTCGCTCCCATATTCGAAAAGAATAGGTCCGTTTGAGCCATGGGGAGCTAGTGTATGTCCGAAACCGGGTGACCAGGTATTTAAATCGGTTACAAGTGGCAGGCTTGGATTGTCAGACAGGGTTTGTGGTGAGATCCAGCCCTGAAATCCATCCATTGCTGGCCAGGGGGTTTGATAATGTCCTCCAAGGTAATTGTATCCTATTACGTATCCCCAGCCTTCAAACAACCATCCTTCAGGGTTTCCAAATGGTTTGCCGAGGTTTGAACATTCATAAATATTAAAAGGTGCATATTTAAGTAATGACTGTCGAATTGGGGTGGAGATCAAAGGAGTGTGATCATCCTTTGGGTCCTTTGCGTCGGACAAGCCGCTTGGTAAGTACTGGTCATTGTCACCTCCATACATATGGGCAACTTGAATAAATTGGCGAATATTGTTTTTGCAGTATGTTCTTCTTGCCCGTTCTTTTGCACTGGCTAGGCTGGGAAGCAACAGTGCAGCGAGAATAGCTATGATAGCAATGACTACCAAAAGCTCTATTAGAGTGAAGGCTTTTCGTCTCAGTAAATTCATTTACTTCGAAGTCGGAAAAACTGCTGGCCAGTCTTGTTTGGGCGAACGCGAACTACTAGCCGATCTCCTTCCTTAGCTGTTCCACTTCCTACCTCGTTCCAGATTGATTCTCCTCCAATGAATTCGGACGATTCGAGAATAAAATTACCCTTGTCTGGCCAGGAAAACTCGAGATCATTACCGGCTACTTTTACATCAAGTGGTTGAGGTGTAATGACCATTTTACTCATTTCCAGTTTATTAAGTAACCCTTTGGAATTCCGTACATATAAGCTGTGGTTTGCCAATACAGGAACTGTCCAACAGGTACCGCTTATGACTTTGGATTTGGCTAGTTGTTTGAATCGAGTGGGCGATGCTTCAGCGATATATAGAGTGCCGTCACGAGTAAGTATTATCAATTTGTTATCTGAAGCTGTAATAGAGCTACAAGGCATGTTTGTCTTGGTCCATTCGGTTTCACCTGTTTTCATGTTGATGCAGCGAATTGTTTTCCCGCGTTCGATACGTCCATCAGCTCCGTAAAGATAGTCTCCAACAATTACTCCGGCATTGAAGTGCATTCGCATATTTCGGTTTTTCCATTTGGAACGAGTACTTGTATCTCTCAGCTCGATCAACTCCCCGTCACGAGAATTTGAGGTAAGAAAGATTTTATCGTTGTATAATACTGGGTCAGCGGCATTGACATCTGCGCTGGTACGGAAAGATTTTTTCCAGAGTTGCTTTCCGTTTGAAAGATCTACCCCATATGCACTATCTGCTGCAAAGATGACCAGAGCATCCTTGCCTTTATGGTCGTAAGGTACCGCACTAGCATAGCCAGCTGTGCCAGAGCCGGTTTTCCATGATAAGCGGCCAGAATTTTTATGTAATGCTACGCCTCGTGTGCCGACATTATAGATTACTTGGTTTCCCTCAATTAATGGTGATGAGGCAAAACCCCATTTCGGGACACGGGCGTTGTAAAGCCGTTTCAAGTCCTTTATCCAAACTACTTCGCCTGAATCGGCTTTAAAACAGTATGCTTTACCTGTTTTACTTAATGTATAAACATAGTTGCCATCTACTGTGGGAGTTGCGTTTGGTCCTCCATCGTAAAGATTTGCCGTTAATTGTTCAGAATAAGTGTGGCGCCACAGTTCATCTCCGGTGGCTTCGTCCAGTGCAATTACCTGATCACGATTTGATCGATTTCCCATTGTAAATACACGGCCATTTGATACAGAAACGGCTGCGAATCCGGTTCCAACGGAAGCTTTCCATAGTTTATTGGGCCCACTACTTGGCCATTTTTTATACCAACCACTCTCTTCTGAAATTCCGTCATGATTTGGGCCACGCCAGTTTGGCCAATCAATTGCAAGTCCGAGATCGGCATATGTTGCAACTAGAGTGAAAGTAAAAAATAATTTAAGTTTCTGATATAGCATGATTTGAAAAAGTAGACCAACAAAAGACAGCGATAATTTACCAGTAAAGCCATCAAGCTAAAAGCATAACAGATGCCATTCATGATGTACGTCTTAAGTTGCTTATATGTTACCTAAAAGATGATTAAATCGCGTGAGTTTTGTTTTATTTGTGTGATTTTCACACAAATAAACTGAAATATTCAAAGTCTAGTTATGGTTAATCGAAGAAACGTCCAAAGAGCTTAGTGGCGAGTGCTGTGCCTGCTGGTGATGCTATCTTAATGAACAGTGGTCTTAGATCTTTAAGTGTCTGCACATTTTGAGTGATATGGTTCTCTATATTAACAGCCACTTCATTTGATTTAGTTGCTGAGCCATTTGGTGAGATTGATGTGAAATGTAATTTTTCCCAGGAAAAATTTAGGTTGCCGACTGTGAAGTATAGAGGTGATTCATCGAGGGCTAATTGGGCGGTTGTTTTAGCTAAAGCATCAGGTAAAGAAATCACGTTTCTTGCACCTTGATCGGTCTCTACAAGATTGAATTCTGTAATTCGAATTCGAATTTGCCGAAAGTGAGGCCTTAGCTTTCGTCTAAAGTTCATCAATGCAGAGAAGTCGCAGTCGATAAAAAGATCTTCAATCTTTAGCATTGAAGATCCGCCATATTCAGGAAGATTATAAACGGTGATATTACTGGCGGCGACAGTGGAGTTTAGTGGGAATCCTATTTCGAGTTGTCCAATCCGAACATCCATCCCTTGTTCTCGGAACTCGCTGACAATCCACCACTTGGCCAGTGTATCCTTTGCCAGAAACAGGCCGATAGCTAAAACTAGCAATAGAATTAGCAGGCGAAATGTCCAGCGGAACATAAACCGCATCACTTGGAATTAACAAATCAGGGCGGGGGAGACAATGGGAAAGAAGCCAATTTCTAACTTTCTTCCACTAGTCGCTGTACTTCACGATGATTCAACTTGCCAGTTCCTAGTTTGGGTATTTCCTTAACAACCTTGATTTCTCGTGGTGTACAAAGATTAATTAATCCTGCGGAAGCAATAACATCACGTACTTCAGTGGTTGTTAGATTTGGTTCATTTGTTACTGCAATTAGTTTTTCTCCCTTGTCTGCATCGGGTATTGCAACAACAGCGATTTCACAGTCTTCACCGTGATGAGGGAATGCGCCTGCGAGAGCGTCTTCAACTGCTGTTAGGCTTACCATTTCCCCACTCACTTTTGCAAATCGCTTGGCTCTGCCTTTTATCCAAAAATATCCATCGTCATCCACTTGGACTATATCTCCGGTATCGTACCAGCCATCCAAAGACTGAAATTCATCATTAGCATCCTTGTTAAGGTATCCTTTCATAACATTAGGACCTTTTACAAAAAGTCGACCGGCATCTTTTACGCCGTCGACTGGCTCTATTTTCCATTCCATTCCAGGAAGAATACGACCAACAGAACCAAATCGATTGTCAGCCTTGGTGTTGGCGCTAATACCTGGAGCACATTCAGTTACACCGTAGGCTTCTGTGATACGGACACCAAACTTTCTGGACCAAGTATCGGATGTGGCTTGTTGAACTTTTTCTGCTCCAGCTAACAGATATCGAACATTACGGAAATCATATGGGTGGGCCTTTTTTGCATAACCATTAAGAAATGTATTGGTACTAAGAAACATGGTTGAGTTGGAATTATAAACTGCGGTGGGGATTACTCGGTATTGTAAAGGTGATGGGAATATAGTTGTTCGCAATCCTCGACACAGAGGAAGTAATGTTCCAACAACCAAGCCGAAGCTGTGAAACATTGGCAAGCAGTTAAATATACTGTCTGTATCCAAAACATCCACCATTGCAAGCAGTTGCCTTAAGTTAGCGAGAATATTTTTATGTGTTAATTCTACTCCCTTTGGAACTCCTTCAGAGCCGCTTGTAAACAAAACTACGGCGGTATTATCTGTTGGGATATCAAACTTTGATTTTCCAAGTCCGAGCTTATGTTTAGCAAGGATGGCCAGCTTGGTTAGGCTGGAAATTTTTTGTCTTACTTCTTCAAGAAAGATAAATTCAATTCCGGCTTCTCTCATTGGTTGTATATCAATACCGGCCTTATCTAGAAATGCTTGAGATGTTATTATTTGTTTCACACCAGCTAATTCTGAACATGTTTGCATGATTGAAACTCCACTGCTGTAGTTCAAAATAGCAGGCACCTTTCCAATACGCCATAAAGCTAAAAGTGTAATTGGTGTCGCATTGACATTTGGCAAAAGCAGGCCTATCCGTTCAATATTAGGCATTAGCATTTTTTGGAATTGCCCCGCTAGCACCTCGGAGCCGACCATTACCATTTTGTGTTTAAGGCGTTGCCCTGTAACATCTTCTAGGACAATTGATTTTGGCCGTTCTCGGCTCATTGAAGCGATGGCTGTCAACAAATCTTTCGGACCAAATTTCATCTCAGACTCAAATTGTAACTCCATTAATGCTTCTCTCAGCCATTGAGTATATGCCTCTCTTGCGTTGGATCGTTCGCTTAGTGATTTAGGGGCGGAGAGGGGATCGCTAAAATGAATTGTTAATTTGGGGAAGATTTTTTTCCATCCTGGATGCTTGGAATAAGGTAGTCGATGGGCGTTTCGTTGGTAGCAGGTTATTATTTTTGCATTTGTTTTCTCCAGCAGAAAACCAGTGCCTTCAAATAGTTTCATTAAGCTTCCAGTTTCTGTGAGACGACCTTCTGCAAAAAGCACCAATCTACCTCCCTCTTTCAAAAAGTTAGACATTTCTTTAATGGCAAATGGTGAAGCATTGTCTATTGGAAAAGTGAATCGATTGCGCATTACAAATCTAAAAATCCAATGGCTCTCTGCGCGTGTGGACGAAACTACAAATTTCCAATCCTCTTGAAGGCAAATGCCTACTAACCACCAGTCAAACCAAGAAGCATGATTAGGAACGAGTAGGACTGGTCCTGTTGTCTTTAAAACCTCAGAGTTGTGTATTTTGAACCCGTAAAGAATCCGGGCAAGAATTCGACTTATAAAGCGGAACAGTGGCATTTAATTGAACTATGAACAGCAGCAAACTTAAGGTTCATAGCCCAAAACGAAAACTAAAAACATTAAAGCTTTAATAGTATTTTGATTAATGACTGATCCCAAATATAAAGCCGACGTTATTTCGCCGGCTTTAAATTTTTATTAATTTAGTTAAGCTTTTTAAGCAAATAACTTTGTGACAGCCTTGGCTTTTACCAATTCCCTAGGCTGATTGAGATGATTGTAAACAATAGTCTCTGGATCAATGCCGAATGCATGGTAAATCGTAGCCAGTAACTCGCCTGGGTGGACAGGATCCTCAACCGGTGCAGATCCGGTACGATCTGATTTTCCATGCACATAACCCTGTTTTATTCCTGCGCCAGCAATCGCTGCTGTGTAGCAGTAAGGCCAGTGATCGCGGCCATCGGCACTATTACTATTGCCAGAAGTGCTTACACCTTTTGTCGGGCTACGACCAAATTCTCCTACAGCAATGACCAAAGTTTCTTCTAACATGCCCCGTTGGCTCAAGTCGGTGATAAGTCCTGACAGTCCGGCATCGAGCATGGGTGCAGCTTGATCTTTCATTCGCTTTGGAAGTCCAACATGCACATCCCAGGAATGGTTGTCGGAATTCGCAACTTTTGGCCAGACAACTTCTACAACTCGTGTGCCAGCTTCAACTAGACGGCGTGCCAGCAAGCAGCTTTGACCAAATGTATTGCGACCGTAAAGATTACGGGTTGCTTCTGATTCTTGAGCTAGATCAAATGCATTGCGAGCACGGCCAGATGCGACAAGGTTTAGGGCTCGGTCATAGTATTCATCGAGCTTAAAGTTGGATACTGCCTTATCTATATCCGGGGAAGCATCGTTAATGGCATCGCGAAGGCGGGCGCGACGGCGTAGACGCAACTCGAATACGTCCGGTCGCATTTTTAGATCATCTGTTTTAACGCGATCCATTTTATTCATATCCATGTCACCTCCGTCAGGATAGAGATAATATGGATCGAATGATTTGCCTAAGAAACCTGCTGTGCCGCCTTTGCCAACTACATTGCTTTCCTGTAAGGGGCGAGGCAGCATAACAAAAGGCAGCATTGGTTCAGTCGTTGGGCGTAATCGAATGATATTAGAACCAAAGTTAGGGAAGTCTTTTGGGCTTGGAGGTTCTAGCTGGCCAGAAGGACTTACTTTGTCGGTAGTGTAACCGGTCATCATCTGGTAGATCGCAGCGGTGTGGTTGAATAGCCCATTAGGAGTATAACTCATGGAACGAATCATCGACATTTTGTCGTTTACCTTAGCTAGTTTGGGCATCAATTCGGTAAAGTTTACACCGGGAATTTTTGTTGGGATGGGATTGAAGATGGACTTTACATTGGTAGGGGCATCCGGTTTAGGATCCCATAAGTCTATATGGCTGGGTCCTCCTTGTAAGTAGCATAGAATTACGTGTTTTGCCTTACCCCATCCGGGTCCTCCTACATGACCAGCTTCGGCGGCTCGTGCCTGAAGTTTGAGTATATTGGCTAAACCTAAGCCCATCATGCTTGATCCTCCAATGCGAAGTAAGTCGCGTCTTGAAACCTTCAAGTGCGGATCACACAAGTCCTTTCCTGGTTCTCCTGGTATTGTAATCATTGTCTTAAATTGGTTTTATAATTGAGCTTCCTGTTTCGGTGAAAACTAACATTTTTCTCTGGGACGTCAACGGTTGAATAAGAACGCTGGACTGTTAATTAGTGCCCAGGCTATGTCTTGTGCAGCGGTCAAACGCACGGTCTCTTGTTGTTTTTTGCTTAGATCCAAGGCACGGCGGAGCTCAGCGAGTTTTGGATCAACAGTAAGCGGTTGTTCTGCCTTGGCAAGGGATGACTTAAACTCTTTAAGTTTAGGATCTTCAGGTCGTTTTTTCTTGGCATCTTCAAGTTCCTTATTTTTGGTAGCCAAATCCTTATCTTGTGCCTTGAAGTAGTTCGTTAGGCGTTTGTTTTGGGTTTCATTTCGTTTATCCGAAGCGATTGCAAGGATGGCACCAATATCACTGGGATGGCCTATCTCAATCTTATCATCTGTTGTGACAAGTAGGCGGAATTTTCCAATTGAGTGCTTATTGCTGCTGTAGTTCTGGTTTAATTCAAAAGTCAGGCGTGAACCTCCTTTTGTTCCAAATTTTTCTTTCGGAATAAAGATGGCAGTTCGGTTGACACCCAGTTTTGGATGGGACGCCCAACCACTGTTATCTATTTTTCCATCGATCGCTTTCTTAACGTCGAAATCCTTTTGGCTAAAGTCTGACTTTGCTTCCTTGAATGATACTTTGGTCGATTTGCGGGCTTGTTCTTTGCCAGTTGAGATTGCCTTAAGGTTCAACTCAGTTAGAACAAAGTTACCATCGTCATTTCTCCCTGGTCCTTTTTTTGGCAACTTGTCATCTGCCAATAATTCAAGACGAACCCCTGTGATATCGTTGAGTTTGGTATTTGCATTGATCGTATAAACTGTTTTTTTAAGGTCTCCACTTGCAAAGATCACGTTGCTTTCACGTTTCTCTAGTTTTGTTCCATTTGTGGCTTTCAAATCAACGATCTCTAAGTTTTCCCACTTTGTTGTTTTGGCGGCAGATCCTTCCCAGTCAGCAAGACGTTTGGCCAACTCGTTGTCATAGATTTTTAGCGATTCTTCAGCCTTTGCTATACGTTCTTTTTGTTTACGATCAGCATCAGCTTCACGTGGAGCAATTTCCATCTCGTAAGCTTCAAGTTTAGTTTTAGCTAATCGAATGGCGTCCGAGCGTTTTTTAGCACGAATTGTTTCACGCGGTTCGATTTCTTTTTCATATTCTGCCAATTGCCTGATGGCAGTTTTGTGTTCTAATCGAACATCTTCGATTATTTTCTTTGCCGCAGAGATTTCTTGTGGTGTGGCATGGCGGTTAAGGACTCTCAAAAATAGTTCATCAACCATTTTTTCATTGTCTGCCATGTCAGAGACAAGCTTAGTAATGGCATTGTCTTTTGCACTAATGGCATTGTCTACGGTCGGGCCACTTATTAGGGCCATAATTGGGCCTAATTGCAGTTCATTAGAGCGTTCGCATTCGCAAGCGCTTTCACGAGCTGGCCGGCCTAAGTTGCCAAGAAAACCATCTGCTAGTTTTACTCCTGAGTCCGGAAGTTGTGCAGCCCGAGTTCCCTCAGGTACACCGGGAAATTTACTTTTTGTACCAGTTACCCGATAAATAGAGTCAAATAAAACTTCGGCTGGCAGCCTTCTAGCTTTCGCATGTGAAAAGTTAATTGAGTCGTCTTCGTTCCACTTGTTGGTTTTTACACTTAATTGGTAGGTGCGAGACTTTGTGATTATTTTAACCAAATGACGCACATTGAATCCACTTTCAGTGAATTCCTTTGTGAGCCAATCTAACAATTCTGGATTACTTGGCGGATTGCCGGCACGTATGTCGTCAATAGGTTCAATGATACCAGTTCCGGTCATGTATCCCCAAATACGATTTACATAACTTTTTGCAAAATATTCGTTGTCTTTCGTCGTTAACCAAGCAGCGAAGCTTTCACGTCGACTTCCCTCTTTTGGAGCATTGTGTTTGCTTGTAAATGGAAACTCAGGGGCAGTAATTTCACCCGTCCTATCGTGCTTTGTTTCTCCCTCAGTTTTATCATAAATAATTTCGTAGAGAGGTTTGGCCCCTTCAACTGCAGTGCCTCCTATACGTTTATCTCCTGACTTGTCATCCTTCTTTAAACTAACTTGGGCAAAGTAAGCTGTAGTTTGATAATATTGGTCTTGTGTCCATCGTTCAAATGGATGGTCATGGCATTTATTACAGTTAAACCTTGTGGCCAGGAAAAGATGGGTGGTGTTTTCCATGATTGCTGTAGGTTCTCGTAGAATCTTGTAGTATGAGGCTGGCGGATTGTCCTTATTTGAACCACTTGCTGTAATAATCTTTCGTGCAAATTCATCATATGGTGTATTGTTAGCAATCTCATCTCTAATCCATTTTCGGAATGTTGATGAGCCATCTGTCCCAAGGAATTTCCTGTTTACCAAGAGCATATCAGCCCACTTATTGGTCCAGTGGTCGATGTAATTTTCACTACCGACAAGTTTGTCGATTAGCTCATCTCTTTTAATTTTGCTGTCTCGTTTGTCACCGGCGAAATTTCGAACGGCTTCACTGGTTGGAGGTAGTCCTGTTAAATCTAAATAAATGCGGCGAAGAAAGTCTTCATCTGAGCTTAAATTTGATGGAAGCGTCTTAGTGCGTTTTAGTTTTGATGCGACAAATTCGTCGACTTTGTTGTTCTTTGGCATTTCCTTCCATTCAAATCCTGATCGGTTGCCCATGACGGTAACGATCGTGGATGCATAGGAACCTTCAAATCTTGCAAGCATAGGAGCTTCGCCTCGACGAGCTGTAGTTATTAAACCGCTTTTGTTGGTGGTGGCGATGTCAGAGTTTCCGGTTTCTATAAATGACTCTGCGGTTACATCGCGTTTTTCACCGTTAGCATATGTTGCGATAACACGCATTTGCTGTTTATCACCAATTTTCTGGACCACTGGATTTTTAGGGTAAAGATCAATTCCTGTTACACGAGGTGAATTAATTTCAAGTTTGGCTCCATTCGCAATCCAACTTTTAAGGATTTCATAGTAGTCCTCTCCCAGCTTCGTCAATTGTCCGCCTTCATGTGGCACAGAGGCTGATGCCTTTAGTAAGATCAAGCTATTATCGGGTGAAGCAATGTTAACTCGGCGACTTGCCAAGTCATCAGTGAAGGCTCGTATGTCATAGATAGGATCATAACCTCGCAACGATAGCTTAAAGCCATTCCTTCCGTCCTTTGATCCATGGCAGGTTCCTGCATTACAGCCTAATTTTGAGAGTACCGGCATGATATCACGAACATAATCAGGCTCAAAATCACTGGTGGTTCCTGCTACTCGAACTGTCAAAGTTGTTTTTTGATTCTTGTGATAAATTTCAAGCTTGGTTTCTCCATCCTTGATAGGAGAGATCATTCCACTATTACTGACTTGGATTATTTCTGAATCTAACTTAAAAGCAAAGTCCCGCGATGCATCGTAGTTTTCACCGTTACCTTTAACCGCAGTCAATAGCATCTGGGTATAGTCAAATTTTCCATTTAGATTAATCTCAGAAGGTTCTGCTGAAAGTGCGATTGCATCTTGAAGTTTATCTTCTGCCATAGGGACAGACATGAATGCTCGTTTTAAGCCAAGTGTCTGGGTTTCATGCAAGCGTACTACGCCGTCCGCACCGCCGACAGCGATTGTTTCTCCGTCGGGACTAAAGGCAGTAGAATAAACCGAGGTGCCAAGTGATACTTTGGCCAAGAGTTTAACTTGTTTAGTGTGGTATTCTGCGGAAAGTTTTTTAGAGTTTCCATCCAGCGGTCTTTCAAAGGCTTTTTTCAGAGCATCATTTACGCTGCTGTCGTAGTCGGAGCTGTAGAGATGTAAAGATCCAACTCCGTTGTAGCTGCTGCCAGCGATGATCTTCTTTCCATCCGGTGCAAAATCGACTGCGAAGATTCTACCTGGCATTGGGGGAAACTTACGGACAAGGTTTGAGTTGTCTCCAATCACGCGCTTTGTCACTCGGGTCAATCGGAAAATCTGCGGGACTCCGTCCGATCCACCAACCAACACCTCTTCTTTTTTTGGATGAATTGTAATGGCATGAATTCCGCCTTTAAGGGCACCAGGAGTTATTGACGTGATGTTATCTACAAAACGCTGTGTAGCCACTTCAGTCAATTTTACTGCCATATCACGTCCAACAGAAATCAAGTGATCTCCTTTATTATTCCAGACAGTATCTAGCACCCAGTCATCATGAGAATCCTTGAATAGCACTTGTTTTCCAGTACTGATGTCATAAGCACGAAGTGTTGAGTCAGAGAGACCAACGGATACTTTCTTATTATCCGGTGACCAGCTGACACCATACAATGTGTCGTAACCAACTGGGATCGACATTGACAAAGTTTGATTATTGACATTCCAAACTTGTATTTCTCCGGAGCGCGCAGGTAATCCACCGGCTACTGCGAGTTTTTTGCCGTCGTGTGAGAATTTCACTTTTTGTATTCGCTCGGACAAGCCGACCAATCGACCAGCTAAACCGGAACCATCAGCATTATGCAGAAGGACTTCGTGATAACCGGCAACTGCGATCAGCGAACCATCTGGGGAATAATCGATTGACGAGATGACTGGAGGTAAACTGTATACCGGTGGGTTATCCATGTTGTAGAGTTGTTTTGCGCTCGTTGGAGTGTCGTCAACTGCGCCTTCTGCAACCCATTTTGTAATTATGTCGATCTGTTCTTTGGGTAGTGGATCTTCCTTTTGCGGCATTTCAGCCTCGCCGTCGATCGGCGTAATCAATGTTATCAAGTGACTCTCATCTGGCTTTCCAGGAACAATTGCAACCTCTTCACTGTCTCCGCCCTTCAAGAGTGCCGTGAAGGTTGTCATTACATAGTCACCATTGGCTTTGGCAGGTTGATGACAGCCATGGCATGAGGCCTGAAAAATGGGGCGAATGTCATTGTAAAAACTAACTTTTTTGGTTTTTGCTTCTTCGGCTTGCATAGATGCCGCCAAAAACAAAATTGCAGGGAAAAATCGCAAAATTTTTTGTTTCATTACATTTTCCTTAAAATACATAGTATTTTTGGACGCATCCACGCGTCTTTAGTTTAAATGGTCGAAAAAACATACATAATGTTATGTTTTTATCAATGAAAATCAAAGGTTTTGGAAGTTAAGCGACTTAATTTAAGCCAATAAAAAAAGATCCAGAAAAACCTTAATTATCTATTATTTTTAATTAAGAGTGGGAGGACTTTTTGGCGGTAATAAAGGCGTTAAACATTAGGTAACGCCAAGGGCCAAGATTTAAGGTGAAATCAATCAGTTTAGGGACATATCGGTCAGTACATTCGACGCTCAAAACCTCGCACCTATTTTGTTCCAGAAAGAATTTTATTTCTAGTCCATTGGTAGCAACGATAGCGTCATCATCGGGCTGGAAAGTTTCACGAACTATGGGCTCCATCCGGTCAAAGCGTACGGCATCCGGGTTGTTTGCTATTTGGCGTCGTTTGGCTCGCAGGCGCTGCCAGTTCTTATATTTATTGCTGATGCCTCTCATCCTAGGATGATAATCGCGAAACCCAATGGCACGAAAAAAATTTGGACTAGACAGGATGATGCGGCCGCCTGGTTTTACGATTCGCACCAGTTCTGTGATAAACGCTTCGGGTTGTTCAACATGTTCAAGAACGTTTAGTGATCCCGCACTGTCAAAGGTGTCATCATTAAAAGGTAATCTGACTCCGTCGTATAGTTGGCAAAGTTCGCTAATTTTTTTTGCCTTGGCAATATTCGGTTCTGAGACCTCAACGCCATGTGCTTCATGCCCGGATTCCATTAGTCGACGGACGACTTGGCCGACCCCGCATCCAACATCTAGAATCTTGCTGCCTGGCTGTGTGGGGCAAAGTGCTTCGGAATATTTTGCATAGAATTCATCATTCCAATCTTCAAGGAAATTGGCGTAGTCTTTATTATTGCGGTAATAGTTTTCCTGATGACTCATTAATCAGTGCTCTTTTTGCGATCGCGGACAACAATGAAGCCAAGTAGTCCGAATCCACTTAGCAAAGATGTGAGACTTACATAAAGCCAAGTAACTGGAGGCTGGAATCGAAACACGATTTCGTGTTGTCCTGGTTTTAGTTGCACTCCACGCATAACGAAATTGCATCGAAGCAGCTCTGCCGGTTGCCCGTTTACGGTTACGTTCCAGTGAGGGGACCAATGATCATTCAACAATAGAATAGCCTCGGTGGTTGCGTCAGCAGTGAGTTGTATCTCTTTCGGTTTGTATTCTGTGATATTTACGCTTCCAGACGCTTTGTTAGGTGCTGCAGCAGATGGTTCTATTTGCGAGTTTACAATTAACTTAGCATGTGGATCGAATTCTTGACTTGCTAAGATTTCGAGTGTGGCTAAATCGTTGGTTTGAACTTCCCAATGACTGTATAGCTTCGCTCTGGGGAGGGCTCCGTCAAAGTGAATTAGGCAATATGGTCCCGTCGGATTAAATTGTGTTGTCAAATCCTCATAAACGGGAGAGTTGGGGTTGCGTGCGTCTGGGCGCAGTCCAATTAAGAAGGAGTTAGTGGATGTAAAGCGACTTTTTTTGGGGTCAAATTTTTGATTAAAAAAAGCCAAGTCATTTGTGCTTCCAAGAATCCATCGTGTATTAGTTAACTCCCAGCGTCTGCCTGCAAGGTAATGTGTATTGGTGTCGCCAGTTATAGTAAATCTTCGCTCGAACGCTTCATGATCTGCTGACATTCGAGGTGCTTGCACGATATCGATTGATTGAATGTTGTTATACAGGAACTGATGCTGTAGCCATTCTATTCCGTAGAGTTGGCCTAGGTTCCCGCTTGGTAAAGGCGATATGGTAACGCGTCCCTTGTGGGGTGATTGGCTGAGTTGATCAATCAAAGGGTTCTTGTTGTTATACTTATACTTGTAATCATCGTATTGTATCCAAGGTAAATTGGCTCGGGTAAGATCGGCAATGACCAGCAAAGCCAGCCCGATTACAAAGGGAGAAGCTGCCTTTGTCTTTAGTATCTTGGCTGCCAAGAATACACTAATGATCAAAAAAATCGAAGTGATGATGAGTTCTTTTCCGGCAAATGAAGCCATGGTTAATGCTTCTTCCAAAGGGAAACCTTGGTCAGCAATATGTTTTGCTAGTACTTTTTTGGCAGAACTTATAATTAGGCTAAATAGTAGAATGATACTTGCAACAATGGATGATCCAATAATCCATTTTCGAATCAACTTGGAGCTTTCTTTTGTCTCTAGTTTAGCAAGGCGAATTAATCCTTCGACACCGTAACCACATAGAACAATCAACGCAAAGTGCATTGGATGAAGGAACTTGATCGTGTTTCGCATGGTGTTAAAAAATGGCAACTGATAGATGAACTGATAAAAAACTGCATGTTTTCCGAAAGCTAAAAGTAGTGATGCTAAAGCAACGAATCCCCAAAAAAGTATCATTCGGCGTTCCGTTCCCGAATAGAGTGAAGAACGTTTATTCAGTGCGATAAGGATTGCCCAAACCGCAAGAAAAAACACAACGATTCCGACGTATTCACCTGACCCGGAGTGACGCTGGGGAAACCTTCCCTTATTTTGTACAAGGCTCATTAACTGAGTTGCTTGATTAACGGAGATGTTCATGACTTGGGCAAGTTCACCTGGTAAAACATTTCGTTGGCCAAACGCTGCGATTATTTCTTCCACCTCGTTAATCTGTTCCAATATGGGATCTTGGCCCATTGATCCCCAGTATCTTCCGCCCTCAAGTGATATTAGTTTTTCAGAGTCGTAAGAGCTTGGAGTGTCGAGGCGATATCCGTAAAGCCCTGGCACAACGATTCTCAATGCTTCCATTTTTGGGAGACTCCATTGCGTAAGAAAATTCCATTGCTGTTCCTTCGCTGCTTGAGTGTTCTCCGAATTGCCACTGGAAGATCCTTTTAGTTGTGTTCCGACAAGTGTTGAAATGGTCTGGGAAGATGCTAAACCGGCAGCGAGTGCCACTACTGCTATTCCGATCATCCCGCGGCCAGATGCCCGGCCAAGATTCGTTTGCTTCCCGCTTTCAAGTGGTTTGATGACAAATCCAAATAATATAAATGCTGCTATATATAGACTAAAGAGTGCTCCTATATCGTATCCTTCCATCAAGCCAAGTCCGACACAGATTCCGGCTATTGTAAGGTTTATCCATGGGCGCGATTCTAGAGCACGCAGTATGAATGCTCCGGCAAGAAATGTTGTGGCAAAAGTTAGTGAACGTGATGGTAGTCCCCAGCAAGCATAAGATACCACTTCCATGTTATATGCTGCTGCAATTGCACCAATAGTACATGAAAGATTACGAAGACCGAGTGTGCGAAAGAAAAACCAAGCAGAAAGCCCTAGGATTACTAGGCATATGGGCGTGCACCATTTCAGATAAAGGACCGATTTTTGAAGTAGCAAACCAAGGGCCATATAGATACCAGGTGAGGCACTTGGCTGTTCGTAGCCAAGCCAGTTTAAGTCATGCCAATATCCGAAAAAAGTACCAGGCATTTTAATTGCATCACTACTAATTGAACCGAGTGGCCCATCATTAGAGAAGAGGGTCATTGAAGACTTTGTGCTATCCCAGAAAAGAAACAGAGTTACTATAACCAATATAGCGAGTACGCCTATAAGTGGCTTGAGCCAATTATCTGTGCGTTTGGTTGAGAGAAAAGGTAAATTCAATTTTAATTATTGCCAGTGTTCCTTCTTGATTGATGAGCCAAAAAATATGTCACGAACAAATACGGAAATGCATCCAAGTTGCCAGTGTAACCATGGCACTTTAGGGCGAGCAGATTCGTAAATGCGCAGTACATAATCTGTTTTTTCTTCTGCCATTTGTTGCATTTTTACCTTTGACCGGGCGGCGAACATGCAGCGTAGTTTTTGTCTGCGTACCCATCTTGGCAAACCAGCTTGATTCATCAAGCTGAACGCATGTTGGATTGCCTCCCATTCATCTAGTACCCATGCCTTAATATTTTCTTCGTTGCGCTTGGTCATGCTAAATGGGTGTCGTCGTATTTGAAGTAAAACTTCCGGCACATGAATGCGTGAGGTGCTAACTTTAGCCAGATCTGAATAAAAAACACAGTCAGCGGCGTGAGGCATGTCGGTACGAAAACGGACAGGGCAGGCTTTACCTAGTGTTTTGATAAGTGTTCCGCCAAGCATCAGTGATTTACATTCACTATGCTGAGCTAGTAGAGCGTTGGTTGAGACTGAATATGGAGGATAAGAGTAGTTGGTCGGGCTTTCGATAAGCTTGCCATCTTTGTTTATGAACGCCGAAAGACAATAGCTGAAAGACTGTCCTGTGGCATTCTGTAGTGCGTTGCTCATCTGTTCCATGAATTTAGGCAGCAGGATATCATCTGCGCAAACAAAGTGGAGAAAGTCGCATTCAGGGGCATAGTCAAGTGCTCGATTGAAATTCTTGAAGAGTCCTTGGTTTTCGACACCACGAATGAGCTCGCAGTTGAGCGATTTATATGCTTCCACGAGTTGTACTGTCTGATCGGTTGATCCATCATCAAGAACAATGATGCGGTCTGGCTTTAGGGTTTGAGATGCCAAGGACTCCAATGTTTCGAGTATGTACTTTTCTCCATTATAAACGGGAATAACTGATATAATACGGGACCTTTTCTTCATGAAGCTTGGGAGAGTTCGGTGATCATCTTTTCCCAGCTTGGTGGTTCGTAACCAGTGGCAAGTTTGAATCGTTCACCGTTTAAGCTCCGATCACATACGAACGAATCGTCGGGTTCAATTTTGCCCTGCCAATCGAGTTTGGATTGGCAAAGTTTAAGTAGATCAAATTTCGATATGGGTTCACTTGCCACCTGCCAAAGGCCAAAGAGTGTTTGATGTTGAGTTAAAATGAACTCAACAATGTTAGCCATTTCAATTGTTGTAAATCCTGTATAGATTGCACGTGTAAATCCACGGATAGTTTTGCCTTTTTGACTTAAAAACCAGCCTAATAAAGATAAATTTGAATCAATTTCATGACCAATGACGGATGAGCGTATTGTTACACAATGGCTTTCTTTTACTTCACCTTGTTGCTTTGTTTTTCCGTATAGATCAGTGGCATCGGGGGGATCATCTTCTGAATAGTTACCTTTAGTCCCATTGAATACACAGTCAGTACTAAAGTGGATTAGTCTTGAGCTTAGCTGCTTGCATTTTTTAGCCAACTGATGAGGGAACTCGGCGTTTACTTTTCGGCATTTAATTTCGTTCTGAGCTTCGTCAAGTTGTTTGATGACGCCTACACAGTTAATGACAGCTTCCGGTTGAGCTTGGTTAAGCGTTTGTTCGATCGTGTTATTATCGGTTATGTCCTTTACTTGTATTGACTTTGAAGGATCGAAAAGTCTTTTGTACGTGAAGTCAGTAATTGGCCTTCGTAATGTAACCCAAACATCATGATTGGCCTGAAGGTTACGCCAAAGTTGATGTCCCAACATTCCGTTGCCTCCAAGGATCAGAAGCCTCAAGGTTGATCCTCCTTACTAAATTTAGCTGGAATACCGCGCAAGTCCTTGATTGCAACGAGATTAAACGCATGTTTGGGATTCTGATTAATTCGAAGTAGTAGTGTGAGGAATTCATCAAAAAATAGGCAGCCGGGAAAATTGTATTTTGGGCCTGCCATGTAACCACGCAAATAACGTGTTCCTGTTGTTCCATGCACAGTGTATCCTCGGCTTTCGAATTCGTGTATGAACCATCCTGATAGGTGTCGCTGAAACTCGTTTCCAAATTCTGGGCCTTGAGGCACAAATCCATTTGGAGTCTCGATAATGATATATTTTCGGCTTAATTTTTCGATCCGATCGATAATCCTGATTCCATCAGTTTTTGTCAGATGCTCTATAAGCCCGTATAACGTGACGAGATCGAATCGAGTATCAATTTCATCTTTCAAGATATCTGCATGAATATAGTGATCGTGAACATCTCGTTTTTTAGCGATATCGATTGAGTCAGCAAATGAGTCAAGTCCAGTAGTTTCTAAGTGTGGCCGAAATGCTTGAAGATGAGAACTTGAACCGCATCCAATATCCAATGCAGTTTTGATTTCTCCGCCGGCTACGATTTGTGCTGTAAAATCAGCAGAAGAATAGGGGCGCAATAGTTGTCGGAGCGGGTTGGCCATAAGCCTTTCAGGAGTTAGATATAAAGCTCAACATCGCCCATTTTTTCGAGCAACTGCCCGATATCTTCATGTTTATTGAGTTGTTCAGTATTGGCTGAAGTATATTCAGATCCGAGTGGTTTTTTAGAGTGGTGCTCTGGTATGTTATACTCCGGGTGAATAGTGTAGAAAAGTTCTTCGTCGGTGATGCGCTGCATTTCGTATTCATTGATTAGAGTTTCGTGAAGTTTTTCACCAGGTCTAATACCAGAAATTTGGATAGGATGATTTTCGCCTTTTTGACTGAACTTTCTGCGAACGGCATCGGCAAGTATTTCGATGGTGCAAGCTGGCGCTTTTCGAACATAAATTTCTCCGCCAATGGCGTGTTTCATTGCATGCAATACAAGTCCTACCGATTGGTCGAGAGTTAGAAGAAACCGTGTCATTTCAGGAATTGTAACAGTCATTGCTTCATCATTTTCAATTTGTTTTTTAAATAAGGGTATTACAGAACCACGACTGCCCATGACATTTCCATAACGCACACAGCAAAACTTAGTGTCGCTCTCGTTGATGTTCTGACTGCAAACAAGTTTTTCCATCATTGCTTTGCTAGTTCCCATTGCGTTTAGTGGTTTGACTGCCTTATCCGTACTAAGAGCAACAAAAACTTTTACCCCAGCTGCTTTAGCTGTGCGGCATGCATTTTGAGAACCGACCACGTTTGTTTTGTAGGCTTCAAAAGGATACGTTTCACAGGAGGGTACGTGTTTAAGTGCAGCGGCGTGAAATACCAGCTCTATTCCAGCCATTGCTTCCTCTAGTCGAGCTTCTTCTCGGACGTCACCAATAATGTATTCGAACTGGGGAAATTTTTGTTGCATCTCCCACTGTTTTTTTTCATCGCGGCTAAAAATTCGAACTTTAGAGGGTGATTGCTTTAGTAGATGTTGTGCGACCCTATTTCCAAAGGAACCAGTGCCGCCGGTAATCAAAATTTTGGATCCGGAGATGTTCATGCCAAGCCGGGCTGAGTCTAGGCTTATGCCTACGGATTGGTAATGGACAAGACTTGCAAGCCTTTAGGTCCGAGACTATTATTTTCCTTATGAAAGCCATAATTGCTGTTTCTTTAGGCATTATGAGTCAGATGCTATTGCTCGCTGAGTCTCCTGCTCCAGAACCAAACGGGGGGGTGTTATTGGCGAAGCGTGATGTGGTTGAGTTGGAATTTGAAACTACGGTTGGTCAAGGATATCAGGTTTATGTCAGGCAAGGCGAAGGTGAATGGAAGCCTCATGGTCAAGCTATTGAGGGAGATGGCGAGGTCGTTACTATTGTTTATCCTGATGGTAAGACAGATGTTGAGTTTCGTGTTGAGACCGTTGATTTGATTCAGTCGGTTCCAGCCAGTCTGCCAGAAGGAATTGATTATAAACTTACTGGAATATATCGCCTTCGTGGCAAATCCAAGGCGTGTGTAGCCAAGGTAGACAGTCGTAACCAGCCAGCCCGAACTGCCTACTTTACTTTGGGTGTTGGCGAAAGTGCTGGATCGATCAAGGTTATGAGTATTCAGTCAGAGAAGGGTTTGGCTGAAATTGAGGTTCAAGGTGTTGCTTTGTCCTTAAGCTTTAGTGGGAATGCCTTTACGAGCAATACTGTAAATCAGTCCATTCCAAGTACCCAAGTGCCTTCTGGTAAACCTACGGTAGTTGCAGGACCTCCAAAGGGAAAAGTGTTCATGGGGAAAAATGATCCATATTATAAGGAGGCTCAAAAGAAGGCGTATACAAATCGTTACTCAATTTTAGATCAATCTACTGTTAGATCTCTCAATCGTTATGTCCGTAGTAAGCCACAGTCTATTTTTACTCCAAGGACTTCGTCTCAAGTGTACTTGCCTCCAACATACATTCGTCCCAAAGTTAGTACTAAAACTTATTGGAGCCCACGCAGGTAAATCCAAAATTAACTAGATTATGATTGCATTTTTGACCGGTGCGCTTGTGTTGCTAGTGGGTATCGGTGTGGGTATATATCTTTCAAAGAAAAGATAGAGGTATATTTATTGATAGTTCAATATCAGTATGAAGTCCTAAGTTCATAGATTTGGATTTGCACCTTTCTGAGACAAGAATCTAAATGAACCTTGGGAATCCGTTAATTATATAATTTATTGAGAAGTTTTTGGTGGATATTGTCAAAACCACCATTACTAAGAACGCACAATATATCGCCAGGTCTGGCTAGTGGTATTACGTATTCAACAATATAGTCGGCTGTTAAGAAATAACCTGCATTTTTGCCAGTAGCTTGAATGTCCTGCATGAGTTGCTCTGGGTTTAGTCGTTCCTCCTTGGGAACCTGATCAAGTTTGGCTACTTCAGCCACTAAGACATGTTTAGCAAGACGCAGAGCATCTGCTAGTTCTGTTTGAAAATGATTGCGGCGGGTTGTGTTGCTTCGTGGCTCAAATATTGCCCATATTCGACGTTCAGGGAATCGTTGCTTGAGTGCCTTTAATGTTTCTCGAATGGCAGTTGGATGGTGAGCAAAGTCGTCTATAACTATGATACCGTTAACCTCACCTCGAATTTCCATTCGTCTTCGTATTCCTTTGAAGGTGTCGAATCCAGATTGGATTTGTGAATTGTTCAATCCAGTGTAGCGTGCCATTAGGAGTGCAGCTAGTGCATTGCGGACGTTAAGTTCACCTATCATCGGAATTCGGAATTCGTCTTCTCCAACTCGAAAGTTCGATCCTTTTTCATCGTACAATATCTCGTCTGCTTTTTCTTCACATTCGTTACCCAGTCCAAATCTTCGCACTGGACAGTGATTAATATTGATCAGTGAGCCTAAATTTGATTCGTCACCATTCGCGAGGAGTAGGCCATTTCGAGGGATGATGTTGATCAGTCGCTGAAAAGAAGTTTGAATTTCATCTAAACTATTAAAAATATCTGCGTGATCGAATTCTAAATTATTTATTACGACTGCTTCCGGAAGGTAGTGGACAAATTTGCTGCGTTTATCAAAGAAGGCTGTGTCGTATTCGTCGCCTTCAAGCACGAACCAATCACTATTTGTAAAGCGAGCTCCCTGACCAAGATTGTTGGGGATCCCTCCTATAAGGAAACTGGGGTTAAGATCATTATGTTCAAGTATCCAAGCTAGTAGCGATGCGGTAGTTGTTTTACCATGAGTCCCTGTTATAACCAGTGATCTTTTTCCGCGAAGAAAGTGATGCTTAAGTAATTCAGGTAGCGAGCAGTATGGAATTTTTTCTTCAAGCGTATATTCTGCCTCTATATTTCCTCGAGAAATAGCATTTCCGATGACGACTAGATCTGGTTCATGTGCTAAATTATCTTCACTAAATGGGCGTGCTTCAATGTCACGTTCCTTGAGGAATGTTGACATTGGGGGATAGATTCCTTGATCTGATCCAGTGATATTATATCCGCGTTCTTTGAGCGCTGCCGCCACTGAAGCCATTGCGGTGCCGCAGATGCCTATAAAATGTATGGATTGTGCCTCGTTGATAGGTTGGTTTTATTTTAGTTTGAGTAGTTCAGGCTCTGTCCAGGGGTCTATTCGTTCAGAAGTTGCAGCACGAATGCTACTGACTTTGTCTGGGGTGATTGGTTCACCGCGATGATCCCATTCACGTCTTATATACGTCAGGATGGCAGCAACCTGATCGTCGTTAAAACCGACTAGTGCTGGCATCTCAAGATCGTGTTTTTGGCCGTTTACAGTAATTGGTCCAACTAGGCCCTGAAGGACTATTCGGACGAGCCGCTCGTCGCTTTTTAGTACCCAGTCAGAATCAACCAAAGGTGGTGCGACTCCAGCTTGTCCTCTTCCGTGTCCTTGGTGGCAAGCTGCACAGGTGAAGGTGTAAAATTGTTTTCCCTGGTCAAATAGAGTTTGTTCAGGCTCGGTAAGTGGACGTAACGGAGGGAGAGGTTTTACTCCTGGCTTTCCTTTCCAAAGGAACAACTTATCAATTGAGTTGGCAAGTTTTGCTTCCTCGGGGTATTTGGATTTTTGCAGTTTGGTTAGCATGGAAGGCTTTTTATCGTAATAGACTGGCTTTCCTTTGGACTTGTTGCGATCAATTCCACGTAGAATCGCTATGCGTTGCCAGTCCTGTGTGCGGCGACCGTAGGTGTAATAGATTAATTTACCGACCCTTGAAGGTCTTCCTTCCTTGAACACACAATCTGCAAGAGACTCTATAACGTTTGAACGATGTTTGGCATTGCGCCAGCGTCTTTCACCTAGAAGTAATTCAAGAAATTCCAATTCCTCTCCTGCTAACCCGGAAAGTGCCGCATCCAAGACATAAGGCTTTTCCGCGTGATTATAGAGAGCACTTCTGATGGCCATATGACTTAGGATGTGGTTGTGAGCTCCTAGGGATAGAACCATCTGGCGCAACTCGGTGATATCTTCCGTTCTAGTGTTTAATACGAGTTGATCGAGTATTACATCATTTCCAGGTACTTTAAGCCATGGTTCAGCCAAGCGTGCTGCAGACATGCGAACACCTCGGTCGTTGTCTTTTAAGGCATCAAGTATAACGTCTGGGCTTATAGCAGCCCGGCCTTCAAGTGCCCATAGGGCATGCATTCTTCCAAGTGAGTGGTTTCCATTCTTGGCTACTTTGGTTAATTGAGTGTTTATTGATTCATCCTTACTTTCAATTAGCAGGCGCTGAGCAGTATCTCGAGTCCAGCCGTTATCATTATTTAGTGCAGTAACGAGTTTTTTTCCGTTGGCTTTGCTTAGCTTTGTCGAGGAAGTATTATTGTTCTTGTAAACAACACGATAGATTCGACCATTATTAATGCCTTTTTCCAAACCTCGACTTTCGGCTTGGTTGCGCAGGTAGCTAGTTAGGTAAATTCTGTGTTGAACAATTCCACGGTACATGTCGACAATATAAAGTCCGCCACTAGGGCCGTTATAAAGGTTGACTGGTCGAAATCTTTCGTCACTGCTGCTCATCCACTCAGATTCATTTTCGGCATTTTCAGCAAGAATATTCCCGCTTGTTTCGATGTGCCTGTTGCGGCGTATGAAATTGCCGCTTGGTTCGCAGACGAAAGAGTTGCCTTGGTATGCCTTAGGAAAGTTATCACCACGATAAATTACTGGCCCACAAGCGGCAGTATATCGAGATAGACGACCTTCTAATGGGCCGTTAGATCTAAGTGTCCCTTTTCTATAGGCCCGATTCACACCGAGGTTTAGTCGCCCTGGCCATGTCTCCTGACTTTTGGCTAAACGGATCGCTGATCCTCCTCCTCCTCTAAACGGATTACGTTGTAAGTATTCAGATGGGATCAGATCTCCGCGCAGCATGTCGCTGTTACTGTTATAATAAATACGCCCTAAATTATCCATCGAGATCCCCCATTGGCCACGCTTGATTGTGGGTTCTCGCTGCCATTCACCATTTGTATTTCGGAAACGTACTGTGTGGTTTGCACTGTAGATCCAATTGTCTAAGGCCCACATGAGACCGTTTGCAGCATGTTCGGGGTTTGCGCTTTTGCCGCGGGCGGGATCGCAAGCGACAGCATAGTCGGTGGCAATCACGGTATGCTTGTCTGCCTTATCATCACCATTTGTGTCCTCAAAAAATAACAATTTTGGTGGTTCTGCTATCAACACGCCACCTCGGACAAGTGCAATTGCTCTGGGGAGAAATAAATTATCCTTGAAGATTGTCATTTTGTCCATGCGACCATCGTTGTCGGTGTCATCGAGTACTTTAATCCGCCCAATTTTATCGTGCTCACCTGTAGCGTCGGGATCGCGCATGTAACCACGCATTTCGACTACCCACATACGTCCATCGGGAGCAATTTGCATTGCAACCGGGGTATCCACAAGCGGTTCGCTAGCAACTATTTGTACTTCAAAACCTTTCGGTAATGTGAATGACTTGACTGCCTCTTCAGCCGAGAGCACTGGTGCAGGTGGTACTTTTATATGAGGAAACAGGTTTTTTTGTATCGTCCCTTTCTTATCTTTGCCATCTCCAGCTTGACCTAGGGCAGAGGTTGTTACCAAGCAAAGTGAGGCCAACGCGGCTAGTGTATTTCGATAAAACATTGTCAATGGAATACCGGCATCGTGGCTTGATCAAAACCACGTCCCCGGGTTGAACAATTGAGTACCTCACCGCTTCGGTGAAGCCAAGTTTCAAAATAGTGCTAAATTTTGTTAGAGGAGTTATCTGGCTTTACGCTGTGCCCAAGTCAAGCTGGTTAAATCCTTTGTATTAGCAGGAATGATCAGGCTTGAGAGCCAGCCGGCGAGGAAGCAGGAAACGGTGCCTATGGCACTGTAGGTCAGTGTGTGAGCATCCGTGTGGAACTTGAAGTAGTAAAGGGCTAGTGCTGCAACTACGACCCCTATCCATGCGTGAATACTTGCAGTTCGATTGGTGAATATAGCCAGTGTGAACAATCCTCCCAATGTGCCGAGGATTAATCCTACGTAGCCCATTAGTGTATCCCACAAATTTTTACTGTCCTGAGAAGCTATATATAATGCCGATATAGTGCCGAGGAAACCAAGGATAAGTGTGATTCTTTTAGCAACCCGTAAAATGGAATCACTGTTTAGACCCTTCGATAGGAAGTCAGTTGTGAACGCAGTGGCAATCGAGTGCATGCTTGAGTCGAGGCTCGACATTGCGGCAGCAAACACACCGGCAATCACCAAGCCAGCTAGCCCGGGTGGCATTTGTTGAAGAATGAAATGTGGGAAGATTTGGTCAATCTTGGATATTGGTTCTAAATTGGCAGGCTGCTGTTGGTAATAAACGAACAATGCTGTGCCAACACCGAAGAAGAGAACAGAAACTGGTATGCTTAAGATAGCATTGGTCCAAATTGCTTTAGCAGCTTCTTTTTCAGTAGATGTCGTGAGGTATCGTTGTACAACGGCTTGGTCGGTTCCGTAACTTAGAATCTGTGCGAAGACTCCACCAAGAATAATTACCCAAATCGTGTCGAGTCCGTTGATGAATTTCCAATCTGTTTTAATCATCTCGAATTTACTTTGCCCTTCTAGAGATTTAGATTTGATGATTGTTTCAAAGCCACCATCGACTTGGCCAATAATAATGAAGAATGCTACGAAGGCGCCACCGACTAAGACTATAGTTTGAATGACGTCTGTCCATATAACCGCCTCGATACCGCCAAGCACAGTATAGATGGTACTCAGGATCCCCATTGCAATAATGCAATACTTTACATCCCAACCGGTTACTGCGGACAATGCCAATGCTGGTAAAAGGATTACGATGCCCATGCGAGCGAGTTGAAAGATAGCAAAGCTTGCGCTGCCTAGTTTGCGTAGACTTGAGTCGAATCTCATTTCGAGAAATTCATAGATACTAGTAATACCCAGCCGGCGATAGAAAGGGAGAAAACAGAAAATAATGATTGGTGCCATGATTGGGATAGCCATATTGAAGATGAACCATGTCCAATTGGTTGCGTATGCTTTCGCCGGTAAGGAAAGGTATGTTATTGCACTTAACATGGTTGAAAAAATACTCAATCCGGCGGCCCACCAGACGACACGTTTTCCTGCAATAAAATAGTCCTCTGCAGTTTTGTTTTTACGTGAGAAATGTAGGCCAATTCCAATGAGTACAACCATGTATAAGGTTAATACTATCCAGTTTGCTATGCCAAAACTTCGTTTTTTCTTTGCAAGATCAATTTTCCATATGTTCGGAGTACGAATACCTGGGCTGCTTTCACCGGAAGGAATGATGATTGAATTACCCCACATTACGGCAGTAGTTGTAACGTGACTCCCGGTCGCTACTTGGTCGACTGCGCCTGGGGCAGTGGCGCTACGGTAGCTTTCCTCAAACTTGGCAAATTCACGCCAACGGCCTGTGATTGTGTTGAAAATCAAGATGTCTCGACTGAAACCGATGTGAGTATCTTGAATTTTTTGTTTTTCTGTATTCAGCGTTGACGCCGCTTCAATGTTTCCAGCTTTAATAGCATCGTCGATTTGAGCTGAAAGGCTTTCGAGAGTGTTAAATATTTTTCCGTTTGCTCCTCCGAAAATTAATATGCTGTTTGATCCTATGGCAGCAGCGGTGCCTGCCATAATCCAGCGTGGCTTGGAATCATCCATGGTTTGGATTTTTTCCTCAAGTGGCGTCCAGCTATCGGTTTTTGGATTGAATTTGTGTACATGCTTTAGAGGTTGCCACTGTCCAGATTCGTCCTTCATCCTTCCGCTGAAAATATATAAACAGTCTGAGGCTCCATCGCTTTGACTAGCTGCAATAAGATGCGTTCTGGCAGCTCCGTCCCAAGGAGTTTTCTTTTGCCACTTAAAATCTTTTTTTCCTCTTTTCCTTAAGTCGAGTGTCCAAAAATTTTTAGTTGCTCCTTTACCGCTGTCGCCACCTACTAAATAAATGGTGTTGTTAATCAAAGTTCCTGCAGCTGCAGTAGTGGCATTTGGAAGATCTGGGTAATCGACATCTACTGTGATTTCACCATCCCTATACGAGAGAGCAAAGACCTTGTCTGAAAGATGCATAGTGGAGTCATATCTTTTGGTGGTGTCATTCTTGATATTATCCTTCCATTCACCGCCAATACATATGACACCATTTTCGGTGGGAATAGAAACTCCATAGCCGATTACCTGTGGCAATTTGGTTTGAGATTCGTTGATGCTATATTCTTCACCGTTTTTTGTGATAATATAAATTTTGTCGTAATAGACCTTTGGAGAATTATAACCATCAGCAGTTTTACGCCATGGTACTCCTTGGGGAAAGTTGGCTCCGCCGGCTATAATGAGCGCGTTGTTGTGAACCCCGGAAAATGGTCCGGCTACTCCAATTTTATCGGGAATATCCGGTAAGGCTTTCCAGTTTAATTTGCTTTCCTCTGCTAATAATGAAGTGCTACCAAGAGCTATCAAGCAAAGCATTCGAACAAATATATTCATAGCTGGGTTCGATTTAGTGTAAAGAAACATAATGTGTGTCTCGATTGAGCTAGGCGAGTCCAAAGGAGGATTGGTGAATAATGGTTAGATTTTCACTTTGAATTGTTCACCGCGTTTTATGGACTTAGCGAACCCAGCCATGATCTGCGGGATCTGTTCCAGATCTTTGAGGCTTACGACTTCTACCGGAGAGTGCATATAACGATTGGGGAGGCTGATGAGCCCGCTGGGAATGCCACCGCGTGTCCAAAAAATAGCATCGGTATCAGTGCCGCTAGTGGCAGATATGGCTTCATGTTGCAAATTAACCTTCAGTTTTTTTGCTACCTGCTCGATACGTTTAATCACTTCCGGGTGATTACAATTTCCATGAGTGACAGTTGGGCCTTGTCCAACTTTTATATCCCCATGTTGTCGCTTGTCTACGGTTGGGTAGTCAGTTGCATGGGTTACGTCCATGACTAGTGCGACTTCTGGATGCAGTGAGTAAGCAATTTGCCTAGCGCCAAACAATCCTACTTCCTCCATAGTGTTGGCAACTGCGCAAACTTCAACATTTAGTTTAGTCTTGCTAGTTTTAAGCAGGCGAATTGTTTCAGCAACTGCCCAGGTGCCTACCCTGTTATCAAAAGCTCTAGCAATAACTAGATCGTCTCTCAGCATCTCAAATTTGTCGTTTAGGGTAATGGGGTCTCCGATTCGAATTATTTTCTCTGCTGCCTTTCGGGAGTTTACACCGATGTCCACAAACAAATCCTGAATATGATTGGAGCCGCCATTGCTACTTTCACCTTTCATTAAGTGAGGGGCGACGCTTCCGACGACACCCTTTACAGGCCCCTTTCGAGTGTGAATTGTTAATCTCTGAGCTTTAGTTATGGCCGGGTTAGTCCCACCGAGTTTACGGACATAAATATATCCATTTTCGTCGATATAGTTGACTGTCATGCCAATTTCGTCTGCATGACCAGCAAGCATGAGACGAGGTCCTCCTCCTTTATTTAGAACGGCAACGCAGTTTCCGTAGGAGTCGGAGTAAGTTTCATCAGCATATTGATCGACATAATCTAGCCATACTCTTAATCCACGAGATTCGTGTCCGGATGGGCTTGGGGTGTTCACAAGTGTCTCTAGGAATTGTAGCGATCGTTTGTTCATCTACCCCCAATTACGGATTAGCGTGATGTCCTTTTCAAGGCCTATTTATTACAAAGGAATTACTATTCATATTTTTTAATTTTTCAGCTATGACAATCAGTCTTGCTATTAGGTATGTTTTTGAAGGGTTAATATTGATTTTTTCTTGTAATGCGATTGTTCAATCGCGATGTTTTCTTTAGTTAAACGTACTTAATTAAATGAAATATCAAAACCGTGCCTTTACTTTAATAGAGCTACTTGTGGTTATTGCAATCATAGCTATTTTAGCTGGTCTGTTACTGCCGGCGTTGGCTAAAGCAAAAGCTAAAGGGCAGGAGGTATATTGCCTAAATCAACTCAAGCAACTTTCGCTGGCTGCTAAGCTTTATTCTGGTGATAACGAGGACCGATACGCATGGACTTTTTCACTTATAGGGAATCAACAAAACCGACGTTCTTGGTTCAATTATCTTTATGATTATCAGGAAACAAAGGCTACACTGAGATGCCCTAGCAAGGGACATCAGCGTAAAGAGACACTTTACGATATGGAAAGGACAACAAATAACTATGCGGCTAATTTCCAGCTTGGTGGTTGTGATTGGCCTAATACTTGGGAATATGCCTCGCTTAAAGAAAGTGCCGTTATTAGTCCTTCCACGGTTGTTTACAAAACAGATGGTGGCACTTTACCGAAAAACACCACTGATCCAATGAAGGCTGTTACGTCAAAATCTCCTGAGAAACCAGGCTGTTGGATTGTTCAAGATCCAGCTAGTTCTACGCCATGTGCTTGTGCTATGAATCCTGGAGATCCAAACTGGGGTGGCCCCCATTTGCGTCATAGTGAAAAAAGCAACGTTAGTTTCACTGATGGACATGCAGAGGCACTGAAATCATCAAGGTGGTATTGGGCAAGAACACCGTGGCTTGATCCAAAAAGAGGGGGATGATTGGAATTTGCGCTTGAGCGTTATGAACGAAGTGGGGAATCTTTTGGTGTGAGTGAGACTCGGGAGACGCCACAAACTATTATAAATCGCAAAGGGCAGGAGCCGATCGCGGCTCTGACAGCTTACGATTATCCTATGGCGAAGTTGCTTGATGCTTCGGGTGTTCAATTATTGTTAGTAGGAGATTCCTTAGGGATGGTAGTATTGGGTTATCCTGACACAACGCGAGTGACTATTGATGAAATGGAGCATCATGTCCGGGCTGTCGCGCGTTCTAAGCCTCGTGGATTGATTGTGGCGGATTTGCCTTTCAAAACATACGAAACTCCTCAGCAGGCTGTTTTGTCTGCTACGCGTTTGATAGAAGCCGGTGCGGAGGGAGTCAAGGCAGAGGGAGGATGTTTGATATTACCTCAGGTTGAGGCGATTATTTCTGCCGGTATCCCATTTCTTGGGCATATAGGAATGTTGCCCCAAAGTATTATTGTGGAGGGCGGATATAGAATCAAGGGAAGTGACTCTGCGCAGCGAGAAGCATTGTTTGATGACGCTCGAGCACTTGCTGAAGCCGGTGCTTTCAGTGTGGTACTTGAGTTGGTTAATTCTACGGTGGCAGCGGAGATAACCGCTATGTTACAGATTCCTACAATTGGTATCGGTTCTGGTAGTGACTGCGATGGACAGATTTTGGTGACTTCTGACTTACTTGGAACGTCTCCAGATTTCATTCCTAAACATATCCAGCCTGAACAATTGCTTAGAGATCGTATGGTTGAAATGATTTGTGCTTGGAAGGATAGTTTAAATAATAATGAGTAAGTTGACCCATATTGATGCTGAAGGTGATGCAAGCATGGTGGATGTATCGTTAAAGCCAATTCAGGATCGGGAGGCGATGGCTTTCGGCAAGATTTATTTAGCTGAAGAAACTCTTAATGCGATTGAGAACAGAGATACGGCCAAAGGAAATGTGCTAGCAACAGCCCGATTAGCTGGAATCATGGCAGCCAAAAAAACGGGTGAACTAATACCTCTTTGTCATCCACTTTCCATTACACATATAGAAGTTAATTTTGAAATTCCGGATAGTCGGGACTGCATAATTATAACCAGTTCTGTCCGTATCTCAGCCAAAACCGGTGTCGAGATGGAGGCTTTGTCAGCGGTTTCTATTGCTGCTTTGACCATATATGATATGTGCAAGGCAATCGACAAGAAGATGGTCATCTCTGAAGTTAAGGTCACTTCCAAAACTAAACGGTGAGAGTAAATAAAATTGATTCGCAATCTTTAGCAATTGTGTTACTATCAACTGACATAGCTTGGTTTAAGCTAAGCTTATAAGATGGGTTTGATTGATAATATTACAACTTTATCTTCTGAATCACCCTGTGCTCAACCGGGAGGGGGAGGTCCTTTAAATTACAACTTTGATCGTTCAGAGTTTTGGAGGGCTATACCGATATGGCGTGATATAGATGCCAAGACTTTTGGTGATTTTCGTTGGCAACAACGCAATTCTGTAACTTCTATTCAAGGGATTCAGGAAGCTTTAGGTCAATTGGCTGCTCCTGCATTGATATCAGATATTGAGGATGGACTACTAAAGACACCTATGAACGTCCGTCTTACTCCTTACATATTTTCTCGAATTCATTGGGAGAATTTTGAAAATGATCCAGTACGTCGCCAATTTTTGCCCCTAGGTTCGCAATTCGTATCTGATCATCCGCATGTGTCAAATGATTCGTTGGCTGAGGATGGTCACAAGGCTACTCCGTATCTTACACATCGTTATCCAGATAAGGCTTTGTTTTTACCTTTAACCCTTTGTCCGGTCTATTGTTCTTTCTGTACTCGAAGTCGTGTGGTTGGAGGTAGTACTGCGATTAAAAGTAAGTCGACTTATGGTGCGAAATCCAATGAATGGGATTCTACATTTGAGTATATTCGTAATCATCCTGATTTAGAGGATATCGTAATTTCTGGAGGCGATGCTTTATTGCTGCGTCCTCACCAAATACGTCAAATAGGAATCACTTTACTTCAGATACCTACGGTGCGTCGGATTCGTTTTGCTACCAAAGGTTTAGCAATAATGCCGATGAAGTTTACCAGTGATATTGAGTGGGTAGAGTCATTGAGTCAGGTTTGTGAATTTGGTCGTGAAAAAATGAAAGAAGTTGCGCTTCATACGCACTTTAATACGGATCGAGAGATTACAGAATGGACTTCTCGTGCGATGAGGGTTTTGTCTGAGACCGGTGTGAGAGTTCGAAATCAGTCTGTATTAATCAGTGGAGTCAATGATGGTTTTGATTGTTTACACTTCACTTCCAAGAAATTATCTAGCCAGCTTATTCAGCCGTATTATGTATATTTGCACGACATGGTGCCTGGGTGCGAACATCTTCGCACGACGGTTAGTAAGGCGGAATATTTGTCGCGTCGACTTCAAGGCGCTATAGCAGGATTTAATACACCTAGAGTGGTTTGTGATGCTCCAGGGGGAGGTGGAAAACGTGAAATTTCCAGCTACACGCTCTACGATCAAGAAATTGGAGTATCAGCCTGGACTTCCCCTACAGCTAAGCCGGGTGAAATTTTCTATTACTATGATCCAATCAATAGATTGCCTGAAGATGGAAGGGATCTTTGGGCTAATGATGTTGAGATTAAGCGGCGTTTAGCTCGATTTAAAGCTGACGCCGAGGCCAAGGCTGAGGCTACTCGAACTTGACGGCTTGTTCTTACGGTCGTTATGGTCGCCGGCCATGAGGGAAGGCTTGGAGGCTAATAATTTTTTGGTTCCAATGGTCGTTGAACAGACTGGCCGCGGTGAGCGTGGTTATGACATCTATTCGCGATTGTTGGTAGACCGTATTGTATTCATTGGTACGCCTATTGATGATACGATCTCGAATCTGGTGATTGCCCAATTGTTGTTTCTGCAAATGCAGGATCCGAAAAAGGATATTCATCTGTATATCAATTCGCCGGGTGGGAGTATCACAGCTGGGCTTGCTGTATACGATACAATGCAATTTTTGACTTGTGATGTGAATACCTATTGTATTGGTCAGGCTGCTAGCATGGGGGCAGTGTTGCTGTCTGCTGGAACTAAAGGTAAGCGTTACGCATTGCCAAATGCACGTATCATGATTCATCAGCCATGGGGAGGGGCACAAGGTAACGCATCTGATATTGAAATTCAGGCTGCAGAAATACAACGCTTAAAGGATAGCTTAAATGAAATATTAGCTGAACACACTGGCCAGAAACTCAAAAAAATTGTCGAAGATTCAGACCGAGATTATTTTATGTCTCCCGAAGAAGCTAAGAAGTACGGATTGGTAGATGATGTTGTAAAATCTCGTAAGGAAATTTCTAGTCAAAAGGACGAAAAAAAGAATAAGTAATTTATTTAAATGGCCCGCCCCAACCAAATCACTCTTTGCAGTTTTTGTGGGAAATCGCATGCAGAAGTCCGAAAACTTATTGCAGGGCCGGGAGTATATATTTGTGACAATTGCATTCTGGTTTGTAAAAATGTTTTAGATAAAGAGCTTCAGGATCAGGAAAAAAAGAAGGCTATCAATTTGAAGGTTCCCAAGCCTCGGCAGATCAAGTCTGAACTAGATAGCCACTGCATAGGCCAAGATGATGCAAAGAAAACATTAGCAGTTGCAGTTTATAACCATTACAAGCGAATTCAGTCCGGCCTTACTGTTAAGACTGAGGGAGATGAAAAGATAATTACTACTGATACTGATGCTGGAAATGAAATCGAGATTGAAAAGAGTAATATTTTATTACTCGGTCCAACTGGGTCCGGAAAAACTTTGTTAGCTCGAACATTGGCGCGCTTATTGGATGTTCCGTTTGCTATTGCTGATGCAACAACGTTGACTGAGGCTGGATATGTTGGTGACGACGTGGAAAATATAATTCTTCGGCTATTGCAGGCTGCGAACTACGATGTAAAACGTGCACAGATTGGAATTATTTATGTTGATGAAATTGATAAGATTACTCGTCGCACAGAGAACGTTTCTATAACGCGAGATGTTTCTGGAGAAGGTGTCCAGCAAGCTTTACTAAAGATTTTAGAAGGAACTGTCTGTAATGTGCCTCCTCAGGGAGGTCGAAAGCATCCTCAACAAGAATATATAAAGCTAGATACAACCAATGTTCTTTTTATTTGTGGAGGTGCTTTTGTTGATCTCGATAAGGTTGTGGAGCGTCGTGTTGGGAAACATGTGCTAGGATTTTCTGGTGATGGTAAAATGAAGAAACCGGATGAGGTTTTGGATCGAAAGACTATTTTGAATCATGTCGAACCAGAGGATTTACTCGGTTATGGATTTATACCAGAGTTCATTGGTCGATTACCGGTTCATACTGCACTTCAGGAGCTCGATCAGGAACAACTTATGCGTGTTATGACTGAACCAAAGAATGCGCTTATTAAACAATATTCTAAATTGCTCGAGATAGATGGGGTAAAATTGAATATTACAAATGGTGCGTTACGGGAATTGGCTAATGCTGCAATTAAGCGAGGTACAGGGGCTCGAGGTCTTCGGAGCTTGATGGAAAAATTGATGCTTGAAACTATGTACGAGATTCCTGATTCAGATGATATTTCTTCGGTTAAGATCGATGAGAAAGTTGTACTTGGTCAAGCGCAACCCATTATTCATCGTCGGCAGAAAAAAGCTGCAGCCTAGGCCTTGCCCATGTCACAAAATTTTAAGTCCAGCGACTTGATCGCTCAGCAAATACAACACATTCCGCGTTCTGGAATCCGTGAGTTTTTCGAACTTGTTCAAGGTCGCAAGGACATCATATCTCTTGGTGTTGGTGAGCCGGACTTTGTTACTCCATGGCATATTCGAGAAGCGGCAATTTACTCACTTGAAAGAGGTCGAACTAGTTATACTTCCAATTTGGGTCTTCCTCGATTACGTAATGCTATTAGTAATTATGTAGGCGAGAATTTTGGTGTTCAATATAAAACTGAATCTCAGGTTTTAATTAGTGTTGGAGTAAGTGAGGCTCTCGACCTTGCGCTTAGAGCTGTAATTAATCCTGGTGATGAAATTATTTACCATGAGCCTTGCTATGTCAGTTATGCCCCGGGGATTTCATTGGCTCATGGTATTCCAGTGCCGGTACCATGCTTGGCGGAGAATGGTTTTGCTGTTACAGCAGAAGCAATTGAGAAGGCAATTACACCAAAGTCCAAGGCGTTGGTTCTTAATTTTCCTACCAATCCGACTGGAGGTACAATGACATACGATGCCTTAGAGAGAATCGCGGAGTTGGTTAAAAGGCATAATCTTTTGGTCATTACTGATGAGATATATTCTGAACTCACCTTTGAAGGGAATCATGTCAGTATTGCTTCACTTCCGTCTATGGCCGAGCGTACGATTTTTTTGCATGGTTTTTCCAAGGCTTATGCAATGACTGGTTTTAGGATTGGTTATGCTTGTGGTCCCCCTGAGTTGGTAGATGCAATGATGCGTATTCATCAATACTCGATGCTATGTGCTAGCACTATTAGTCAGGATGCAGCTATTGAAGCTCTTAAAAACGGAGCTGGTCCAGTCGAGGAAATGAAGGAGGAATTTCGCCTTCGTCGAAATTATATTGTGTCAGCTTATAATGAAATGGGATTAGAATGCCAGTTGCCGAATGGCTCTTTTTACGCATTTCCAAGCATAAAATCGACAGGATTGAGTTCAAAA
>JAYZHR010000088.1:0-5781 GCA_036166355.1 Verrucomicrobiota bacterium | reverse complement strand
TTAGTTGCCGAAGATGAAAAGGCAAAGGGTAGTTTGGTAGGCTATATAGCTGGAATGCTAGTTTCAATTTTGACTTTCGCATTTTTTGTTGCAAGGGATGTAGGAAATTTAGCAGGCAATCGCATTGCAAAGGGATTCTACAATAAAAGTGAAAAATCAGAGAAGGCAGATTTGTATGAGGAGGCTGAACAATTATGGGCGGATGGTGCTTACATTGAGAGTATTGATGCTTTACGTAACTATACAGAAAAATATCCAGGCGAGTTTCATGCTCATCAACGTATAGCAGAAATTTATGAGAATGATTTGGCTAGCTATAGGGCCGCAGCACTGGAATATGAATCAATTTTGACAATGGATTTGCCAACCAAACGTTGGGGATGGGCTGCTATTCATCTATGCAATCTATATTCTGGAAAGCTTGGGGAAACTGAGAAGGCATTGGAGTTGCTTAGGCGGGTTGCTGACGAGTGTGCGGATACAACTCCAGGCCAAAAAGCTAAAGAACGTTTGGCTAAGATCGATGCAATGTAATTAGATTTAATTTAAATTCGAACGAATGAATCAAATTTATAACGATTCACATTGTTTGTTGGTAATTCATTTTAGTGCATTATCTATAGCTTCTTCTAAGTTATCCATTGGGTGGCCATGCCATAGAACCTTACCGTTTTTAACTACAAATGCATGTGGTATTCCTCTTACGTTATAGCGTTCCATGAATTCCTTACTGGTTGCTCGGCCATTGTCGATTGCAACACTGTATTCCATTTTTTGACCCATTCTTTTAACAAATGGCTCTACAGTTTCTAGAGGTTCATTAGTTATGCCAATAATGTTGACTTCACGATCCTTATACTTGGCTTGAGTTTTGCTCAAATGCGGGATGCTCGTCCGACAAGGAGGGCACCAGGTCGCCCAAAATTCAACTACGTTAACCCCTTGAGAAATATCAACTGATTTGCCTTTGACCCAATGAGCTACGTCTAGTTTGCCTACGGGATCACCTTCTGGGGAAATAGTTTTTTTTGTCTGTGGGCGTTCAGATAGTCCACAGCCGGTTAACAAAAGAATAGTGCCAATACAGAATGATAAAATAAATTTCATAAGATAAATATATCATTAAATTTGTTATCTTTCAAGTCTAGTTAAAGATATCAATATAGTTAATATTTAAAAATTTAATTGGATTCTTTTTCAATTGTGATTCTTTGTTTCCACCTTGGGTAATCATCTTCAAGTAGTGTATGGGGAGAGGAATTGTACCAAGAGTAACCGGTGCGACGTTCGAGTTTTACTTCAGCAAGTGAATAAACTTTAACTCCATCTCGATTACAGAAAAAGGGTCGATTAGTTTTAATTTCATAAAATCTTGCCCAGACTGGTTTTGCGTTAGGATCAGGAATAACGGCTATATCTTGTTTAATGATCTTGTTATTATACTGTACCGGTTCTATTTCGAATTTTTCGATTCGAATACCGTTTATAGCTGATTTGCGAAACCACATCACTGCACTTTCAATAGCCTCTATAATTTCAATGCTTGGTTGGTCGATTTTCATTAAGTAGCGTACTATTTTTACGCTTTCTCCTCCCGAAATCGATGGAAGTTCGTAGGTTCGAGCTTTGATTGGCTTTAAAGAAATATGGTCGTGCTGTTGACACCATGCTGTCTTTTTTCCGTTAACCAAAATTTGACAATTAAGTACGACTCTTAGTGCCTTATCCAAGGCTTTTTGGCATTGTTTTCGTGTTGATTCTTCTACCCATTGAAATTCAGTTTTTTTTTGAGTTATTTCTTTTAAGAGTTCCATAACGCCAATCATTGCATTGTCATTAAATGTTATGGCATCAACATCGGATCCTCGCCATCCGCCACTTGCATGTTGTCCGTGTAAAATAAATTTCAGGCCACGTAGAGCGGATTCGCGATAAGATGGGTTTCTGGTTTTGTTATATGATTTCGTTAATAATCTTATTTCTGTATATGTAGCGCTATTATCGATGGTACTTTTTGCGTTTTGTTTTTTTGCAATATCTCTTGCCTCTTTAATTGTTTTAATTTCTTTCCATTTAATGTTCTTAGGCCAGCCACCATCGGCATTTTGGAATTGTATAATAACCTCTGAATTTAAATCTGTAGATACATCTGAATACGCATTAGCAAAAGTTGAGATTGCTAAATATAGAATAAAAAGAAATTTGGCTATGTATAAATTCTTATGAATATTAAATTTGTTTTAAGTGAATATTTAGAGCTGTCTCAACAGCAACACGAAGTGCATGAGTGCGAATGGCTAAAGGGAAGTCGGATGGAGCTTCTAAAGTATATGAGAGGCGTGTTTTGTTATTTTGTACAATATAAAATGCTTCGGGCCATAATGGTCTAGCATCCGGTGATGTTAATGGTTTAAGTAAGCCGTTTTTAGCTGGTCGTCCGTCAATCAATTCGGATTGATCGATTGGGCAAGTTGAGGAGACAGAGCGAAGTATATGTTGCGAAGCACAGGCTATTCAATCGGGGTTTAGTTCATATAAATAGAAGCCATTTGCTTCCCAATCTTCATGGAGACAAATACTTATATCAAATGAAGGTAGAGCATCTATCCAAGCTTTGTGAGCTCTTGTTTCAATAGAATTGAAATGTCGATAATCCCGGTTTAGATCGACTCCAACTAGATTTTCACGAGTATTTTTTGGGAATCCGGTTGGATTAAGGCATGGGCAAAGATAAAGGCTGATATCGCTAGGCCAAGTATTGAGTTCTAGCATATTGATTAATGCCATTGGGCCTCCTGGCTCGTCACCATGGATTCCGGCAGAAATATATGCCGAAAGCCGTTCTTGCTTGGATATTCGTCGTAATCCGTAGAGTGGTAATTCCTTAGCTTCAGGAAAAATATCTACTGTCCATCCGTTTTGCCTTGCAGCGGTTAAGGCACGTTCCAAGATGTCGCTAATTATTATGGTTTCTCCGAAATAACCGCCTTCATTTTTTCCGAGCGGCTTATTCATTATTAGCTTTTCAAGCTGGCAGGAGTTCTTTCGCGGGTTTATTTGAAGAGTTACAGCGGCTTCCGCAGTCTGCGTTGCTAGAAATTTGGTCAGAAAAATTATTATCCCAGTCTGGATCAAGACCTAGATCTTTTAACATTTGTAGATCTTTTTCGACTGGTTGATTGAGTGTTGTTAGATAATTTCCAACCATTAGTGCACTAGCGCCTGCGGTAAATACCATGCTCTGCATATCACGCAAATTTACCGTTCGTCCACCGGCGATCATGACTTCTTTCTGAGGTAGAATAAATCGGAACAATGCAATAGTTTTAAGGATTTCCATCGGAGGAAGCTGTTCTTGGTTTTCCAGTGGTGTTCCGGGAATTGGATTTAGAATATTTACAGGTACCACGTTGGCATCGATTGCACGAATCTCAAGTGCCAGATCAATTCGATCCTCACGTTCTTCGCCCATGCCAATTATGCCTCCAGAGCAAATATTGATACCCGCATTTTTAAGAAATTGAATTGTTTTTAGGCGGTCTTCAAACGAGTGCGTTGTGCAGTGTTCAGGGAAGAATCGACGTGAACTTTCGAGATTGTGGCCATAGCATGATAGACCTGCTTCTTTCAGTCTGTCAGCGACTGCTTGCGATTCAATCAATCCTAGAGAAGCATCGGGTCGAGACTTTCCGTTTTCTTTCATCTCACGTATTCGATCACATACTTCATCAAGCATAGGACCTTCTTTTAGCCCTCTCCAAGCAGCAACTAGGCCAACGGCAGTAACATCGTTTTCCTTGGCTTCACTCATTGCATCTTGCACTGGTTCAGGATCAACAAAGCCATATCGCGGTGAATCAGTTTGATAAGCGGCTGATTGGGAGCAGAATGAGCAATTTTCCGAGCAGGCCCCAGCTTTAGCATTAATGATGGAACAAAGGTGGATTTTGTTTCCTTTATAATGCTCACGGATACGATTGGCCCAAGATAGCAGATCCATAATATCAGCATTAGACTCGATATTTATCAAATCAAGTGCTTCATCACGATTAATCTGTCCACCGTCCAAGACGCGTTGGCCCAATTCAGCAATGCGGTCTCGAACCATCAATCCTTCGGTGCCTTTATCTAAAGTCACGCTCATGCGGGGGATAATCTAACCGAAAATAGGCCTTTTGGCCAAGTGGTTTGATTTTGTTGGCGAAGTTTATTGGAAGGACTAAGATCATCTGCCTTAATTTTCCAAGCTATGCTTGGTTTTTGTTTTAATTAAATATTAATTATTATGTCTACTATTGGAGTTGGGATAATTGGTTGTGGAGGGATAGTTCTACAGAATCATCTTCCAGGGCTGGAATTGTGTGCAGATACAAAATTAGTCGGTCTATGCGACAATAGCTCTGAAGTGTTGGAAAGGGCAGTGAAGCAAACCGGTGTTGATGTTCACACAACTGACTATAAAGAGCTAGTTCAGCGAGATGATATTCATGCAGTAATTATTGCCACTCCTAATTTTACGCACGCACCGATGGCAGTTGAAGCCATGAATAATGGTAAGCACGTCCTCTGCGAAAAACCTCTTGGGATGGATCAAAAAGAGACACTTGATATGCTTTCTTGTGCTAGAGAAAATAAAGTTCGTCACATGACGGCTTTTACTTACCGATTTGTTCCGGCGATGCGTTATATGAAGCACCTTGTAGATGCTGGTGATATTGGCCAGCCGTACCATATACGTACTTGTAGATTGCAGGACTGGGGTGATCGAAATATTGGTTGGCGGCAAATTAAGAAGATGTCAGGTTCAGGTGAGTTGGGGGACATGTTATCTCATCGTCTTGATTATGCTCATTTTTTAATTGGTGATATGTCGCGTATTACTGCTGATACGCGTCGTTTTGTTAATGATCGTCAGGGGTTGGAGTCTGATCTTGAAGATTGGGTAACTGTTATGGCTGAATTCAAAAATAACGCAACTGGAGTTTTGGAAAGTAGCAAGCTTGCAACTGGTAGAGGAGAGGGCGCTCGGAGTCAGGATTACTGCGAGATTAATGGGAGTGATGCATCGATGATTTTTCAACTTGAGAATCCAAATTGTTTTCAAATTGCCCGAAAATCTCAGACAGGGTTGAAAACCGTTGATGTTCCTAAAGAGTTTCTTACATGGCCGGGTTCAAAACGGGATCCATTTCAAGGAGATCCGGGGATTTCTTTTCGTTGGGATCAAGATTTTGAGTTTATTGATGCTATACGTAATGAGCGTGAATGTGAACCGTCCTTTTTACAGGGAGCCCGTGTTCAAACCGTAATGGATTTAGCATTAAAGGCTGCTGCTGATAAAGTGTGGTTTAGTGTTGATTATCCCGATGCTTAAACTGTTGTTAATATCAAAAACGACTTGAACAAAAACTAAAGAGTGATAGTTTCCGTCCCCCATTGACCGCGGGATGGAGCAGCCCGGTAGCTCGTCAGGCTCATAACCTGAAGGTCGTCGGTTCAAATCCGGCTCCCGCAACCAATTTAAAACCCCTGATTACTTAACGTTTTTGGGGGTTTTTTCGTGGATTCCTTCTCCGACCGGATGCCTTCCGTTATTCCTTCTTTTGCCGTCAAAAACCCTGAAAGGGGCTGTAGAATACGGACCAAATACGGACCATAGAACCTGCATGAAAAAATTTGTATTCATAAGGAGGCGTAAAGATAGCGGAACCTACCGCTTAACTTGGCACAACGCTGAAGAGAAGTAATCTTAAGGTTGGTTGAATTAAACGTCTTGATAAT
>JAYZHR010000087.1:0-5825 GCA_036166355.1 Verrucomicrobiota bacterium | reverse complement strand
CATCCTGATAAGGATTACTTTCTCTGCCTGGATAAGCCCATGCGACTGGATCACTTGAGCTTTGACCTTTGAAGATTTTGCATGGAGCAGGAGCGTGCCCGGCTTGCGATATGATCCCAAGTCCTTTTGATCCATGTGCATAACTTGCAAATTCACCATGGCAACCATTCATGGTTCTTCCATGCATATAAAGCTTAGCTCCATCCTTGAATGTGTATTCAACAGTGTAAGAATCGAGGTTTTGATCGACGTAGTCTTGGCCGCTGGGAGATTGACGATAGTGGCGACCTCCTGCAGCTTGAGCTTTGATTGGCCAGTCGTCCTTCATCCAGCAGCATTCATCTATGTTGTGAATGAAATAATCACTAAAAGATCCACCACTTGCCCAAATAAAACTATGAAAGCGTCGTATCTGATATAGTAATTCGCTCTCATCTTTTTTTGGCGGTAAGGAAAAGCATGACGCCACAGGGCCATGGAGTCGATAGGCGCGGAGTAGATTTATCTCGCCTAGTTCGCCATCTTTTATGCGATTGAACAGTTCGCCACGAGCTTTGCTGTGTCGACACATCAGTCCAACTCCAACTTTGAGATTTTTCTTCTTAGCTTCTTCGTTGAGCGCAAACATGCGTTTTGCGGTAATGCCATCTGGGCAAACCGGTTTTTCCATGAATACGTTTAAGCCTCGTTCAATTGCTTTTTTATAGTGAACCCACCGAAAAGCGCAAGGAGTCGTAAAAATAACTACATCACCTTTGTCTAGATTATCCATTGCCTTGGAGTAGCCGTCGAAACCGATATATCGACGATCTTCTGGCACGTCGACTCGGTCTTTTCCTCGCCGTTTTAGAGAGCGAAAACTATTATTCATTTTAGCCGTTGATACATCGGCCATGGCCACAAGTTTAGTTCGAGCAATATCCTCGGGTACAGCTAAGGCGTTTGCGGCAGCTCCTGTGCCACGGCCGCCTGCTCCAACTAGAGCAACCTTCGTATAATCATCGGTCGATGAATGGACACGAGGTATAGCTATCCCGGCCAGAGCAGAGGTGGCAGTTACTGTTCCGGTGGTCTTTATGAAATCGCGGCGGTTACTGGATAATGAATCATTAGGCTTGTTCATCGCCGCTATCCTTACTCTGGTGAAAGTGGCGTAGTCAACTTCATTCATGACTTACGATATGGGCTCCTTTTGCTTCATTTTGATTTAAACTTTTCTGTAGAGGTTCATTGGTGTACTCAAAACGGCACTGTATACCTATTAATACTCTGTTTGGCTTGCTATTGATGTCTTGTAGAAAATCCAGGATTTTAAGTAAACGTTTTGGTTTGTTTCCAATTATGTTTTTTTTGAGTTCATATTTGGTTAGTTCTAGTTTTTCAGTGGAGTTGGATTTTTCTCGAGATGTTTTGCCTATCCTTTCTGACAAATGTTTCCATTGTCATGGTCCAGATCCCAAAAAAGCACGAAAGGGGGATCTTAGACTTGATGAAGAGAATGATGCCAAGAGGGATCGTGATGGTTATCGTGTGTTGAATTCGACTAACCCATCTAAAAGCGAATTACTTGCTCGCATTACTGCGGTGAATACTGACGAATTGATGCCTCCTCCAGATGTGGGGAGGCCTTTGTCTGTTGAGCAAGTTGAAACGCTTAAAAAATGGGTGATGCAGGGATCGAAGTGGGGACGGCACTGGGCGTTTGAGCGAGTTAATAGGCCTTTGCTTAGTCAAGAAGGAGTGCATCCTATTGATGAACTTGTTAGTCGTGGAATGACGGGCAAGGGTATAAACGCAAATCCAAGTGCTGATAGGCGCACTTTGATACGGCGATTAAAACTTGATTTAACCGGCCTGCCTCCAAATCTTGAACAACTCCGGAGATTCTTGGCAGATGATCAGCCAGGGGCATGGGAGCGGCTTGTAAATCGAACTTTGGCTTCACCTTACTACGGCGAGCGAATGGCTTGGGATTGGCTTGAGGCAGCTCGTTACGCAGATTCGAATGGTTATCAAGGTGATCGCGAGCGTTCAATGTGGCCTTGGCGAGATTGGGTTGTTCGTGCATTCAACAATAATATGTCTTTTGACGAATTTACGATTCATCAGTTAGCCGGTGACTTACTGTCTAATCCTACACAAGATCAAATACTTGCCACTGGGTTTAATCGTAATCATATGATTAATGGGGAAGGTGGTCGTATTGCGGAGGAGAATCGAGTTGATTATGTCTTTGATATGACTGAGACGATGGGGACTGTTTGGCTTGGCCTTACACTTAATTGTAGTAGGTGCCATGATCATAAATTTGATCCGCTTACGCAGCGAGAGTATTACAAGTTTACCGCTTTCTTTAATCAGACTCCAGTTAACGGGGGAGGTGGCGATCCTGCAACCCCTCCCATTATTGAGACAGGTTCTCCTGAGTTAATGACTCAAATTAATAGAGCAAAAGCGATTATGGAACAGAGTCAGGCGAAAGTTGATGTTAGGAGTAAGGTTATTGCTAAAGAGCAGATGGCTTGGGAGTACAAGCGTATGCAGGAGTTAGAGAAATTTAAAACAGATCACTGGGAATTAGTTCGGCCGATCAAAGCTAAATCAAAGGGTCAGATATTGAATATCGAGCCAAATGGTTCTGTTTTGGCGACTGGGAATAATCCTGAAAAGGATGAGTATGAATTAGTTTATCAATTAAAAAAGAGCGATATTACAGCATTTAAACTAGCGGCTTTACGTCATCCTTCGATGACAGAAGGTAGGTTGGCACGATCAGACTCTGGAAATTTTGTTTTAACTGATATTCGTTTTCGCCTTAAGGGAGCCGAGAATCCTTTGGTTATATCTAGCAGTAAGGCAACATATGAACAGGGTAGTTACAAGGTTGATCAAGCTTATGATAAGGATGCTACTACAGGTTGGGCAGTTTGGAATGGCCGTACGATTGATCGTGATCATGCTGCGATGTTTTACTTGAAGGAATCAATATCTGCTGAGGAAGAGAATACGCTCTTAGTGTCTCTCAAGTTTAATTCATCAGCGAAGAATCATAATATTGGTTACTTTCGTCTCTATCAAACTTCGATTAAGGACCCGAAATTAGAGAGTCAAGAAGAACTCCTTTTGACAGCATTGAAAACGCCTTCAGTAAACCGAACGGATAATCAAAAGAATCGTATCAGATCAGCATACGAGGCTACGGATTCAGAATTGGTTCAGTTGAAAAATGATCAGAAAACTGCGGAGGATAGATTAAAACAGTTGAAGCGGCAATTAGCCAAGGTGATGGTTATGCAGGATATGTCAAAGCCTCGAAAAACTTATATGCTGGATCGTGGCCTTTATACTAAACGCGGTGAAGTGGTGGTTGCCGGTGTCCCTGCTTCGTTGCCAAAATTTCCAGAAGGAGAAAAGAATAATCGCTTGGGCTTGGCAAAGTGGTTGGTAAATCGTGATCATCCACTTACAGCCCGAGTTACTGTGAACCGTTACTGGCAAATGTTGTTTGGAATAGGTTTTGTTAAGACTGCAGAGGATTTTGGAGTGCAGTCTGAGTACCCATTGCAACGGGAATTGCTTGATTGGTTGGCTGTAGAGTTTATGGAGTCAGGCTGGGATGTGAAACATCTAATTAAGACAATAGTCACTAGTGAAACTTATCAGCGAAGCTCAAAGGTATTGTCAAATGAACAATACGAGATGGATCCGGAAAACCGATTATTATCTAGGGGGCCACGTTTTCGAATGCCTTCGTGGATGATTCGTGATCAGGCTCTTGCGTCTTCCGGCATTCTTAATGATCAGCAGGGTGGGGCTTCAGTTAATTCGTACCAACCAGAGGGGGTCTGGGAAGAAACATCCTTTGGAAGGAAACGCTACAGTCAGTCCAAAGGCCGTGCATTACATCGTCGGAGTCTATACACGTTTTGGCGAAGGATTGTTGGACCTACCATGTTTTTTGACTCGGCTAAACGTCAGGTATGTGAGGTGAAACCTTTACGGACTAATACTCCGATGCATGCCTTAATCACGATGAATGATGTTACTTATGTGGAGGCGGCGCGTTCTTTGGCAGAAGTAATTCTAAACGAGGAAGAACAAGTTGAAGATCGTATGGATATGGCCTCCAAGCGTGTTCTAGCTCGCGAGTTTTCAGTGCACGAAATGGCTATTTGGAAAAAGTCTTTAGAGAGGGCTAAAGAAGCCTTTGGTAATGATCCTGTTTCAGCTAATGCTTACTTATCTCATGGTGACTCCAAGCCGGATGGGCGGATTAAACCGATCGAGCTTGCTGCTTGGACAGCGGTTTGCTTAAATCTTCTTAATCTAGATGAAACCTTAAATAAGGAATAAACGTTGTCTTCACCTTGGAACATATTGAATCCCAATTCGCCTGCTCCAGTTCGAGAGAGGCAATTGGCCATTAATCGCCGTCATTTTTTTGATCGCAGTGCAACGGGTATTGGTGTTGCGGCTCTGAGTAGTCTTTTTGGGCGGGATGGTTTGATTGCAGCGGGAGATTCAAGTAAGAGGTTGAATGGAATATCTGGAGTTCCGCATTTTGCTCCAAAGGCTAAACGTATTATTTATCTTTTTCAAAATGGAGCGCCGACACACATTGATCTTTACGATTATAAGGATCAGTTGCCTAAGTTGCACGGCAAGCCTGTGCCCGAGGAATATTTTAAAGGTAAGCGGTTCAGTACAATGACGGGAAATCCGGCTGGCAAGCTGATGTTGCAGCCTGTGGAGCCATTCAAGCAACATGGTCAGAGTGGGGCATGGGTTAGTAATTTCTTGCCGCATATTGCCAAGTCTGCTGACGATATTTGTTTTATCAAGAGCATGAATTCTGATGCAGTGAATCATGCACCTGCAATTTCTTTTTTACTCAGCGGCGCTCAAATACCAGGGCGTCCGACGATGGGGGCTTGGTTGAACTATGGTTTAGGTAATCCTTCCGAGAATCTGCCTGGATTTGTAGCGATGACTTCTGTTAGTAAAGGCACATCGTGTGGCCAAATCTTTTATGACTTCTACTGGGGGTCGGGGTTTTTGCCAACTCGTTTTCAAGGTGCCAAGTTCCGAGGTAGTCGTGATCCAGTGTTATACTTAAAAAATCCTGATGGGATGAAGCCGGAGCTACGTCGTGGACTGCTGGATGACTTGGCTGAGCTGAATGAGTTTAAATTTCAGGAAACCGGTGACCCGGAAATTCGCACCCGTATTGCCCAGTACGAAATGGCCTATAAGATGCAGACCTCCGTGCCTGAATTGACTGATTTTTCTGATGAACCGGATCATGTGCTAGATATGTATGGCCCCCAAGTTCGGGAACCTGGGACTTTTGCCTATAATTGCTTAATGTCACGACGTTTAGCTGAGCGAGGGGTGCGTTTTGTTCAGTGTATGCATGCTGGTTGGGATCAGCATAATAGTCTTACGACTGAATTGTATACGCAGTGCAAGGATACGGACCAACCTAGTGCTGGACTATTAAAGGATTTGAAGATGCGAGGCATGCTGGATGATACTTTAGTGATATGGGGTGGTGAGTTTGGTCGTACTCCATTTATTCAGGGTGATATTAAAAACCGCCCACGCTGGGGGCGCGACCATCATCCTTATGCGTTTACTATTTGGATGGCTGGTGGAGGGGTTAAGTCTGGCATGAGTTGGGGTGCTTCTGATGATTTAGGTTTTAATGCAGTTGTTGACCCTGTGCATGTTCATGATCTGCAGGCGACAATTCTTAAGTTGATGGGTATTGATCATGAGCAACTCACTTATCGGTTTCAGGGTCGTTATCACCGTCTAACCGATGT
>JAYZHR010000086.1:0-2984 GCA_036166355.1 Verrucomicrobiota bacterium | reverse complement strand
GTGAATGCCACAAGGCACTTTTAGACTAGTATGGTTCGACTTACAAAATGCATATTTATCCTACAAGACGTAGTGCATCGGTACCTCAAGATATTTATGATGCCACTAAAGCAAACGTTGGCAGAGCCAAGTTGGCTGACGAAGGTAACGGAGTGGTTGGGGCTTCCCGGGGTACTCCGTTTCCGATTCCTCAAAATGGACAAGAGGTAATTTGGAATCATTTACTCAGATATCGTGGATTGAGCGGTATTCGCAAGGTTGGACAGGTTGCACCTACCCGTTCTGGTAATTATACCCTTGTACAACTAGAAGAGCAGTTGTTTTGGAATTATCATAAGAAAGGGGCGACTTCTGAGAATATTGGAAATGTCATGGCATACATGGAGCAGAAGGTAACATCGCCTGCACGTTTGGCGGGTACAATCCTGATGGTTCACGAGACTTTGAATCAGGTTACAGACCCACGACGTGCTTGGGTTTATAATACCGGCCAACGTCGAGTGCGCCGCGCGCCAAATGTGGCCTATGACAATCCAGGAACTGCATCTGATGGTATGCGTACTAGTGACCAGTTGGATATGTTTAATGGGGCGATTGATCGTTACGACTGGAAGCTTATTGGTAAAAAGGAACTCTATGTTCCTTACAACTCCTACAAATTGCATAGCGATGAGTTAAAAGTGAAGGACATTGTTACGCCGTTGCACATTAACCAAGAACATACTCGCTATGAGTTGCATCGTGTCTGGGTAGTGGAAGCTACACTGAAAGAGGGTAAACGTCATATTTATGCGAAGCGTCGTTTTTATATTGATGAAGACAGTTGGGGTGTTCTTGTAGTTGACCAGTTTGATGGACAGGGTCGACTCTGGCGAGTTTCTGAAGCGCATAGTATTAACTACTATGAGGTGCTATCATTTTGGTCTACCCTTGAAGTTCATATGGACATACTTTCAGGACGTTATCTTGCACACGGTTTGGATAATGAAAATGATATGTACGACTTTTCGTTTATGAGTAAGCCAGGAAATTATACTCCATCGTCACTTCGTCGTCGTGGTCGTCGCTGAGTATAAGGGCAAGCTTTTAGGTGTTTCTTTTTTCTAAACAACCAAAACAACCCAAAGACGGGCCGAGGTTTTCCTCGGCCCGTTGTTCTGTTCTTTTAGTTTTTTTATTATCTTGTTTCAGTTTAATTGAGTCGGTGGCCCAGTCAATTGATGGCCCGTCCGAAATTACTCGATTGGCTAAGAAATCCTTATTACTCGGTATTCATGGTCGGACTGATCGAGCTATTGCTGTTGGAGAACGTGGTCATATACTTCTAACTACCAATCAAGGTAAAACTTGGGCTCAGAAAAAATCCCCAACACGCCGAACACTTAATTCGGTATATTTTTTGGATAAAAAAAAGGTCTGGATTGTAGGGCATCAATCTACGGTTCTTCATTCACTGGATGGGGGTGAAAGCTGGACCAGAGTAAAAATCTTGAATGATCCTGAAACTGCTTTCTTGGATGTACGGTTTATTGATTCCATGCGTGGATTTATAGTGGGCTCGTATGGTAAGTTTTTTTCCACCAACGATGGTGGAAATTCATGGATAGAAACCCAGCAGGATGATGATCCGCATTTTTATCAAATTACATTGGCTCAAAATGGAGCTCTTTGGTTGATTGGTGAGTTTGGAACCGTTTGGAAAAGTAAGAATCAGGGTAAAGAATGGGAGCCATTGGAGTCTCAGTATGATGGATCCTTTTTTGGAGCAGTACCTTTGAACAACGATGATTCGCTTATTGTGCATGGGTTGCGAGGTAATATTTTTAAGGTTAAGAGTGACTTGAAGTGGGAAAAGGTTGATTCGCCTACAAATGCTATACTGCACAGTGGACTTCAATTGAAGAATGGTTACGTGATCCTTCTAGCTGGAGCTGGCGAGTTGTTGTTAGGTACAGAAGATGGAGGGTCGTTTGAAACAATGGCTTTGTCGGATAAGGCTGCTACGCCAACCGATTTGTGGCAGTCGGAGGATGGTAGCTTGTTGGTAACAACCGATCGTGGTGTGTTTCGTATGCCTACAGATGATTTGAAGAAAAGTAGGTCCAATGATTGAGAATTCATTTTCATTTTGGGTTGAAAAATGGCTATTTCGAAATCGGGCAAGATTCCTTGTTTTGTTCCTGATTATAACTGCATTATTGTTTGGATTTGCGACTCAGACAAAGGTAGATGCTCGCTTTGAAAAACAACTTCCACTTGGTCATGAGTATATTCAGAAATTTCGCGAGTATGAGTCTGAATTTGGAGGCGCTAACCGGATAATCTTGGCGATGGTTGTAGAGGAGGGGGACATTTTTAATGAAGGCTATTTTAACAAGCTCGATTCGTTAACAAAGGACGTCTATGCCATGCCGGGTGTGGATCAATCCAGTGTGACATCTTTATTCACACCGAACGTGCGCTTTACTGAGGTAGTAGAGGATGGTTTTACGGGAGGCAATGTGGTTCCTGCAGATTTCGAAAACACGCAGGAAGACTTGGCTCAGGTGAAAGAGAATGCCCTTAAATCCAATTATATGGGTAGACTTGTAACTGACTCCTTTAATGGAGCAATGGTAATGGCCAACTTACTCGATGTAGATCCTGATACCAAGCAGCCTCTAGATACTTTTGCGGTGGCGCGGGCATTGGAATTGCTGCGAGAAAAGTATGAATCAGAACTTGTTAAAGTGCATGTCATTGGATTTGCCAAGGTTATGGGAGATATTCGTGATGGCGCCCTCAATGTTATCTTTTTCTTCTGTGTTACGATTATAGTTACGGCGTTGCTAGTGTGGCTGTATTCCCAGTCGTTTGTTTTTTCAGTGCTGCCGATGGGATGTTCTGTGGCTGCGGTGGCCTGGCAACTAGGGATATTACACCTTATGGGTTTTGGTATTGATCCTATGTCGATTCTCGTGCCGTTTTTGGTGTTTGCCATTGGA
>JAYZHR010000085.1:0-6343 GCA_036166355.1 Verrucomicrobiota bacterium | reverse complement strand
AGACAAAAAACAGCATTCATTTACCAATAGAGGAGAAAATAAAAATAAGAAGCAAAATTGAAAATATAGCTCCCATTACAATTCCAAAAATCGCCCTTCCCATACCGTGCTTTTCATCATTACTTCTAATATCTCTTATTCCTAGAAAACCGAATAGTAATGCAAATGGAGCAGGAATTAATAAGATTGATACCAAGCCTAAATAACCTGCGACAATTGCGTATCCTGACCGATTTACAGGCAGAAGTATTCTCATAGCCACATCTGATTCTGAAGATTGCGTAGTTTCTCTATTAATAACTGGAGGTTGATTTTTCATATTAAAGTCTTCGAATATTATTTCGCTTCAGCTTTCAATTTATCTTTGACTTATTTAAAGCTGTAATGACATTTTCTCTGGATAGAAAGTATAAAATACAAACCGAAAATGCAATATTGAATATACCCCCAAAATAAGCAGTGAAGATCTGCTCGGTATTATCCGTCAACAAAGTGGTTGCAACAGCATTTATCACGCTCTGAAGCATACCAAGAACTCCATAAATAATTGACCATTTGCGTCCCCATTCTTTTTTTTGCAATAAACCTATACCACAAATAAATAATAAAACAGCAAGCGCAAAAGCTGGAAACATCATTATCTGTAAATATGCTAAATGATCCTCTGACATCTGTTGGCTGACAGCACTAGAAAAATCTGGATTTTGTGAAGCCCATTCTAAAAAAAGCACGCTTATTATGCCTCCTAATGCTCCACAAAAGCCCATTACCCCAAAAATAACATTTAAAATTCCGAATACTTTTATTGTTACGGGATAAGAACCATTCCTAGTAATAGATTTTGGTTGGTCATTTTCAGTATCGGGTGCGGGGTCTTGCATATCTTATTATGGTTTCATTTTAGTTATAATAGGCGATGTTTTTAATTCCATTCAACCTTTGCTTTTTACGATTACAATAATAACAGCAAGCAAGATTAGAAAAATGAAGAGTCCAAGAGCCTGCGAAGCGATATTAGCCAGTTGCAACATGGGTTAATACTTACACATCAACTTTGATAAAATCAATATTTATTATTTATATTTTAATAATTTATAATCCGGCAATACGAAGCTTCTCAAATGTTAATTAGTTCTAGTTAAGTATTTAACAGACCCATGTCCTCTTCACTACTACCAAAGCTATCAACATCAAAATCGTGCTTATGTAGTAGCTCCAAATACAGATTACAAAGAGGAGTTTGTTTCTCTAGAACGGTATGAATTTGGTGATTATATCCACCACCTGCAACAATCATAGGGAGATTATTACAAGTATGATTTGATGAATCCCCAAAATTGCTACCCATCACCACAGTCGTATGATCCAGTAAAGTCCCCTTCCCTTCTTTGATTTTATCCATTTCAAAAAGGAACTGATTAAAATGCTTAAGAGTATCGAGCTCAATGCGACTTAGTTTAGTAATCATATCCTGCTTACCTCCATGGTGAGATAAAGTATGCCAACCACCAGTAGCACCTGGTACTTTGATAGCCCCATAAATCCAATCCATGGAAAATGTAATGACTCTGGTCGAATCAGTCTGAAAAGCTAGTTTCGCTAATTCAAAAAGGTTCCGTATCTTAGTAGAAAATGTAAATTCCTGATCGTCGCTTAGAGATTTAACAACCTTTGGCTTTTCGGTGTTCAACCAGAATTTTTCATGATTTAACTGCGCTTCCATTTCAGCAATTACCGCCCTGTAACTCGCAAGTTTAGCATTATGACTATCCTTTTTTTGTAACTGTTGTAGATCTCTTCGAAGGCAATCCAAAATACTTTGATCGTTCTGCAGCTGCTGCTTTTTCGACTGAAGATCTTCCTTTTTAAAAAGCATCTCAAAAATCTTTTCCTCATCATGCATCGGAGGAATAGCTGCACCACGATCGTTCCAAGAGCATCCCCAACCTCGATCATAGATACTGAAATTAAGGAATGGGAAACGAGTATTTCTTCCCATTTTTCGCACCAAAATTTGATCCAATGAAATTCCATTCACAAAATTGGGAGACTCGGGGCTAGGCGTACCAGTAAGGAAAGATTTTTCTGAATCATGATTACTAGTTTCCATACCAGGATGAAAGAGATTCTGGAATACTGTCACCTTCTCTTTCGTCTTCACAAACTTAAGATAATCTGAAGTTGATAAATCACCTCTCTTCTTAGGGAAAAAATATGGCTCGTAAAAACCCAAACAACTATTAATAAAAATAAATCGTTTCGGAGGATTTTTTTTCTGCTCTTCAGAGCGTAAACTGAGAGAATGCATGGCTAACGGGAGAGCCGCCCCGAGCTTCAAAAAATCTTTTCTACTGATGTTGTTCATTCCTGCTCTTCAGAAAGTGAATAGATCAAAATCTTAACAATCAAGTCTTTCATTCGACATTCCTGATCATTATTTGAAATAATGGAGTTAAGGTAGATACGTTGTTTTAAATTTGGCTTATATCCGTTGGCATACTCAAAAAACTTCTTGGCAAAATTATATGCAATTTTTTTATTATCAGAGAGCAAGATTTTCTTAAAGTCTAATACATTACTAAATTTAACATTATCAATTACTCCTGACGCATCTACTTCATCAGCAAGTTTATAGTACCCTTGCAATCGAAATTGAAAGGTCCCTCGATGAGGCAACTTGATTTTATAATTCGTACGCCATTGTCCAGCAGCATCAAAATTTTCAAGCGCAAAACCATAGGGATCAATGCTCTTGTGACATGTAAAGCATACTTGCTTGTTTTTATGCTGTTCAATTTGTTCCCGAAGTGTTGATGAATTCTGACCGTGTTCAGGTTCCAGTGCCTTAACATCTTCTGGAGGAGGAGAGAGGGTATTACCAACAATATTCTTTGAAACCCATGCACCACGCACAATTGGGGAAGTATCAAAACCATCAGCAGTAACCTTCAAAACTCCACCCATTGTCAACAGACCACCCCTCGGCACATCATCGGAGAAAGACACCTTTCTTAATTTTTGACCGACCACTCCATCGATTCCGTAATGCTGGGCCAAACGCTGATTCAGAAATGAAAAATCCGAATCAATTAAGTGAGAAACAGTCAGATTTTCCTGAATTAAATAATTCATATAAGCTTCAATTTCTAAAGGCAGATAGTAATTCACAAGATCATCATATAACGGGTAAAGCTTAAGCGATGGGGTCACTTTGTTGAACAAACGAAGATTGAGCCACTGTGCACAAAAAGAACGAATCATTCGCCCACTCTTCTCATTCTTCAGCATCCGATTAATTTGCAATTCAAGTTGTTCACCTGTGAGTTTGTCTTTTTTGGAAATAGACAAAAGTTTTTCATCTGGAACCGAAAGCCAAAGAACTCTAGAAAGATACATCGATCTTCTATATGACTGATTAATATGTTCACCTGGTGCCATCAAAAAACGGTAAGAACTAAGCACCGCCTTCAAGCCTACCTTAGTGGCTTCAACAAAATCACCTTGCTCCTTCAAGACATCGAGACTTACGCGATAATAGGGAGCTAGTTCTTCCTCAGTTAAAACCGATGAAAAAGCCCTTTGTGCAAATCGCTTAATTACTTTTTTAAGCTGCCTAGGCGAATTAGCAGAAATCAAAACCTCAATATTTCGATTTGTTTTTGGCAAAGAAACCATCACATCCAATTTACCGATGGAAGCAAGAGATCGGCCATCCAGAGTGAATGAATCAGTCACTAAAAACTTAATAAAGCGATGCGTGGTAGGACTAGGAAACAAAATGTTTTGTTCGTTGGCCAAACGAATCTCAAGATCTCCCTCTAAAATAGGATGCCCCCAAGACTTACCGTCTTCAGAAAAAAAGATAGCATAAGCCTTAACTTGACCATTGCCATTACCGCCAGACCAAGTCGCATAAGACAGACCATAAATTTCCTTGGCATTTGGATTCTCTATAATCACATGATGCGGAGGCTTAGCCAAGGTCGGTTCAAACCTTGTATGCCAAAAGGTTCTATTTGAACCATCTTGCATCTTTTCTTTTTCCATGCCTTTTTGGAAACTACTAACGGCAATACCACCACCGATAGACTCCAATTTAGTCTTTAATATAGATACATTTCTGGATTCCCTAGGAGGAGCTTGAATAGACAATCCATTAAAAATATTTCTATAAGAGGATGATGGCCACTGTTCGAGAGCAGGCCCTCGAACCTTTAATTGCTTAATGTATGCCCCCTGCTCTCCTTTCTGCTTTCTAAAAGTATGCTTGGAATAGCAATGCACTGAAATATTTTCACCCGGATGAAGAAAACCACGAATAGTATGTGATTGTAATTTCCGGTTACCCAATGAAATTACACCCAATAATCTTTGAGGCTGAGGGCGATCATCCGCAAAATAATACTTTCCTGAAAAAACTTGAACACTTATGTCTTCATCAAATTCCCCCAGTTTCATTGCATCAAAAGTTAATTCATACCAGCCTTTTACAGGCGGCTCAAAGTTGTCATAGAAGAAGGAGTAATCGTTGCCATTATTTGCTCTTGTCCAAGAGAAGAGGATCCCTTCCCGATATTCCCGAGTATAAATATTATAAGTATTGTGGCTATCTTTAATCTTGTTTGTGATCCAAATTTGCTCCGGGAAAAATCCTTTCATAGGCATAGCAAACTCAAGCATTTCATCTACCGTCGAAAAATAAGATGCAAGCATCTCTCTAGTTAATAATACCCTACGGTCCGAATCAAAATCATGAGTCCCTCGATCCTCCGGAATCATAGAAGTAAGATCTAAATCAATATTTAATAGATCATTCGCCGAATGAACAAACTCATGCCGACTAATTCGACGATAAGGATTTGGAACATTTTTAATCTGATTTTGAGAAAGCCATTTCAACATAACTCTTTTCTCTTCAATAGTGGGCTGCTTCTTTTTTTCTGGTGGCATTCTTCCCACAATCAAGTTCTCAAAAACCACGGATTTATCAAAAAGATCCTCCTTGAGTAGACGAGTCAAATCGAGATTACCTTTCTGCAAATCCTCATTATGACAACTGAAACAGTAATTATCAAAATAACCCAAGGCTTCTTCTTTAATCTCCTGAGATGTTAAAGAATTCGCTTTAATAAAAAACACAAAGCAGAAGAACCACAGAAACGCAGCAGTTACCAATGAACCATGCTTTTGAATGTATCCACGCATTACAACAGATATCACATAAATTCTTTAGAATTCATGAATGAGTAGCAGTCCATTAACAGAAAGCCGATTACCTTACAAGAACACCGAATTAATTATTGATCTTACTTTACCATCCGACATCTGGCTGCTAACTAAATTGTTTTGAGTACACGAATATTGGCAATTTAATCCTAATAATCAGTTTCATTTTTAAATAATAAATCAATCGTGAACACCCTTCATTTTCATATGAAAACAATACGATTCGCTTTGCTTGTTATCGCTTTAATTGGCCGTACTTCTGGCTTGGCAGAGTTTCGTGCAGGAGTTGCCGTAAGAGTGGTCACACCTGATCCTCTGTTACCGGTTTCAGGCGGGGTGGGCCCATCAAACCCTGTCAGCAAAAAACAAGGTGATCTCACAGTTAGAGCAATGGTTCTCGAGAATAATAATACGAGAGTTGCATTTGTTAGCACTGATTTTCTCGGCTTCCCTTCCGTACTAGGCGATCGAGTACGTAGACAGATCAAATCTATACCGCCAAACCACATATTGATAGGTGCTACTCATACGCATAGCGCACCAGATGCTTATGGTTTTCCTAATAACAAGGGAGGAACTGATGCGAATCTCATATATCTCGATTTGGTTTGCAACAAAGCTGCAGAAGCAATCAATGATGCGATAACAAACCTCAAACCGGCCTCATTAAAGGTTGGAACAGGCAAAGCCAAAGGAAAAATCGCTTATAATTATTATGCGCCAGATTTATACGATCCTAGGTGCAGCGTCATACAAGTCATGGATTCAGCTGGCATACCTTTCATAACGCTCGTCAACTATGCAATGCACCCAGAAGTAATTGGTTCAAATCAAGACATTCTAAGCCCAGATTTAGTGGGGCCTCTATATGATCGCATCCTATCACGTGGTGGTGGGATTGGCATTTTCATGAATGGGGCACTGGGAGGAATGGTCACCGCCGACGTACGTAGACCAGATGGAAAAGACAAGCAAACATGGCATGAATGCCAACGTATTGGATATCTTCTTGCCGATGAAGCATTACGTATTGTTGAGAATTCGACGGAACAAAAGAATCCGAAAATTACTTGTGATTGGAAAAATGTAACGCTACCGGTTGATTCACCATTACTAC
>JAYZHR010000084.1:0-14582 GCA_036166355.1 Verrucomicrobiota bacterium | reverse complement strand
TGGCTCGTATTCGATGCGCGTTGTTTCAGTGATAGCCGGTGAAAAAGCAAACGGGCGAAATGCTCCGTGGCTTATGCGGATGATGTCGATTGTGTCGAGTTCATCATAAGCATAACGTGACATTACATTAGTAATTCCAGGAGTCATGCCAAAGCCTGGGACATAAGATTTTCCTGCTCTTTTAAATTCCTCATGAAATGCAAACTCCGGGCCGGTTCCGTTTAGGTTTACACCATGAACACCCGCTTTTGCTATGCACATCGTAGACTCATGGTTAATGGAAATGGGGGTCCCGTCCATCGCGAGATCGTAATTCTCTATCAACTTTGCTGTCTGGTCAGTCTGGAATACATCAGCTTTGACGAAGTCCACTCTATTATCATTTAACCAAGAAACGACTTCCTGCCCGTTCTCTTCATTATTATCGGCTATTGTTACTTTACTAACTTTGTCTGATTGAAGTAAGTCTAGTACTGATTCGCGGCTAATTTTTCCAGCAGCTCCAAGGCAGAATATTTTCATTGTAATAAAAAAATAATTTAGCAGGCAGGAAGGTTAACGTTTTTGCTGGGCTTCAACAAATATTAACAATCCAAACAGAGGGTCGTTGTGTTTTATAGAGTTAACAAGAAGCTTATTGGTTTAGGTGGTGTTTCAATTTTTTGGCTAAGCGCTTACCGTTAAAGTAGCACCACTGTGCTCCATGGAAACCACCAAGCACATTGCCGGCTGCAAACCATCCGGGAACCCCCATGAATTGTCCGCGTAAAAGTTTTAGTTTTCGAGAGGGGAGATCAATAGGCATTCCAGCCATAAGTGCTAATTCTGTATTGGGGACCAAATCGCCGGAGGAGATAACTGCATCCCCTGAGTATTCACCTTTGTGATTTGATTTTGCACATATCTTCTTGAAATCACCTGTCAAATTGAGGGTAGAGAAACCTCCATTCCAATCTGGCCTTGTCCATCTACGAAAAAAAATCCGTTCAATTATTCTAGCTATAGGTTGTTTGCGCTGGTCAATCATAACAGGCTCTTTACTGCCAGCTGCACGGAGTTTGGCAGCTGCTGAATATGCGATCAAATCTGACCCGGTAATTAGTGGGGTATGTGTAGGAAGTAAATTATGACGGTCGAGCCAGTTAGTGATATGTCTTGTAAAACCTGTCCTTACAGTTCTTGCTCCGTCTAGCCATCCCTTTTCTGGGAGTGTTTGCTCGCGTGCGCCTGATGCAAGCACGATCGAGTCTGCAGTGATTTCTTTTATTCCTTCAGGGCTGAGTAGTTGGAGCTTTTTTTCTGTTGGAAAGATTTTAGTGACCTGTGTGTTTGCCTCTATTTTAGTGTCGGTTCTTTCTAATTGTTTCACCATTTTTATTGCCAGTTCTTCCCCGAATACGATACGAGCACGTGTCCATTCAATAAAAGTTGGGACGCTTCCTTCTTTTTTTTTGTATCCTAAAGGAGTGCCGCCAATCTGATTGCGCCTTTCAATTATAGTTACGGAGTCTATGCCTAGTTTTGCAAGGCCAACGGCGACGCCAATTCCAGCTGGGCCTCCTCCAATAATCGCTACTTTAAAATGGCTCTTGTTATTCATCCTGAAACTGCATCCTTATCTATAATGAGTTCGCTCCCGGGGCCGTACTTAGAGATCTTGCTAATTGGGATTCCGGTATGATTTGACACAGTCTCAGCGAGTGGTATCTGGCAGTCGAACCCTTGGCATCTGCCCATTAATGCACGGGTTCGTCTTTTTAAGGAGTCCATGGTACGTGGTTTAAGTGGCGAATCTAGAGCGTCAGTAATCTCCCCGAAGCTAATAGATTCACAAAAGCATACCATGCAACCGTGGTCATCTCGGATGTCACCAGATGTATTTTTAAATGGCCTTTTCCACCAACCGGGCCAAGCGCTATCAGGGCGTTCTCTGAGAGCTTTAGTATCAGGTGATAATTCTAGACCGAGTTCCTTATTCATGCCTAATGTTAGATGAACCCCTAGGGAAATGGATGCGGTAAGCCCGGTAGATCGAATGCCTGTAATAGTGATAATTCCTTTGGCCCCGTCGTTGTATCTAATTATATAGCTGCCTTGCTTACAGGCGCATCTAGCACCTGAATATGTTGCAATGATTGGTTGATTATTAAGGCCGTCTACTAGTCGTGCGCCTCCTTCCATTACTTTTCTAATGCCTTCTGTTGTGGTGTGGGTCGCTCTTGGGTCGTTGAGTGGCAAATCTTCTGCTGTTGGGCCAACAAGTAAGTTCCCAAATATTGTGGGAGTTACTAATACTCCTTTTGTGTGAGCTGTTGGGACTGGTAGCAGGATGTGGTGCACTAGTGAGCGTGCTGATTTATCGAGCAACGCAAATTGCCCGCGCCTTGGATTTATATCAAACATGCTGCCGTCATATTTATCTGCAAAATGACGTCCTCCTAATCCTGCTGCATTAACGATGCGTTTTGTAGCGATACGATGATTTTCGGATGAAATGATATGATGTATTGGTGATCCTGGGGTTTGGTCAAGTTCAACAGCAGCTATATTTGTTCCTAGCAGTATGTCGACTCCATTAGTGAGTGCGAGTTCGGCATATGCGATAGAGGTAATAAAGGGATCCCCGAGTGATTCGTTTGGTACCAGCAAACCGCCTAGTATGTTTTTTGATGCATTTGGCTCTTGTTCGCGTATTTCTTTAGCGCTGAGAATTCGCACATTGTTGACACGATTTGCGCGGGCATTATTTTCCGCAGTAGCAAGTTGCTTTTCCTGTTCTCGGGTTGCAGCCATCATTATGCCGCCAATAGGGTCGATAGGAATTTTAAGTCTCTTTGCTAAATCAGGCCATGCGTTTTCCGCTTCATAGAGCAGTTCGGATTCGAGTGTTCCTGGTTCTGCATCATATCCGGAGTGAATAAGAGCGCTATTTGCCTTGCTTGTTCCTTCTCCTACATCATGAAGCCGGTCTACAAGCAGTACACGGAGCTGATACAAAGATAGTTGATAAGCTAATCCGCATCCAATAACTCCGGCTCCAACAATTACAACATCATAAGGTTCTAACCCGAGTTGTTCGGTGCTTGTGAAACGTAATGAGTCTTCACAGGACTCTTTTGGCCAGTTGTAAAAAAGTTTCCCCCGAATTTTTGGTTGCCATGTCCCGAACCCTGCCATTATGTCCCGGTCATCAATCCATAAAATCCTTCAGCTCGCAAGCTTGGTGCAGAATATAATCAATATGAATCGATAGAATCTGTCTTTACGGATTTTTTTCTGCCGTTAGGGTTGTTTTTAGATACTTTTTCCACCTCAAACTTTATATGAATAAAAGCTTAAATTTCAATCTGGTAAAAAGATTAGCCTATTTAATCGTGTTGCTGTCTTTTATTGCAAATGGCTTTGCGACAAATAGGAAAACTGAGAACTTAATTCTTATCACCCTTGATGGGTTAAGGTATCAGGAACTCTTTAATGGTCTTGATCTTGGTGTTCTTAAGGCTACAACAAAGAGTAAAAAAGTGGATGAGTCAAAAAGTTATAAGAAGTTTTGGGCAGAAACACCAAAGCAGAGACGCGAAAAATTAATGCCATTCTTCTGGGGAGAGTGGATGAAAAACCAAGGCTCGGTCGCCGGAAATCCAAAAAAAGGCAGTTTGGTGCGATTGTCGAACCGTCTTCATTTTTCTTATCCAGGTTACTCTGAAATTCTCACAGGCAGGGCGAGAGATGATTTAATTAAAAGCAATGACAAGGTCTTAAATCCTAATCCTACTGTTCTAGAATTTCTTCGTAATAAGCTTCAGCTTAATCAAAAAGAAGTTGCTGCTTTTGCTTCATGGGATGTAATTGGGATGGCAGTTCAGCAGATATCAGGAGCAGTTTTTACGAATGCCGGATATGAGTCTTATTCTCATTCGAACCCGGATATCCAAGCATTGAATAAATTGCAATTTGAGATGCTTACCCCATGGGACAGTGTGCGGCATGATGAGATTACGTTTCGTTTTGCCATGACCCATTTAAAAAGCTATCGCCCTCGTGTTTTATATCTGAGTTTAGGAGAAACAGACGATTGGGCGCACGACAAGAGATATGATCGAGTGCTTGCCGCTATTTCGCGTTTTGATTCCTATTTTGTGGAGCTTTGGGATTGGCTGCAGTCGGATTCAATGTATCGGAATAAGACTACTATATTAATTACCACTGATCATGGCCGAGGTGATATTGCTCTTAATTGGCATACTCATAGTGCTCAAATAAAGGACTCCAAGAATACTTGGCTGGCTGTTATAAGCCCGGATAGTCCACTTCGGGGGGAGTGGGAGGGAGGGGAGCCTGTTGTCATGGATCAAATTGCGGCTACGTTGTGTCGCTTTGTCGGGTTAGATTACAGTGAGCAAAACCCTAAAGCTGGCAAACCTATAAAAACACTTTTTCAATAATGAGAAGATTGCTGAATGCGGTATTGTTGTATTTGTTATCGGTTGGTATCTGCGATGATATTAATGCCGCCGAGCTTGAAATAAAGCGGCTAAAAACAAACAAAGGAACTGAGTTTGGCGTTTTAAGTAAAGTTAACCAAAAAAAACCAGCTCCCACTTTAATTGTTTTGGCAACTACTATTGAGGGCACGTTGGGGTCGTCGTATTATCGTCATTGTGGGAATCAGTTGCTTGAGCTCGGTTATGTTTGTGTGTCGATTAATTTGCCCTCCCATGGGAATGAACAAATTGCTGGTGAGCCCGAGGGTTTGCCAGGATGGAATTATCGGTTAAGCCAAGGGTCAAATTTTGTTGCCGAATTTAATGAGAATATTTCTAGCGTTATAGATTATTTAATTAAAAAGAGGATCTCTGTTCCTGAGGATATTGTGATTTGTGGAACTTCTCGCGGAGGATTTCTTGCTCTTCATGCGGCTATACATGACAGGCGTATAAAATGTGTTGCGGCTTTTGCTCCTGTAACTGATTTGTCTGTCTTGAGGGAGTTTAATTCAGATAGAGAATGTGAATTAATCAAAGAAATTAATTTATTGAAATTTACCAAAGAGCTGTCTCGTCGAAAGATTTGGATCGTTATTGGCGATCGAGATAAACGTGTGGGTACTGATGAGGTTATAAAGCTGGCTAGAGAGATTTCCAGAGAATCGGATTTGCTGGATAATAATTCAGGAAAGGTTGAGCTGCATGTGTTACATGAACCTCGAGGTCATACTGTGCCTAAACAGGCGGCTAAAATGGCTGCAGATTGGATTGTGAGCGAACTTAATAATGAAGGGTAATCTGCGTTCTTATTTATGAGTTTCTAGTAAGATTATTCTTTTTGTTTTTTTACTATAGTTAAAACCATTGGAAGCGGTCGGGCTTTTTTTATTCCTAAAAAGCGATCAGAGGGGCTGTTCATGGTGTGAATTTTACCATTTTCGCCAATAAGCCCCATAATACTGCTTCCTCCTCCATCCATGTTTGTTGCATTCCAGCATCCTAGGCTGACCATGAGAGAGGCTAAATCATGTAAATTCATGCCCTCGCTAAAGCCTTCCTGTCTTCCGTCAACAACAACAAGCCACATTAATGTCCCGTCCTTGTTTGTTCCGATTGCTGTACGAGGATGTATTGAGTTATCTGCGGGGACGATAACATTGCCATTTTTTGCAATAAGTTGAAAACCATTCATGCCTTCCAGAATTTCTGCATTATTTTGTTTGCTGCCTAATATTAATTTACCTTCCTTATTAAACCATACAGATGATTCCCTAGGTTGAGTGTCGCTTCTTATCTTGCCTGATGAAATTGCTAATCCGTCAATATCAACTGGTTGTACTTCAAACCAGTTTCGATTCCGTTTGCCATTATTATCCGGAAAGCTATCCCATGGATTTGTGTTTATAAAGGCCAGTACTCTGTTGCTATTTGCAAGTTTGAATGGGCTTGTAAGTTCTGCTTCTGCTGGGCCATCGCCGTCAGGATCACGTGCGACTATTACAGAAGGTTTAATTTTGGAATTGTTAAGGTCGATGCGTAAAACATGAGCACGATTTATTCTGGGTTCTTTAATGTTTATAAAGCGATAATCTAATCCCAGTTCGCTTAGGTCGTTATTATGCTTTAGGGATGAACATCCAATTGTGTTGAGCAATAGGGTTGATATTGCGCTTATTAAAACTAAATTATTCATTTTCATGATGTCTGTTGTTTGCCTGTTTGGTATTATGGTCGATGGCAAATTGTTCCTCGGGTGAGAACACCAATCGATGTCTGCCGTATAATGCAAAATAAATAACACCAACAAGAAACCAAATTGCCATCCCTATAACTCCATATAAATTATCCTTGATTAAGAATAGAAAGCCAAGAGTTAAGATAGCTATTGTCAGGGCTATAGCTGCACCCGGTACTCCTAATGGACTGCGATAGGGTCTTTCCATGTCAGGGTGCTTAATTCTCAGTATTATAAAGGCTAAGCATTGCATTGCATATGCTATAACAGCCCCAAATACAGCCATTGATAGTATTGTTTTCCCGAATGCTGAATCCTGTTCGCCGGTGAAAAACATAATTAATAAAATCGTGAAGCCGATAACACCGCCTGAGATTAGGGCTACATGGGGGGTTTTACGTTTTTGGCCTGTGATTGACAGCCATCTCGGGAAGTAGCCCGCTCGAGATAATGAATAGATATTTCTACCATAAGCAAAAATGATTGTGTGGAAGCTTGCGATTAGACCTGCTACGGCCAGTAAACTGAGAAATTTTGTTGCCATCCCTTCTCCGAAAATAACTTTATATCCTTCGAGTAATGTGTCTTCTGCTGCTTCGCTGCCGAAGAACTTGGCTCCGCCTCCGATTCCTACATTAAGAAAAACAACGCCAAGGCCAGTAATGATCAACGTGATTAGTCCTAAGATTATGCCTCTTGGCATATCTTTTTTTACATCGGTTGCTTCCTCTGCCGCGAGAGGGAGTTGTTCGATTGCCAGATACAACCACATGGCGTAAGGAAGAGCTGGTGCAATGCCTTTAAGTCCGTAGGGTAGCCATTTAGAATTGCCAGGCTCGGGTTCTATGTTTGTTAGTAGTTCTACATTGAATTTTCCAGAGAACAGGACTCCTCCATAAAAAATTAACAGGATAGATAATGCCAGGAGTGTTATGACGACAGTGAACTTAAATGTAGCTTCAACTCCCCAAATGTTTATTCCTATAAAAACAATATACATTGCAGCCCACCATATAGGTCTTAGCGATTCAGGAGTGCCGAAAATATCGGTCAAAAATGCTCCCATGAAGTAAACCACCACGGCAGTTGTAACCACGTATTCCATATTCTCTGCAAGGCCTGTCAAAAAACCTCCCCAGACGCCCATTGTTGTTCTTCCAAATGAATAAGCTCCTCCCGTATGCGGCAGGGCGGGAGACATTTCTGCTATCGAATAGCACAGGCCGGTATACATTATGGTGACGATCAGCATTGCTATTAGATATCCACCAAATCCCGAATATTGAATCCCGAGATTCCACCCCGAAAAATCACCTGAAATTACTGCCCCAACACCTAATGCCCATAGAGACCAGACTCCTGCATAGCGTTTTAGGCCTCGCTTTGTGAAATATTCGGTTTCTACTTTTTGGTATGTGACAAATTCTTTTCCTGAATCACTCATGATTGACTTTAGTTGCACGAAGCTATGTCTGCATTATGCGCTTGTCAACGAGTGATAGTTTTTGCAACCGAACTATTGATGTGAATATAAGATCGTCGCTTTTTATTTTTGTATTTTGTATATTTTTTACGCGATGCCCAAAGTGATTTTTCGTTTCCATTCTTTGTGCTTATTTATTTTTTTGAATTCTTATGCTTTGTCTATGGCAGACCCAGGTGAGCTCGTCTTTCAGGCTAGATCTCGCAGCATGAAAGACGATGGCGAGAAGTTGGTTGATGTTATGTGGTCAGCAAAAAAAACTGCTGTTGTTATTTGTGATATGTGGACCAAGCATTGGTGTGATTCAGCATCGCGTCGTTGCGCGGAAATGGCTCCAAGGATCAATGAATTTATTTCAGTTCTTCGTGCCAGAGGGGTTTTAATTATTCATTGTCCCAGTTCCGGGGTTAAGTACTATGAAGATACTCCTATGAGGGAGATCGCCAAATCCGCCCCTGCGATAAAAACAAAAATACCGCTTCAGGATTGGTGTGCTCTAGATAATGAACGTGAGAAGCCTTTGCCGATTGATGATTCAGATAATGGATGTGATTGCCTGCCGAGATGTCAAACGGGTTCTGAACGTATGAATCTTCGTCAGATTTCATCCATTAAAATTTTTAATAAAGATGCCATAACAGATAGCGCTGAGGCGTACTATCTTATGAAGCAGCGTGGAATTAAGAATGTATTTGTTCTTGGGGTGCACACAAATATGTGTGTTTTAGGCAGGCCTTTTTCTATACGGCAAATGGTTTATCAAGGTCAAAATGTTGTGTTGGTAAGAGATTTAACTGATACAATGTACAATCCGAGAAGCAGGCCTTATGTGTCGCATGCCAGAGGAACTGAGCTTGTGGTTGAACACATAGAAAAGTACTGGTGTCCGACGATAACCAGTGATCAAATTATTGGTGGTCGGTTATTTCGGTTCTCAGATATCCTATCGAATAACCAAGATCGCAAGTCGTCTTCAAAAAAAACCATCCAAACAAAAAAATAGATTTCATATGGAAAGAGATGTAGGGGTGTTTGATTTTTGTCGAAGCATAGTTGAGGACGGCAAGTTAACTGAAGATGAAGTGTATGGTTTATCTGATTTTATTAATGAACAAGTTGATGATTGTTCAAATGCTGCGGGGAAATGGCCCACTTGTATTGTGCTGGGGCCGTTGAAGGAGGTTTGGAGTGATGGAGCGCTTGATGGGAAAGAACTTAAAAAATTAGCGGAGATCCTGGTAAGTATTGTTTATAATAGCGAGCTAGAGTCCAGTGGAAAGGTCAGCGGTAGTTCTGCTAAAAAGTGCCCTCACTGCGACAGGGTTTTGATGACTTCAATAATTCCAAGATGCTCTTGGTGTGGGGCTGTCTTAAAGGAGAATGAAAGGTATCAGGCGTCGGAAGACTGGTTGACTAGTAAAAAGGTGGAAGACGCATGGGAAGATGTGTTGAGTGAAAAAAAAGCCACTTGTTATAATAAGTGGTTTGGCAGGCTTTATGCGGGGCCAAGAATAGGAGATTCTACTTATAATCGAAGATTTGATGATGACGAATGGAACATCTTTGATTGGCAGCATGGTTATGATTGATGTTATGTGTTTGATGCATTGATTTTAATGTAATGAAAATTAAATTAATTATTTTTGTTTTCTGTTGGTTGTTATTAGGGGGTGAGTTGGCTTTTGCCGACCTAGGAGTCGAAAATGACAACTCTGTTCATGTTGAATATCTCCATTATCGACCTGCGTTTTATGAGAAGGAGAAGGTTCATGAGCCAGAGAATGTGCACCCAAATCAGGGTGGGTTAATTTATATCTACTATACAAATATTTCAAAAAAACCCATTAGACTTGCTCATTGGCGTTGGAATAATTTTGATGAGTCGGTTTGGCGATTGGATAATTTAATTTCTTGGGACCGATCTTATGGTAAAGAAATGAAACCTGGGCAGACATCGGTTCTTGAGATCAACGCAACGTCTAAAGACTTTAAACAGGGCAGTCCCTACGCATTCGAAATTATTAGTAGAGATACATGGAAACCTGTGGTGCGGCATTCTGGAGATTTAGTTGAAGATCATATATCAATTCCATTAATCAGAGTTCGTCCTGGTTTAAATAGACTTGAAATTCATGTTCGTAACGATAGTAAAAAGAATGCAGAGATTAGGGGGGTTGAGGTGGCCGGAAAGAAGATCGTTAAATCCCATTGGGTTGGAAAAAAACTGAACCCATATGGCCACGCCATAGCAAGGGTTGAATTAAGTGAGCCCTTGAGGGAGTCGGAGCTTGTTATAGCCAAATTAAAGGTTGCTGAAGGCAATAAAGTTCGCTCTGTGCTGGCTCATAGGCGTGCCTTTGAAGATTTTTTTCCTATAGGAACTTGGGGTGCTCCGCGCGAGTCTTACCAAAAACAAAGAAGGCACCATATTGATACATGTGTAGAAGGAAATGATCCTAATTCAAAATTCTATAAAAGCGATGCTCGACTGTTTGGTTACCGATCTATGGCTTCTTTTAATTTTACTGGGGTACAAGCCGCAAGGTCCCTTACTGATCATCCTGCCATTGCATGTTTACAGTTGTCGGATGAGCCGGATTGGGTAACGCATCCCCAGCAGGTATTGCTGGAAGATCGGATCGGAAGGCATGCGAATCCTTTTGTTCCTACTATGACTACTTTATGTCGTAATGTTACTTTCTTTGAGTATGCCCCGATAATAGATCTTCCATCAATGGATCATTATTGCGTGACAGCTCCATCTACAAGTAAGTGGCCTACATCTTATGGGACCTACCTTGAGGAAACGGGTTATTACACGCGTGATCTTAAAATTGCTTCAGAGCCCAAGCCTATTTGGGTTTGGTCTCAAGGGTTATTCGATTGGGATGAGAGACCTGGCCAGACTGTTCCCACGCCTGAGGAATTATCTGTACAGTTACTGCAAAACATTGGCTACGGCACCAAGGGTATTCTTTGGTTCACCTTCAGGGAGAAGCCCGGTCTGGAATACCCAGAGACACGAGATGCAATCAAGGGATGGGGAAGGGTATTAAGGCTGGTTAGAGGCGATGTTTTGGGGGCGGAACCTGTTATGCATAATCAAATATCATCCCCTCCTTATGTGGACGCATTTTCACTAGTTAACTACGATAAGTTGATTTTTTGTTTAACTAATAAAGACTATAAAATGGATCCGTCAGGTTATCGTTTTAATGATCATAAGAATTTTGAAGTATCCATTAAATTACCCTCATGGATAACTCCTAATAGTGTTGTTGATATTTCTCCAGATGGCATTAAAAAAATGCAGTTTGATATTACTGATGGTCAGCTTTCAATCCCTATAGAAAAGATTCATGACAGCATGCTAATTGTTGCTTCAAATGAACCTCATTCAAGTGATGTATACAGGTCTCGCTGGAAAACAGTCGTTGCTGATGAAAAGCGAGATTTTTCTATTGGAACAGGAGAGATGGTAAAATGCTGGGTTAAATCCGGGGAAAGTTCACGCTTGGAAGAGGTAGATATACCTGCCAGAAAGCTAAAAGCATCTAGTCATATTTATGTAGATGTTTCTGTGTATGGCAAATTAACTAGAGAGATAAAGCCGCATGTGGAAAATAACGCTGTTATTGTTGAATCAACAACGATAGATAAAGAGTTAACGCATGCTGCTTATTTGAATCCTGATGGATATGTTGTCCTTAATGTTAAAAATAATAACGAAGAAAATAGTATGATTGAGGTTAAACAACAGAACTTATATTTCGCTAAAATGGTTCCATCAAAGTCAGTGGTGACTTTTAAGTGGCCAGCGAGATGATTGGGTTAATTGTAATGACTAAATAAATAGTTCACTTAAATTATATTGGTGAGTTTGTTTTAGATTTTATTTTATAGTGAAAAGAGTAGCGCTACTTGCAATATTATTGGGTTTTGTTTTTTCGGTTAAAGCTCAAGTGGAGTTGCCTGTTGGTGTGGTTGATGGACAGCCGCTAGGGGCTAATGCATCTCGACTAATTCAGGCGATGGAGTTTCTGGGGGCTCCGTTATCTCTCCCAACGGTTAAAAGGTTAAACAGTGCAATATCCGAGCGTGATGAAGAGGCGATTCAGAAAATTCTTGATCCACAAGTTTTAGTGGCTGTTACGCTTAACCCGGAAGTGCGCGTGAAAGTTGCAAGAGGACCTGCCAAGGCTGTATTGAGGCAGGCGGGTTATACCCCATATATAGTTAAGGTTTTTAATGATAGCACTGTTGCCCGTCCCTTGAGGGTGGCTAGTCCACAATCTGGCCCGGTTTATTCTGGGGCGTCGTTGGGGATACTTAAGCGCCAAGCACAAACAGAGTTAAATGATAACGAGAACTTGAAAGGTAAGAAGGACAGGTTTCTTTCGATTGAAATATTCAATAGCCCTCCAATGACCAGATCTCTTAGTGGGCTTGAAGTTGAGTATGCAATTGTCCTGATCAATAGTCAGGAGGCGGGAAAACGAGAGGCAACTCTTCAATTTGACGTGGGACAAGGGACTCAAGATCTTGGTTTTCGAGCGGAGGTTCCTGTCTTGTTTGAAGTATTACCAGCAGTCGAGGTGAAGCTTGAAATACGTGATAGCGACAATACACCTACTACGGCAAGGCTTGAGTTTCGTGATTCTTCTGGCCGGGTTTATCCGCATCAGGCAAAGCGTTTGGCACCTGATTTTTTCTTTCAACCTCACATTTATCGAGCTAATGGACAGTCAGTGCTGTTGCCACCGGGTAAGTTTACAATGGAGTCGTCTAGGGGGCCGGAATATATTGTTCGTAAAAAAGAGATTGAAGTTGTGGTTGAGGGTGGCTCTGAAATTTCCGTGCAACTTAGACGTTGGGTGGATCCGAGTAAGTTTGGGTTTTACTGTGGTGATCATCATATCCATGGCGCTGGGTGTTCGCATTACGATAGTCCAACCAAAGGGGTTGCTCCGGCTGATATGTTTCAACAGGTTAAAGGTGAGGGATTGAACGTGGGGTGTGTGCTCACTTGGGGGCCATGTTTTGAGTTTCAAAGAAATTATTTTTCACCGGGTTCGGATGATGTCAGTGAACCAATGACAGTGCTTAAATATGATATTGAAGTCAGTGGTTTTGGTTCAGCCGCTCTGGGTCATGTGTGTCTGCTTAATCTCACAAACCAAAACTATCCTGGATCTGATGGCACCAAGACAAAAGGTTGGCCTACATGGACTGTGCCTGTTCTTCGTTGGTGTAAGGAGCAGGGAGGGGTGACAGGCTATCCTCATTCCGCGCTCCATGTTAATCCATCTGTTACTGCAAAGTGGTTATTGAAGGCCAATGACAAGGATCGCAATCTTGAGATTAATGCTGAAGAGTCGTCTGATGCTCTTTTGCCTGAAATTTTTTCCAATGTTGATTTAGATGGTGATGGTTCATTGAATGAAAAGGAACTCACCGCAAGTGCTGATCGTGTTGCCGATCAACTGCCTAACTACGCTATACCTGCGCTTAATGGAGGTGGGGCGATGGAAATTTTTGTCAGCACTGTGGAGGGTGTGTGTGATTTTATAAGTGCGATGGATACAGCCAGGATTCCAGAGTGGAATACTTGGTACCATATATTAAATTGTGGCTTTCCTCTTAAGTTAAGCGGTGAAACGGATTTTCCGTGCATGTCGAGTCGTCGAGTTGGGGCGGGAAGGGTGTATGTGCAAATGGGAGCTCAAGATAAGATTGATTTTACGGAATGGTGCAGTGGTCTCGCTAAAGGTCGATCCTATGTCAGTGATGGTTATGCGCATGCCTTGGAGTTTAAAGTTGAGGGGGAATCACCGGGGTTTGGTCAGGTTCAATTGTCAAAGGTGGGAAGTGTAAATGTAGAGGCAAAGGTTTTATTCTCTCCAGAGACGCCCATGACAGTTGCTCAGGGTTTAGTTGAAGCTCCGTCTGGACTGCGCACATCAGGCGACACGGTAAATCTTCATGCTCCGAGACATCGAAAGTTTATTAAAGGCGGGCAACGCCTTGTTGAGGTCGTTGTTAATGGTCAAGTTGTTGCCAAAAAAATTGTTTCGGCTAATGGTGCCATTCACGATCTTAACTTTGAAGTTGATGTTACTCGCAGCAGCTGGATTGCGATTCGTCATTTTCCGCAACTGCACACTAATCCAGTTAATGTGATAGTGGAGGGGAGACCAATTCGTGCATCCCGGGAAAGTGCGCTTTGGTGTAAGGAGTCGGTTAAGTTGCTTTGGGAAAACAGAAATCGATTTATAACGGAATCAGAGAGAAATGAGGCGAAGATGGCTTATGATCGGGCGGTGAAAATCTATGATCAAATCGCCAATGAGTCCCCCTCTATTCGATAAATTCAAACATAAGTGGTTTTCTTTGTTTAATCTTTGATCAAAAGTTCAATATCACTTCCAATGCCAAATTGTTCAGGAGAATAAATGTAAAGGTTCTCAGGCGTATTACTGTCTATTGTTATACAAATATATGAACCTCGATTTCCTGGTGTTCCTTTAGTTGTGACCCCTTTTGTGTATTCTGTTCCCTTGTTGTTTTCTTCGGGTTTTGTTGTGGAAAACTTAAAATATAAACCTGAATTATTTTTAAGTGATTGATCAAAGTAATATGTGTTTCCGCGTTTAAAGGTAAGTGTAAGGTTGGATTTTCGATTGATGCTAAATTTTCGAATGTCTTCATCAAGGACGATATCAACTTCATAACCGTGATATTTAACACTGTTTCCGCCATATTCGCCGTAGGGTATTTTGGTTGGCAATCGGTATCCCTTGTTGTTTAGGAGGTTAAAGGATGGAAAGTCCACTTCCTTAAGTTTTTCTTTGGAGCAAATTTTCCATTCACCGCTTAT
>JAYZHR010000083.1:0-3598 GCA_036166355.1 Verrucomicrobiota bacterium | reverse complement strand
GGATCTGAAGATATTACTGTGAAGAAAACGAAATCGTCGACCTACTCCGCAAACACGGAGGCAAGACTGGTGAAGAATTGAAAGCTGAAGGGAAGTAGTATCACTAACTATTCTCCTCCCTTGGGATATTAGAATTAATTTAAAAAAGACTTAAGGGGGGGGATGTCGGATTCAATTCGTAACGAATTGGCTTGAGGCATTTCTGTCATTGAAATTTTTCCTAAAAGGGCTTCAGGTAAGCCTGCTTCAATTAATATTATATTCTAATAACTATAATTATTGCCTATGGTTGTCTTTGCAGCAGCCAGCAAACCAACCGTTTCCAAAAGACCTGCTTAACGAAGAGAAAATTCCGACCAATTGATACGATGAAACACTTACACAAAACTCTGCTCTCACTATTACTCCTCTGCCTCCTAGGTGCCGCCGGTAAGGGGTATGGGCAGGAAGAGTCTTTAAAGACTGACAAAAGATATAAAGGTTTGGTAGCCGCTTGGAATTTTGATTCAAACTTAAATGAGTTATTAGAAGGGAAACCCTTAAAATTTCAGGGGCAAGCACCTGCGTATTCTCCGGATCGTAACTATGAGCCAGGAAAAGCTTTAGTCGTTAATGGTAAAACTTTTTTTAGTGAAATCTACAAATCCTTGCCGACTGGAAACCAGCCAAGAACAATTACATTTTGGTTAAGGGTTAAAGGTAAGAAGGCTGCAGGTTTTTCGGTCATAAAAATGGGAAACCAATCTAGCCCTTACGGTGAAGTTAAATTGGCAACGTTAGATAATCAAAAATTAAGATTATCATTTGAACCTCCTGAAAACGATGTCACTAAGTATTGTGATTTCAATTCTGGTATATCAAACGGCTCATGGAGTCATATTGCTATTACCTATAGAGGTAAAATTAATACTTATTTGGATGGTAAAGAAATCCAAAATAATACTAATTCAGGTTTAAGTAATATAGACACTGCAGATGGCCGTTTTTCAATTGGATTTGAATCAGATGCGAGTGCGGATGAGGGCTTATTGTGTGTTGATGATATAAGAATTTTTAATAGCTCGCTTACTTCTCGAGGGATTGGGCAAATATATGAATTAGAAAAGAGTACATTAACTATTTTAGATTCTGACGGAGAGGGCTTAAGTGATGAAGCAGAGATTTTTATCTACGATACAAACCCGCTTTTGGCAGACAGTGATGGCGATGGCATGGATGATGCCGAGGAATTGTATAGCAAATATAAGGTCGTATACGGGCATTACAATTGGCATGAAGCAAAAAATGAGGCGGCTGATAGGGGGGGCTATTTAGCAACAATTACTAGTAAGCATGAAGAGGATTTAATTGGAAAATATTTACTAAGTGAAAACGATAGTTACATACCAAGTCTTCATCTTGGGGGTACAGATGAAAAGCAGGAGGGGGATTGGGAGTGGGTTACAGGTGAACCATGGATATATACAAACTGGCTGAAACATATTGGAAGCAACACCCCAAAGGCGCCGAATAATCAACGTGATGAAGAGCATTATTTGCAAATACGTGGATCAATAGCATACATGAATGAGGAGGGTTGGGATTCTAGTAATGCCAATTTAGCCTTTAGTGCGCACCTGCAGCGGAACGACGCCACTGTCATAACAGACAAATGGTTGTCGCATTCGGCTGTTGGTTATCTTTTGGAGAAATCAGAAATACAGTTTGACCCAAATAACCCTGATACGAATGGAAATGGTATTAAAGATGGTGACGAGGAATCGAAAGATTTATTTGTCTTAAAGAATGTGTATGAAGTAACAGCACAAAATAAAAATGAGTTACCAAAACTTCCTGAAGGTTATTTGCACTATAAAGTTGTTATTCCGAATGGCACTGTGGTTATTGAATCTGAAGCATTTTTAAACGAGCCGATAATAGCTTTAGATATACCTAATTCAGTAACAGAAATTAGGAGTAGTGCCTTTGAGGGAACAAAAATTAGAAGCCTGATTATACCTGATTCAGTGGTAAAGATAGAAGAGAACGCCTTTTTCAATAGTAATCTTAGTAGCGTCAAGCTATCGGCAAGTATGAAATTAATTGATGTTGGGTGCTTTGCTAGAAATGCTCTGACATCAATTGATATTCCAGATTCTGTTAAAAAAATCGATTCTAATGCCTTTAACGAAAACTTTGCGCTACAGCATATTAAGCTAAGTGAAAATATTGAAACCATTGGTCAGTTAGCATTTAGAAAAACTGCAGTTACACAAATGCTATTTCCTGCGAGTCTAAAAAGTATTGATCATTTTGCATTTACTGAATCTTTATTGTTAAAGTCAGTAGTTTTTAATGGACCTGTAGAGAAAATAGGAACAGAAGCATTTCGATATTCAGCAATTCGAGAGGTTGATATTCCTAATCCAAAAGTAACTATTGCTTCGTCATTTCCTGTTGGTACGAAAATTAACAAACTTATTAAACTAGAATTCGAGAGGGTAGTGGCCGGTAGTCCTGTAAACTTCTCTTTTTTCTCTGAGAGAAGGAAAAGTTATGTGGTTGAATTCTCTTCGGATTTGAAGGAGTGGGGAGAGTTAGAAAGCATCAAGGGGAATGGCAAGTCGATTGAGTTTACTGACACTCGAGAAGCCCTCTTTCAGAAACAATACTACCGGGTGAAGGTGGGGGGGTAATCCTCATTCCGCTAACCATCCGCTAACCAATTTAGTTCAATTTGGTCGCAATTGGTGTAAGACGCAGAAATGCAGTGTTAAAAAACCTTAGGGAATTGAAGAAATGGTGCGCGGTATTGGGCTCGAACCAATGACCCCTACCGTGTCGAGGTAGTGCTCTACCAACTGAGCTAACCTTTTAACATCAATGACCTAGGTCTGTTTTATTTCACACTTCATTCTGGTTTGCTAACCATTCGCTAACCAAAATTTACCGAAGTTTACTCAATCTATCTTCGGTGGAACCAATATAAGCACAGTCGAGTTAGCAATTGAAGGGTGACTTATACACACTGTTGTTTTCGTTGGATTGAATTTAATTATATTAGTGATTATAATAAATTTATTCCTTAATACATGATGAAACACATACTAATTACATTCGCAGCTGTGCTATTGGTAGGATGCTTTTCCGCATCAATACAGACTCAGCCCCAAAATATATCTCCGTTAAATAAATTAAATGATGTGAATTTAAATCATGTTTTTATTGCTGCTCATCGAGGAGGTTATGAGAGAGACTGGGATAATCGTGCCCCTGAAAATTCCGTAGCTAATATTAAGAAATCGATACGTATGGGTTTTGAAATATATGAAAGTGACTTGCAGGTTTCAAAAGACGGGCATCTCATAATAATGCATGACCCAACAGTAGACAGAACAACAAACGGAAAAGGTTTTGTGAGAGATTTAAACTTGTCAGATTTAAAACAATTAAAACTCAAATATAAGAATAATAAATTATCGAGAGAGTCTGTTCCTACACTCGAAGATTTTATTGTAAATGGAAAAGACAAAATTTTATTTAAAATTGATTTTAAAGGTCCTATTGAATTTTTTCCAGATGCAGTAAATTTATTAAAAAAACATGATATGCTTGGACA
>JAYZHR010000082.1:0-13346 GCA_036166355.1 Verrucomicrobiota bacterium | reverse complement strand
ATTGCTAAAGATATTGCAATGGCACCGATTCCTACATCGGAAATTAATGCTATTCACACCTTGCGAACGCAATTAGCGAAGGTAAATGCTGATAATGCTAATCTTAAAACTCAAATGGAGGCGATGCGAGGTCGGTTAAATCAGGTCAATGGGGAGTTGGGAACAACTACAGCCTCTAAGCCAGTCGGACAGTCAGTAGTGTCAGGAACTCCAAGTTCTACAGTGCCAGGGGGTACAGCTGCCTCAAGGCCATCGTTGCCTGCTGCTACTGGGAGACGATCCCATAAGCTTAAGCAGGGGGAGAATCTTTATGCACTCGCAAGACAGTACGGGATTCCGATTGCTGAGATCAAGGCAGCTAATCCACGTTTAGCAAGAAATCCTCGAGATTTAAAGGTGGGTGTGACTGTCTATATACCTTCTAAGCGTAACTAATCATTTTGCCTGTGCGCCGGTTGGCTTTTCCAGTCCTTTTGATTTTCTGGATTACCATGAGTGTGCTTTTGTGGCGTGAAGAATATGGAGATGGTGGTCGTGGAAATAGAGTGTCACTTTCCGTAGTGATAGAAAAAATATTTAATGCCCCAGATGCTTCCAATTTACAGGTTTTTAATAACGATCTTTCTATAGGATTTATTCGGTGGGAGATAATTCCAGATGAAATTTATTTTCGAGGCACAAACCAGCCGATTGGTCGTGTGGAATCTATCGACGGATATACGCTTTCTGTAGACGGCCGTTTACAGTTGGAACCATTGAAAAGCAAAATACGTTTCACGTTTCGTGCTGGTCTTGATTCAGAATTAAGTTGGCAAAGTATTAATTCTACACTTAGTTCAGATCAAGGCTCCTGGGAGTTTCAGTCTCATGCTACTAACCAAGTGCTAAATGTTAAGTACGATGGTTCCCTAGGTAAATGGGAGCGTTCAGCGACCTTTGAGCAGTTGAAAGATCCATACAAAATAGTTAATCAATTGGCCGGGCCAACTCTAGGGCCCGTGATTCAAGGGATGTTGCCCGAACGGCAAGTTCTTAATAAGGATAATATTCAGTTAAACAATGAAATTGAAACTGTTCCCATTAATTTAGGATTGGAGTGGGAAGCATTTAATGACTTTATGCGTTTGGGGAATACCCGGGTTCGAATATACAGATTGGAAGCCAAGTTGCCGGGAGGGCGGACTATTGTCATTAGAGTCAGCCGAGTGGGCGAAATTTTACAAGTACAGTTTCCTGGTCAGTTACTTATAGACAATGAAAGCATTCCACTTAGAAAGGCAAAGGAACCATGATAGAGATTGAGGGTTTGTCGAAATGTTTCGGAGATTTGATTGCTGTTAATGATATTAGCCTGTCCGTCCCTAAAGGTGAGTTTTTTGTTATATTGGGTCCTAATGCGGCTGGAAAGACTACTACTATTAAAGTCATGGCAGGGTTGATGAAGCCTACTAGAGGCTCGGTCCATGTTTGTGGGTATAATATTGAATCTGATCCTCTTGATGCTCGCAAGCGAATGGCATATTTGCCTGATTTTCCTTTCCTCTATGACAAACTGACACCTAGCGAATTTTTTCGGTTTACCGGTCAATTGTTTGGCATGGGAGAATCGGAGATTAAAACTGAATCTGACTATCTGTCTGATCGTTTTAGTCTTGGTGAATTTTTAGTTAAGCCGATCGAGGGGCTCTCGCATGGCACAAAGCAACGTGTGGCTATTGTTTCTGCATTGATGCATGCTCCAGAAGTATTTGTGCTGGATGAACCGATGGTGGGACTGGACCCTCATCATGCCCGAGAGCTTAAAGATATCCTGCGTGAGCGAGCTGATCAAGGGATGACGGTGTTTGTTTCTACCCACCAGTTAAGTGTAGCTGAAGAGATGGCTGATCGTATCGGTATCATGAATCAGGGCAAAATTGTTGCTATAGGATCGCATGCAGAATTACAAGCTGCCAATAGAGATAATAAACTTGAATCTATTTTCTTGTCATTAACTACAGAAACTGATGGATGAACTGAAACATATTTCGCATTGGCGACTTTTGTTTAAGATTAACCAAATTCAAAATTGGCGCCGATTGAAATCAGCGGTATTAAGTTCAAGATTACATGCCTTTCTTATGGGGTTGTTTATAGTTGGATACGCTTGGTTGGCGTTTGAATTATTCCGCAAAGGTTTACAATTTACTTCCAGTTTTCCCGGTTTAGGGCCGGTTTTAATAGAGCGAATGATATTCTTACTGTTCGCTTTTTTATTTTTTTTACTATTGTTAAGTAATGTTATTATTAATTTCACTAACCTTTTTCGAAATAGGGAAACACATTTCTTACTTACTCTCCCTGTGCCGCATCAGACTATTTATAAATGGAAAATATTTGAATCTGGTTTATTGGCATCTTGGGCTTTTCTTTTTTTGATTGCGCCTCTAGTGATAGCATATGGAAAAACTTATAATGCATCTTGGCATTTTTATTTAATTACTCCTTTATTTGTTGGGTTATTTGTAGTTTTACCCGCAATTTTTGGTAGTTGGGTTGCGCTGTTTTTGGCTCGCTGGCTGGATCGTTTAGCTTTTCAGGTGGCTGCAATGTTTATTGTTATTCTTGCAATCGTTTTTATTAGTTCGTGGCTTCAGCCTGAAGTTGTGACTGATGAGATGCTTGAAACTCGTGTTTTGGATGTTGTTGACAGATTGCTAGGTCGTACTCAGTTCTCACTGTTTCCTTTTTTGCCAAGCTATTGGGTTTCGAGTGGATTAACTCAGTGGATTGAGGGTGCGATGATAGGATCATGTTTCTTTGGTCTGGTATTATTAAGTCACACCTTGTTTTTTGGTTACCTTGCTGCTTTCAAATCAGGAGGTGCTTTCTTCTCATCGCTTTCTACGGTCAATAGTCGGGGTCAGAAAGAGACTTTATGGAGTTTTGTGAAAAGCAGAAAAATTAGCCAAACGGCTTTTGAACCAAAATTTTTGGATCATTTAGCGAAATTATTTTGGTGGTCCAAGAGAGATTCCAGAGCATTAATAATTAAAGATACTCTTACCTTTTGGCGAGATACAACTCAATGGGGGCAATCACTTGTCCTGCTCGGATTGCTTGTAGCATACATAATGAATTTGAGGTATTTTTCTCATCGATTGACCAGTGACTTTTGGATCGATCTTACTTCGTATTTAAACCTTGGCGCTTGTGCATTGAATCTTGCGACATTAACCACTCGCTTTGTGTTTCCTCAAATATCACTTGAGGGTAAGCGTATCTGGATTATAGGTATGGCACCTTTAGGAATGAGGAGGACTTTAATGACTAAATTCTTCTTTTCCACTGCGGTGTCAATGTTAGTAACAATGGCCTTGGTTGGTGCTTCTTGTATGATGCTTTCTGTATCGATTGAAAGGATGATCTACTTTACAGCGACCGTAGGTGTAATGTCGTTTACTTTAAATGCTTTGGCCTTGGGTCTTGGTGCGCTATATCCAAATTTTCGAGAAGAAAATCCAAGTAAGATTGTTAGTGGTTTCGGAGGTACGCTATGCCTTGTTTTGAGTTTCCTTTATATTGTAGGTATGGTTTCCCTGATGGCTTTTACATCATTTTGGGCTTTTGGTGGAAGTAGTTTTATAATGTTTGTGATCGGTTGGTTGGTTTTTCTCTCAATATCGTTTTTTCTGGGTTGGTTGCCACTTCGTAATGGCATACGAAGAATGGCTGCCTTGGAGGTTTAATTTTTCAAGCTCATCAATAATTTATTTTGAAAGATTCTATTCCTTTCAAATGCATAAAATTATGTTGATAGTTTTACGTATTTTTTGGACGCCAATCTATTAGTTTAAGCTGGACAGAGAGGTGTCCATTAAAGTTGTTAACTTGTGGTGAAACGGCAAGGTCAAACTGGTCTTTGGGTTCATCTTCAGGTTTTAGGTTCCATGCGATTATTTCACAAGATTCACGTCCATCTGTTGCCCAGAATTTCACGTGTTGTTTGTCTTTGCCCATGCGGTAAATTGGGCTGGAGAGTGTAAGGTTGGAAATTAGTAATTGAATTTCAGGGTTGCCTTGGCCTATTGGTTCAATTTGTTGCATTTCCTGGACACGAACTAGAGTCATTTCCGAGAGATTCGTTTCTGCATCTAGTTTTAGAGGGGCCTGAAACATTTCTGGTGTAATGAATTGCTTAGCGATTTCATTGATACGATCGCGAAAGGCATCCAGTCTCCCATGTTTGACTGAAACCCCAGCAGCCATGGCATGACCACCGTGATCGTTTAGGAGGTCATCGCAGTTTCGCATAGCTTCTGCTAAGTCAAATCCTTCGATACTGCGTGCTGAGCCTTTCCACCCGTCATCATCCTTGGCGAGAATAAATGTTGGACGGTAGAATTTGCGCATAACTCGTGAGGCTACAATACCGATAACTCCGAGATGCCATTCCATATTACCTTCGACAATTACAAAGTCTTTATTGGGATCGAATTTTTTTTCGATATTTTCAATCGCTTGAGAGGAGATGTCTCGTTCTACCTTCTGTCGATCTCGATTGTAGTCATCAAGCGTGTTCGCATTTTTTTCTGCAGTATGAATATTCTTTGCTAATAGTAAATTAAGGGACGTAGCAGGATTCTCCATTCTGCCAGCAGCATTGATTCGCGGGCCAAGATTAAAACCAACGTTGAATACACTCACAGGAGAATTGATATTAGCAATTTTCTTTAAAGCAACTAAACCGGGGCGAGTGGTTTCACTAAGTTGTTCAAGTCCAAATCGAAGAAGTTTGCGGTTTTCACCAACCAATGGGACTAGATCAGCCACAGTTCCAATTGCAACTAGGTCTAGGTATTGTTTCAAATCAATATCTCGTTCCTTTTGAAGTCCTTCCTGTCTGCCCCGTTTTACTATTGCATGTATCAGTTTGAATGCGAGACCTGCAGAGCATAGTTCCTGAAAATTCGGATAACTGTTGCTTACTTGCGGATTTACCATTGCCACTGGTTTGGGAGCTGGGTCACTAATCTGGTGATGGTCAACAACTATTACATCAACATTGTTATTATTTAGAGAATCAATGGCATCATTAGAAGTAGATCCACAATCTACAGCTAACAGAAGATTAACCTTAAATTGTTCTAGGCATTTTTTGACGGAGATGGTGCTCAGCCCATAGCCATCATCAAAGCGACCTGGGAGATAGGACTGAACATTCCAGCCGAGTTCTGTTAATGCATCGACTAACAGTGCGGTAGAACTGATGCCATCCGCGTCGTAGTCACCATAAATCAATAACCGCTCGTTATTGCTACGTGCCTTCCAAAGCCGCTCAACGGCGACTTCCATATTAGGAATCAAATACGGATCGGCCAAAAGCTTAAGCCTTGGTTTAAGGAAATCGCTTACTTCCTCTTTCGTAACAACACCTCGGTTTACGAGGCACTGTGCCAATAGAGGTGAGATAGATAGTTCGCGTATTAGTTGGCCGGTTAACAGCGGTTGTGAAGGTGCAAGGCTCCAGCGATATTTCACGCCGAAATCTGGATCCTCCTTAGTATCCAAGTAGTGTTATTTTTTTTGTACATAAACTTAAATTTATTTAGTCAATATTTTGACTTTTTCTTCTAGGGATTATCTTGTGTTGTTTTTTTTGATGCCAGAAGAGAAATTACAATTGATAGACCAAGGATCGCTCCAACAATTATGAGTACAAGATCATGGTTTTGTCCAAAATTAAGCCAATTAGGCCGGCCTTCCCAAAGCACTATTAACATTTTAAATCCTATGAAAACCAAAACCATTGCTAATCCGTATTTTAAATAGCAAAAGTGTCGAAGCAGACCAACTAAAACGAAATAAAGTGATCTTAGTCCTAAAATAGCAAAAACATTCGATGTAAAAACAATAAATGCTTCCGTAGTGATACCAAATATTGCTGGTATGGAGTCCACGGCAAAAATCAGGTCAGTGGTCTCAACCATTATTAGGCATAAAGCTAGTGGTGTTAGGGCGCGGCTCCCGTTTATCTCAGTAAAAAATTTTTGCCCTTCGAATTCAGTAGATACTGGATAAAATTTACGAGCTAAGCGAATGATGATATTTTTTTCAGGTTCTACTTCTTCGTCTCCGGCAAAAAGCATTTTAATTCCCGTAAATAGCAAGAAAGCACCAAAAATATATAGAATCCAGTGAAACTGATGGATTAAGCTGGCCCCTAGTAGGATCATTACAGCACGCATTACGAGGGCGCCAAGTATTCCCCAAAACAGGACTCGATGCTGGAATTCTGCTGGGACTCGAAAGAAAGAGAAGATTAGTGCGATAACAAAAACATTGTCCATCGAAAGGGACAGCTCGACTACATAACCGGTGATAAATAATTTAGTGTGATCCCCAGTCCATTGTTCGCCTACCATTGCTGGAGCTATCCAAAAGGCGAAAGCCATGGACATGGATCCCCAAATGGTTGTCCACATCATCGCTTCACCGAAACCGACTGCATGTGGTTTCCTGTGAAATACCCCTAGATCCAAAGCCAGAAATACAAGCACAGCTCCTATAAACCAAATCCAGTTGATTGGAGAAATTGTTAGAGCACTTTCAGTAATAGCAGTATTGCTTGTGGCTAATAGAAACATTTTTCAATGAATGCGCAGGTTGTTTACAAGATTAAAACTCAAAAAGAAAGCCGCCAAGTAAGGGTTGGGCGGCTTCGTGTAAATTTTATGTGGATTTATCGTACTAGGCTTCTGAAGATGAAATACTGTGTTGCGTAATAACGGTTTCGTCTGCCAGTTTTGGTTTTTCCCCTTTATTCCGCCAAAGTACGAGGGATCCGGCAATAAAGATACTTGAGAAGGTGCCGGTAAGAACCCCAGCTAGTAGTATAAAAGCGAATGAGTGTATCGCGCCGCCCCCGAAAAAGAAGAGAGAGCCAGCAGCTAGTAATGTTGTGCCGGAAGTGATGATTGTACGGCTTAAGGTTTTGCTAATTGCTCCGTTCATAATTTCGGTGAACGTTCCTGGGAGGTTAAGTTTTAAATCTTCCCTAATTCTGTCAAATATCACGATTGTATCGTTGATTGAGAAACCTATGATGGTTAGTAAAGCAGCCATAACTGGCGCGCTTAATTCGCCCCCCCAAAGGAAAAATATGCCCATCGTCATTAATATATCATGGATGATGGCGAGGATGGCTCCTAACGCAAATGAGAATTCATAACGGAACGTCACGTAGACGAGAATTGCAAAGAGTGCAATAAGTAGAGACTTAGTTGCAGTTTGTAGAATTTCGTTACTGATACTTGCACCTGTTCTTAGTTGACTGACTTTATTGAATTCAGCTTCCGGGAATCCATTTTTCAATGCTTCAAATGTCTTTTCACCTTCACCAAAATTAACAGTAATCTGAAGGCGTTCTTTGCTTCCCCCACCAGATTGATATTGAATCAATGCGCCATCAGCTAATGTTGATCCAAGGCTTTCTTTTATAGTGTTACGAAGTTGTGTTTCTGTTTTTTTCTGAGTGAACTCCATTGTGATTCGATCACCGCCCTTGAAATCTATACCCATGGCATCGCTGCCCCGGTAGAATCCATAGGCGATGCCAACAAAAACTAATAACCAAGAAGTTGCGAAAGCAAATTTGGAAAAGCTCATGAAGTTGATTTTTGGTTGTTCAAGTAAACGTAAGCCGTGAGTAGTGCCGAAGTTTCGAAACAGATCAAAAACCAATCGAGTAACTACAAGTGCGGTAAACATACTAGCACATATGCCGACTGTAAGCGTTACACCAAAGCCTTTGACAGGCCCTGTGCCCATGAACATCAGGATCACCGAGACGATGAGTGTGGTGAGGTTAGCATCTATAATTGTTCCAAATGCACGTGCATAACCTGTTTCAACTGCTCCTTGAATTCCTTTGCCTGATTTTAGCTCTTCTCGAATACGCTCAAAGATTAGAACATTGGCATCAATTGCCATACCGATGGTTAATACTATACCTGCTATGCCAGGCAGTGTAAGTGCCGCATTTAGATAGCACATTACACCCAAAAGTATTATGAGATTAAGGATAAGAGCAAAATTGGCTACTAATCCTGAAAACCAGTAGTAAATTAACATGAATATTGCGACTGCAATTATACCATAAAGTGCTGCATTTTTGCCGCTATCCACTGAATCCTTACCCAAGCTTGGTTCCACACTCATTTCCTCCTCGATCTCGAGTGGAGCCTTCAAAGGATTTAAAAGGGCATTAGCGATAGTTGCAGCTTCTTGCATCTTAAAATCACCAGTAATTTGTCCATTACTTGTTATTTGTTCTTGCAGCACAGGAGCAGACATAAGTTTCCCATCAAGAATGATTGCCATTGCTCTCCCAACGTTATCGCCACTAAGTCGTCCCATGGCAGCTCCGCCTTCACTATTGAAAGTGAAAAGAATCATAGGGTTTGAAGTTAACTGATCTCGGCTTGGTCTGGCATCTGAAATTTGTTCACCCTTCAAGCCGTACTTATTAGGGAGCTCTACAAGATACTCATTTGTAGTTTCATTTCCTAGTGAATCTTTTCTGGTTTGAGAGTACTTCTTGTACCCTTTTGGGGTGATCCCATTGGCTATAAGAGCTAGTGAGTTGGTGTGTACAAGTCCAAATTCAAGGAAAGCGGCTTGTGTAACAATTTGACGAGCCTTAGATTGATCTGCTGCTGAAAGTCCGGGTAGCTGAATCATTATTTTATCTTCTCCCATAGGTCGGATATCTGGCTCTACTACACCCAAAAACTCCTTGTCGACACGGCTTCGAAGCACTTCCACTGCTTGTGAAAGGGCTCCCTGATAATCAACATCGTTCGTATTATTCATCTTCATTGCGACAAGAAATGAAGATCCTCCCTGTAGATCTAGACCATACTGTATCTGTCCATTAGCTTCGCTTTGTATTTTTTGTAGTATCGAATTGTTTATTTCTTTATCAGATTTTTTTCCACGGGCTATGTAGTTGAAATGATTTTTTAGAGATACTCCGGATTCTTCTACGGCTGATAATAGGGCGCCGTATTCATTTGAACTTTGTTGTTGTATAAAATTAGTGCGAGCAGATTCGGATATGCCTAAGATAATCGGACTCTCTCTATCATTTGATTCGGAGACAAATTTTTCAAGTAGTCTGCCTGGCTTGTCTTGAAGTGGTGTCATCTCTGATATTGCCCACCAAAGAATCAAAGCTAAGATTGCGAATCGTTTAAGATTGTTGCGTTTCACTTTTTTAGGTTATTTATTTTCCTTTAGTTCGGATTTATCAGCAATTTGACGTTCCACCGAATACTTCTCTAATTCAAATTTGCTTTCCATTGATCTTATTGTGACAGTGTCTGCCTTGATAGACTGTACAGTTCCTATAATACCGCCTCGAGTTACAACTGAATCGCCACTTTTAAGTTCTTCCACCATTTTCTTTCTTTCCTTCTCTCTCTTGGTTTGAGGTCTAATCAAAAGGAAATAAAAGATGACCATCATAAGGATCAACGGGAGAAACATTTCAAAGCCTCCGGGCTGAGCCTGTCCTTGGTCCTGAGCAATCGTTATTGTTAATATCGGGTTGAGTATCATTTTTGGTCTCAACAAAAGGGCGGAAACATTAGAGTCCAGTAAGTTGATTGCAAGCGTTTATTGGGTATTTTGGCATTTTTGAGCTAGTCAAAGTGTTATAATAACAATTGTTTCATTATTCGCCTTGGCTTGAATATATGATTTATTTTTGTAGTCTTTGTCGCTTCATTAATGACCAAATTTAGCCTTATTTTGCGCAGTATAATGGCTTTTAGCTTATGGTTTTTGGTAAGTTTAAGTTCCATTGCTACTGCTGAAACTGAAGGAATAGAGTATTTTGAGAATCATATTCGGCCGCTTTTAGTCAAAAATTGCTATCAATGTCACAGTCAGGAAGCTGGCAAAGCCAAGGGCGAGTTGTTACTTGATACTGCTGATGGATTGCTTAAGGGAGGTGAATCTGGGCCGGCAATTGTGGCCGGTGAACCTAAGGCTAGCCTTTTGATTAAAGCCATTACTTATGAGAGTGATGATTTACAAATGCCTCCAAAAAGCAGGCTTTCAAAGTCTGCAATTGATAAATTAACAGAATGGATTGTTATGGGTGCTCCAGATCCTCGTTCTGGCAAAGTGGCAGATATAACCGATAAGGGTGTTTTTGATATTGATAAACGTAAGGCTGAGCATTGGGTTTGGCAGGAGGTTCGCCGTGATATTAGTCCTCCTGAAATCAAATCTCTTTTTGGTCGTAACTGGGTAAATACTACAATTGACCATTTTATACTCGCAAAGCTTGAGGAATCTAAATTGATGCCGAACATGGCCGCCAGCCGTCGTACTCTGATTCGTCGATTGTATTTTGACCTCATTGGATTACCTCCAAACCCAGAAGAGATAGAGGCATTCGTTTCCGACTCATCACCCGTTGCTTATGAAAATCTAGTTGAGAGATTACTAGCTTCGCCGCACTTTGGGGAGCGCTGGGGGCAGCACTGGCTTGACTTGGTTCGTTTTGCCGAGACTCGAGGACATGAGGCTGACTACCCGATTCCGGAGGCTTATCGTTACCGTAATTATGTTGTACGTGCGTTTAATGCTGATGTGCCATATGACGATTTTGTAGTTGAGCATGTTGCAGGTGATTTGATTAAGAATCCTCGCATTGATCCTGCAACCAAAGTTAATGAGTCTGTTCAAGGTACTGGGTTTTGGCATCTTGGTGAGGCGACACATTCACCCGTCGATATTCGAGGGGATGAATGTAATCGTGTGCATAATCAGATTGATGTTTATTCCAAGGCATTCCTTGGCATGACGATGGGATGTGCTCGATGCCATGATCATAAGTTCGATGCTATTTCAACTAAGGATTACTATGCTTTTGCTGGTTACTTGCAGAGTTCTGGATTTCATTTAAAGGATGTATCCGATCCGGTTGCGCAGGATACTGCCTACAAAAAACTGTCCGAATTGCGTATTCGAAGTGAGGCTGATTTGGTTTCTGATTTTACGTCAACGGTAAAAAATCGAGTAAGCCGATTGAGTGATTATATTCCTGTGGCTGCAAGAATTTTGAGGAAGATGCCAAAGGGTAAGGATACTCCTAAATCGAAGGACCTTATAGCGTCGCATCCGATTGTAAGATCAGAGGCTGAGTCTGGAAAACTTAACCCTGAGAAACTAGCTGCTTGGATTGCATACATGGTTAAAGCTAGAGGTGATGTGTCTGATCCCCTGCATGGCGCAGTAATGGTGGCGCTTGGCCAAAAGCGAGTAGACTCTTTGTCTGCTATTCGTCAACTGGAAGTCGATACAATCGCTAAAGCAAAATCTATAAAGATTGTAGAGACTATTGAGGATGGGGAACGTAACTATGTAAAAAGTCAACGCGATTGGTCGCCTAGTGACATGATCTCCGATTATCGCCGTCAGCAGGATGATGAAGAATGGTTCACAGGAGGAAGGCAGTTTGGAATAGGTCCTATGAAGTCTGGTTCACCAGTTTTTGGGAATGACATTAATCAGCCAATAAAGGAGTTTAATGAGAATGGTGCTGCGCGTAATGATGAACTGAGCACCCGTTTTTCTGGCTTGATTCGTACTCGCACTTTTAGCGTGAAAGGTGACATGTTGTGGTACCGTTACAAAGGAAAAGCTGATGTGTTTATGGCGGTAAATTCTCATCGTCAAGTTGCTGGACCTCTGCATGGTATTGTACGTCAAAAGCTGGATAGTAAGGGTGATAATTGGAAATGGCATGGTCACCGTGTTCGTGATTACATAGGATTTCGTGTTCATGTAGAATTCAATCCGCGCGGAGACTTTGTGCTTGAGCGTGTGCAATTTAGTGACGGTGAACCTCCGGTGGTGATTCGAGTTAATTCTCGTTTGACTCGTCTTCTTGAGAGTGAAAATGACTTGGCTAATGGGTTAGCTAGTATGTTCATTTCTGCAGCAAATGATCAGGCGGCAGGTAAGGGGAATCGCGAGACTGCTCAGTTGCTTAATTGGGTGATTGGTAATGAAAATTTACTTGAGAAGCCCACCAATTTAAATAAAGCGACAATAGGCTTTGCTGCCTATCAAAAAGCTAAAGTCAAAATTGAACAAACTATTCCTGCTCCGCTGCGTTCTTTGGCGTTACTTGAAGGTAACGGTGAGAATGAGCCGGTTTTAGTTCGTGGAAATCACAAGGCTCCGACCTCAGAATTAGTCCCTAGATCGTTTCTTGAGGCATTGACAGCCCGTGAGGCACCTAGTCGAGGTAGTGGCCGTATGGATTTGGCTGGACTTATGATAGACCCTAGTAATCCGTTTGTTTCTCGTGTGCTTGTAAACCGTTTATGGCACCATCTTTTTGGGCGTGGTATTGTGGAGACCGTCGATAACTTTGGTGCTAACAGTAAGACTCCAACACATCCGTTGTTACTTGATTACTTGGCTGCCCAGATAATTAACCGAGACTGGTCTATTAAGGACATGATTCGCCAGATGGCTCTTTCAAGTACTTACCGACAATCAAGTAGGCCTGATAAGATTGGCTCAAGAGTGGATCCTAATAATTATTTATTACATCGGATGCCGATTCGTCGGTTGCAGGGTGAGATTATTCGTGATCAGTTACTTGCTGTGTCAGGAAGGATTGATAAGAGGCAGTTTGGTAAAGGCCCGATGGTTCACATTACACCATTTATGCGAAATAACCGCAGTCCTGGTGGAAGTGGTCCTTTGGATGGGGACGGTCGTCGAAGTATTTATATCGAAGTTCGTCGGAATCATCTAGAGCCGATGCTAATGGCATTTGATAAGCCAACGCCGTTTTCTACAATTGGTCGGCGGGTTGTTTCAAATTCTCCAGCACAGCCGTTAATCATGTTGAACAATCCCTTCGTACATGAACAGGCATCGATTTGGGCTGATTCGCTCTTGAAATCTGATAAAAAAAGCACAAGTGAATTGGTTGGTCTTGCCTATAAACAAGCGTTTGGTCGTGAGCCTGAGCCTTGGGAGTCTGAGGCAGCAGTCCGTTATCTTGATTTACAAAAAACAATGGATGAGAAAAATTCTTTGCGTCAGGCCTTAGCGGATTTTTGTCACACTTTATTTAATGTGAAAGAGTTTGTTTTCGTGAATTAGTTAGAATTTGAAATGAGTTCAATGAACGTTGCATGTAATAGTTTTATGGCACGACCATTAAATCGGCGTGAAATGTTAGGTCGCTGTGCTGGTGGATTCGGGGCTGTAGCGTTGAGTGGTTTATTGGCGGATCAAGTATATGGCAAGGCTGAATCTCCATTTGCTCCTAG
>JAYZHR010000081.1:0-7496 GCA_036166355.1 Verrucomicrobiota bacterium | reverse complement strand
CTCATATGCTGTTGCAAGTACCGAGCTATCCTTTAGCTTTAATTTGCGGCCTCGCTCGTAAACGTACTTGCCTAGGAGGTGGTGGAATTCATCGCTTCCCATGGATTTTTGAAATTCCGGGCCGCTGATTACTTTCCTTACAAAGGCATCTGTATTTAGCAATACGTCATAGTCGAATAAGACATCGTAGATTCGAATCACGGAATCTTTGCGCAATTCAAGATCATCGAGAAATGGGGAGCCTGCGTAGAGCTTCATATTTAAACCGTAGTGAAGATCATGATAGAGATTAGCGCCGGTTGATACCACCCAGTCAATGAAGCCGGCTTTCATCAAAGGAATAAGGCAAGATTTACCAAGCCCTGCTGGAGTAAGAGCCCCGGTTAGTGTAACCCCAACGGTCCCATTTCTAGTTAACATTTTTTTACTGATTAACTCTGCAGCCTCTCTCAATCGACCGCCATTATAAGCCATAAAAGTCTTGTCTATCAGGTCTGCAGCAGAGATGTCTTGCCCAATACCCAGAGGGTTCAGGCGAGGATAATTCGCGAACCGTCTAAAACCAGATTTGCTTTTTGCTCCCATACCCCAGAGCGTCCACGCCCAAACCTTCGGTGGCAATCGCATTTTTACGAATTGCCGATCGGGCTTTCTTCCCTTTTTATTCTGGAAGTGTGAAAATTGTTATACTTGATGCTTATACTGCCAATCCAGGAGATCTTGACTGGAATGCCTTTAATGTCCTCGGTCAATTGAAAACTTATGATCGTACTTCGGCTGAATCTGTCATCGAGCGAGCTGCTGATGCCGAGATTGTTCTTACAAATAAAACAGTCCTAAGTGCTGAGATCATCGGATCTTTAGCGAATCTACGCTATATTGGTATTTTGGCTACAGGCTACAACGTTGTAGACCTTAGAGTCGCAGGAATGCGGGGAGTGCCGGTTACTAATATACCAGCATACTCAACTCCAGCAGTGGCTCAAATGGTTTTTGCTCATGTGCTTAATTTGACTCAACACGTTGCGTCCCACGCGGAAAATGTTCGAAAGGGTGATTGGTCTAATTGTCTCGATTTTTGTTTTTGGAATACTCCACTAACAGAGCTTAAGGGACAGACTTTTGGGATCATAGGGCTTGGGCAAATCGGAAGGGAAGCAGCTGCTATAGCAAGTGCTTTTGGCATGCGGGTGATTGCATACAATCACCGAGCTTCACGAGAATTACCAAATAACATTGAAATGGTTGATCTCGATGAAGTGTTTAGGGAAAGCGATGTTCTTAGTTTGCATTGTCCGTTGACTGAAAAAAATCATCATCTTGTAAATTCTACACGACTCGCCGAGATGAAATGTAGTGCCATTTTAATTAATACGGCACGTGGCCCTCTAATTGATACGGAGGCATTAGCCAAGGCACTACATGAAGGTGAGATTGCTGGAGCAGGATTAGATGTCATGGAAACGGAGCCTCCGATTGTTGGCCATCCTCTTTTTTCAGCACCTAATTGTCATATTACGCCGCACATCGGTTGGGCTGCGCAGGCTGCACGGCGTCGGCTAATAGAAATTGCAGCGAAGAACGTTAAATCCTTCCTAGACGGGAAGCCTGAGAATGTTGTAAATCAAGATCAATTAAACTGACTCAATGATGATTCAGTTATCCAAATCAATGTTCCACTGGGTATTTGGTTGTAAAAGGGGAGTAAATCGTTAGAGCCCATGTGAAGGCATCCTTTTGAGGCTGGTTCTCCCAAAGTTGATTCATTCCCTATGCCGTGTATGTAAACGTATCTTGCGTGTGTGTCGACTTCGCCGCCTCGGTTGTAGCCAGCTTCCAAGCCTTCAAGCCAAAGAATTCGGTGTGCTATTGCAGCATTAGGGTCATCTTCAACCGACCCAATTACTTTGCGTCCTTCAAACACCATCCCAACCGGTAGATTATCTCCGAACTTTTCGGCAATTCGATGTAATCCTAGAGGTGTCTTTTCTGAGCCTTCAGTCTGGCCAACTCCAAATCGGGAAGTTGAGATGATAATCCGTTTCTCTTCTAAAAACCCCCATTTTCCTTTCTGTCGCAGTATGGCTAACTGCTGATCTGATACGCTAGCTATAAGCAAAATAGGAGTAGGAGAAACGCCGTTTTTTTCGCACGCTCTTCGAATCAGATGGAGCAGGTTGCTCATTCAAGCGACTTAAACAATACTTTTGAATTACGTCCACTGGTAGAAGCCGATTCTTGTCTGGCTTCGGGAAGTTCTGATAGTTTACCTACAACAAAGTTGGCCTTAGATTGAAACCATTTAAACGTTTGAGTGGAGAGAGCGAAAAGTTTGGTTAAGCCTTTTTCCTTAGCTAAATTTTCAGCGTAATCGACAAGTTTGCTTCCAATTCCTTGGTTTTCATGAGCAGGGCTGACGCATACTGAACCCAGTTCTCCAACTTTACTCTCAGGAAATATGGTTAGTGAAAAACAACCTACCGGATTCCCATCAATTTCAAAAAGGTGATATTCGTTAATATTAGCTTCGATTTCAGAGAGATCTCGATCTGCCAATTCAGCAGCTTCTACAGCATTTTTTGTCAATGTAATGATACTACTTAAATCTATTTTTTTTGCCTTACGAATTTGCCGATACTCATTCGCATAAACTAGTGTGCCAATACCAGTATTAGAAAATACTTCTGCAAGAAGGCCTTCGTGTACACTCCCATTAATAAGATGTACTCGTGGAATCCCGGCTCGACATGCTGCAGCTGAGTTACGTGCCTTTGCCATTTGCTCTGGCTTTAAACTCGTAGGCTCATTTTCTAAAATCTTATCCAATTCACCATTTGGGATTTGTCGAATTACTTCGCCATTATGGATAAGGCCATCGCGAGTGGTTACGTAAATTAACTTGGCAGCTTTAAGCCTTACAGAGACTTCCCTTGCAAGATCATCAGAGTTTAAGCGATAGGTGTTACCTTCACGATCGAAACCTAATGGCGGAATAACAGGTATATTTCCTTGTGCTAATAAACCTTCTAAGTGCGCAAGATCAATCCTCTCTGCTTTGCCGGCAAAAAAGTAGTCGTTACCATCAATGATGCCTTTAGGGCTAGCGGTTACCGCGTTGGTCGAAACACCTCGAAGTTCATTGGCTGTGAACCCTTCAAGAATTTCATGCGTTAATCTGTTTGCTGCAGTTAGTGCTAGTTCAAGAGTCGCTTCGTTAACAGGCTGTGTTCCATCTAGATCGGATGGCTCTAAGTCACGCTCTAATGCCATTGACGCAATCTGGCTTGCCGCTCCGTGCACAAGGACAACGCGTATGTTCAGAGAGCGAAGAACGGCAAAGTCTAACAATAGGTTGGCGAAATTTTCATCACTAACAATTGCTCCATCAATGCTGACTACGAAAATCTTTTCCCTAAACTTGGGAATATACTGAAGAATACCTCTTAAATCTGTCGGTTTCACTCGGCTCCTTTTTGGTTCGACTCAATAGCCGTGCCTTCGCAAATAAGAAAAGCGATTCCTGTTATGTTCAATCTATTTTTCTTCCAATATTAAAGCCGCCGTTTCGGCTGGATTGGCTTCAGGCTTAAAAGGAAGGATTTTGGAGAAGATCAAGGTCTGCACCAGTCCCAGTAAAGCAATGGCGGTTAATAGGACGCTCCAAGTCTTTAGTGTCTCTTTTTCTGTAAAACCGCTTAGACGTTGTACTACCCAGAATCCGCTATCATTCATCCATGACAAAGTAATAGATCCAAAACCAATTGCTAGAAAGATATAAAAAGGATGATATTCAAGCCCACTACCGTCGCCGATTACTGCTCCCATTAAGCCCACTCCGGTGATCATCGAGACTGTTGCAGATCCTTGTGCAATCCTTACTACAGCAGTGGCTCCCCATGCTAGTAAGATAAGCGAGATATTATAACTATTGGCTAGGGCTTCGATCGTTTCACCCACTCCAGCTAGTCGAATCATTCCACCAAATGCCCCCCCGGCACCAGTAATCAAAATTATTATCCCAGCTGTTTGAAGTGGATCTTCTAGAGCTTTAGCTAAGGTAGCCATTACCCCATCTTGAAGGATGCGGCTTTCACGGATCATTTGTATTGCTAAAGTGTAAATTGCGATTAAAGCAGCTAACAACATTGCAATGTTTGAGTCACCAAAGAATTCCAAATAACGGAACCAAGATGTATTGGTGACACTTGTGCCAATCAGTTTTAGAATTGAGACTAGGGAAATTAATACAACCGGTAATGCAATAGGTAATGCAGATAAAAACAAATTAGGAAGTTCTGAGTTTTTTTTGTCCACAATGTTTTTGAGTTCGCTAGTTGATGCGCCAGGTGTATCGCGCATGGGTAAATTTAATTTAGTATCGAATCGCCTCGCCATATAGAGCACTAAAAATGCCGGGAGGATACTGGCGGCCAGGCCAGCCATCATGGCAACTCCTAAATCGAGTTTAAGGCCGTTAGCGATCATTAAAGGACCTGGGGTAGGCGGTACCATTGAGTGAGTGATTGCGCCGGCGCCGGCCATTGCAATAACGTAAAGGGTGTAACTTTTGCCTGTTCTTAGGCTGAGTGCTCTGGCCAGTGGAATAAGAAGAAAAAACACAGTGTCAAAAAACACCGGAATCGAGAGAAGAAATCCACTAAGCAATAGAACAAAACCAGCCCGTTTTTCACCAAAAAAATTCATTAGCGCTCTCACAACGCGGTCCGCCGCCCCACTGCCAAGCATACAAGTGCCAATAATGGCAGCGAGTGCTACGACAAATCCAATACCGGCGGCTGTATTTCCAAACCCTAGTAGTGACCATTTTAAGGCCAGTAACATATCGTTACTTGTGTCTTCAGGGGTGTCGTTTAAGGTGACACGACTCTTGAAAAGCCCGACATTCTCAGTGCTCATGCCAGGCAAGTCTCCCGTCAATAGTCCTGTTAAAACTGCGGCAAAAATGAGTGCCAAAAATGGGTGCAGTTTCAGCTTGATGATCGAGAAAACGATAAATATCACACTGATCGCTAGAATGCCTAGCGGCCAGTATGAGATGGAATCAGCGGTTTGGGCTAAAATTGAATTTGTCATGGTTTATGAACAACTTTTGAACGGGCTACGCAAGTCCCTCAAAAAACCATCCTTTGGTCAAATCAAACCTTACTCAATTTGAGCATACACTTTGTGCTTAATCTAATAATTTAAGCCTATAAAAACGCTTAGCAGAATTTTGAATTGTTTTGTCCATAAAAATTGCAGAAGCATTTTCCAGTGTTATTTTCGATAAAGTATTCCATTTATATAGATTGTTGCTGTATTGGACTTCATAGGTAGCTCCTGCCGTTCCGCTAATAATCAACTCAAACTTTGCGAGATTATAATGTAAGTGGACCAGCTCCTGGCCTAGTTTGGCTCCTTTTTTAATTAGGAGTGCTTTAATTTCATCGCCGGCAAAATCAAGAGGAGTAGAGCCTGATTTGTCTTTTGCGTTTATTGGTGCTCCAGCATCAATTAACACTCGGGCAACATCCTGTCTGCTAGAGGCTGCCCAATGAAGCGGGGTTGCTCCATCAAGATCTGTTGCTGCTATATTCGCTCCACTATTAATTAAAAGTGATGCAATGTTATTATTAGATGAAAAATGCAAAGGGGTTGTTTTATCTTTGGCTGATGCATTTACATCGGCTCCCTTGGATATTAGATACTCCACCATTTCTTCTGATCTAGCAAAATGCAGGCAGGTCATTCCATTGTCATCATCAGCTTTTATATCAGCTCCATTGTTAATTAGTAAACTTGCTGCATCTTTGTGGTTGAATATTGAGGCCTGGTGCAATGCGGTCATATTATTCTTTCCAGGTGTGTCAACATCTACCCCTAGTGACAACAAGTACTCTACTGACTCAATCATATTTTCTCCAACCAAGCTATGAATTGCTTCATTGCCATCCTTAGCTTTGGCGTGAATATCAGCTCCGCCATCAATTAAAGCTTTGGCTGTTTCTGGATTGATAGCTACGTGCAATGGTGTCCACCCCCAGTCGTCTCGCACATCAGGATCAAGGCCTAAATCAAGAAGTAACTGTACCATTTCTGTCCTCCCGAAATGTGCTGCTGCTCTTAGGGAGGTTTTACCCAAAGACTTTTCCTTAAAATTATAATTAGCCCCTGCCTCAATCAAAATCTTTGCAAAGTAAGGTAGCCCTCTAGTGCAAACTACACGAAAAGGGGTGTCTCCTTTGCCGCGCTCGATGTTTACATCTGCACCCCCTTCTAACAGAACGCGCAGTAGAGCTTCATTTTCATTACGTAAAGCAGTCCACAGCCCATTGTGAATCCCAGGGGCTCCATCTGGATTTGCCCCATTCTTAATAAGCCAGGATACCATATTTATTTTACCAGAAAGACATGCAAGTTCTAGAGGCGTTAGGGCGGGAACTCTCCCAAGTACCTGAGAAAATCCCATTGGGTTTCCCAATTTACCATCCGGCCCCTTTAATGCGCGAGTATGCCTAAACCATTCTGGGCCTGCATTTGCATCGATAACTTTAACCATTTCACCAGCTTCGAAGGTTGGAGGATTATATTTCAGTGCAGTTCCCTTTAACGAAATCTCATTTAAACGCAGAAAATGAGTGGGCATAAGGTTATGTTTTTCTGCGATGCTAATGAAATTGTCTCCCTTCTCTACTGTATAATTTTTTAGCTCTACGGCATCAATAGCGCTGGGATCAAGTTGTGAATTTATCTTAGCACCCGCTTTAACTAGTTCGTTTGCAATATCGATTTGTCCATGAAATGCGGCAACATGAAGCGGGGAATGTCCATGTTTGTATTCATTGGCATCTGTGCCACTAGAGAGGAGTGCTTTTGTTAATTCAAGATTTCCTTCAGCTGCAGCCATCTGAAGCGAAACATTGTAATACGGTGGGGTTGAAAGATTTTTTACTTCTAAAAAATCAGCAGGGTTACCAATTACTCTTCCAGCCTTGTCGATGACTTCAAATTTTATTATGCCACTATTGGTTTGTTTAAAGGATTCAAGATTATATTTTTTGTTTCTAAATGAAGATGATTGCGAGAGAGGATTTTTGGTTAATTGCGACCACGTATCTCCGTTATCAGGAGAAAAATATAGCCTTAATTCAAATCCGTTTTTATGGCGGTAAGCAAATTCTAGTTTGTCATCGTCATTAGTTGTAAGATCAAGTCTTGGGCTAATTAAAAGTGTTTCTAATGACCAGTCGCTCATATGAGTGGTACTAGATGCTGCAAAAGGCTTAGCTGTATTTATCCGAGCGAGATTACTTGAGACTGTTGAGAATGGGTTAGAGTTAATTTTTTTGGTTTTTTGCCAGTCTGTAACCCATCGTCCCCCTACCCCTCCTCCGGGTATACCTCCCCCTCCTGCGGGCATGTGTCTTTTTTTCGTATAGGTTATAGTGTTGGGTGTGGTGTTGGTTTTCCAGCAATGCATTTTGGTGTGGGGGGAA
>JAYZHR010000080.1:0-9460 GCA_036166355.1 Verrucomicrobiota bacterium | reverse complement strand
TATAAAATAAAACACCCTTTTACAGGGTGTTTTTGTTTATTATATTATCTGCGATAAGTTACGGGGAACCGAGTCGACGTGAACGTCTTGGCAAAATTATTTAGATGAACCATTTTGTTTTTTTTCGAATCTATCTATTATTAATAAATAAAAGAGAGGCTTCATTGAAGGCTGTGCTCCCTTTTTATTCGTGGTAGAACCTACTTTATGCGCACGGTTCTAACCCTGACAACCTCGCCCCAGCGCATGCAGTATCTGCCTCTGATACTAGATGCATTGTTCAACCAAATCACTTTGCCCGACGCTGTGTATCTCAACCTACCGGAGCGCTATCGAAACCGTGATGATTATATAATTCCCGGTTGGCTAAACGATGCGTCACGGGTAACGCTACTACACTGTGGAGATGACTTGGGTCCTGTGATGAAAATTATGCCTGTACTCGAAGTTGAAACGGATTTGGATACCCTCTTGATTACTGTTGACGATGATGTTCGTTATCCTTCAGATACGATTTCGACATTGCAAACCGCAGCTCAGGCACATCCGGAATCTGCTTTTGGCAGTAGGGGATTCAATTTTACAAATATCGGTCAACATTTGGAACCGGTGCGAGGCAACCATATTTCCTGTCACGTTTTGCAAGGTTATGGAGCTTGTGCTTACCGGCGCTGGCATTTCGACATTGAGCGCCTTCGCATTAGCCTAGCCTCGCAACCTAATGCCTTTCGCTTCAGCGATGATATCATTTTGTCGAACCATATTGCGGCAAGGGGAGTTGCCCGCTTCACCATTGAACTCAGCAGTCGCTTGGAGCACATGCCTTGGGGGGACGAGGATTCACAATCATTGAAGTTTGTCGGCGGCGGCACGCACCGGCGTTATGAAGCAATGCGGCGATGGTTACTCAAAAAAGGTGAGTGGTTTGCGCAAGACCGGAGGGCATCAAAATAGATGACAACGGATTAACTGATATTTTTCACTATTTAATTTTGTTAAACAGTGATTTAAGAAACTAATATAAATACTAACTGAAGGTGGTACGCGCGAAAGGAGTCGAACCTTCACGCCCGAAGGCACCGGAACCTAAATCCGGCGCGTCTACCAATTCCGCCACGCGCGCGTCCAAAGGGAAACTAGCAAATATTTTATGGTGGTCGCAAGCGTAGAGTGAATTCCTAATAAAAGGAAAAATTAATACTAGGAATTTATTTTTGTTGTCTTGTTAAATCGGGAGTTTTACATACTTAATTGCATTAGGTGAAATACTTCTTGAAAATCGTTGGTGTCTGATTTGGTGCTAGTACTGGATTTTCGGATTTATTTACGTTTGTAACAGTTGATATATGATCCTGCGTTTTAATTTAATCATGAGGTTGAACTTGATTGTTATCTCTATGATTTGCCTGCTTTCATTGCGTGTTTTAGGGGCAGAGGATCTGGTAAAGATACGTTGGAAGAATGGGGATGTTTTGCCTGGTCGTATCTTGCCAAGTCAGGGTTCTTTAATACACTTTTCTTCTGATATATTTTCAGACAACCTCGTTATCAATTTATCAGAATTAGATGTTCTCGAGTTTGGATCTAAAAAAGAAAATTCAGGACAAGATTTTCTGATTATTTCTACTATGGGAGATGTGATAAAGGCCAACTTAGTTGAGGCTAATAACAAATTCTTTACTTTTTTCAGTGAGCGATTAGGGCAAATACAAATAAACAGGGGTGCAGTTTATTCCTTAAGTCGTTTGAATAACTTTAACGTAATTTTTGATGGATCGCAGTTCAGTAAATGGAATTTTGATGAATCATGGATGAAAGGGGAAGGAGGGCATCCTTTCTCAAATACTAATAAATCAGTTTTGTCCTCATCTCTTATAATACCAGACCAATTTAATTTGGACCTTGAAATAAATTCTACTGATAGCCCTCGGTTTTTATTTGCAATTGGAGAGGGCGATCGCAGTGCGGAATCAGATGGGGCTTTGAAATTAGAGACATGGGATAATGAAATAGTTCTAGTGCAAGGGCAGATTTTCGAGCCAGTGACTAGTATTAAGGATCTTCAAAAGAGTGTTCGTTTAAGGCTTTCCTATAACAGTGTTTCAAGGCGGCTTCAGATTTTTAATGCTAATGGAAGTTTATTGGTTGAAGTGGGAGATGTACAAGTCCCTGTTCAGACTCAGGCTAATATCTCTATTAGAAACAGAGGTAAAGATCTTAGTATTAAAAGAATGGTTTTTTACAGAGGAGTAAAAAATGTCGCTAATGAAATGATTGATACTAAAAAATCTCGAGTCCTTATGAGTGATGGAAAGATATATTACGGCCGACTTTTTGTTGCGAACGGAAAGGCCTTTGTTGAGGCGTATGATATGACAAGACAGGATGTTGATCTTTCCAATGTTGATCGCATATTCAACCCTGATATGCAATTGTCAGATAATGCCTATACTTCGGAATTAATATATAATGATGATGTTGTTATTCGTGGTAAGTTAATTCAATTAAATCAGAACCAAGTTAGGCTAAATACGGGATTTTCTGCTCAACCTATTGATTGTTTATTGGTTGGGGTATCTTATCTTAAGTTTAATTCGAACAAATCTAAAGCAAGTGTTGTTGATGATTCTCGTACAGGGATTAAATCAGGATTGCAATATGACAAGATGATTTATCCTGAAGGGCAAATCAGGGGGGAGATCACGTTCAATTCTAACGGCGCGCCGTTGGCTTGGAATCCTGACGGATCCCAATCTGCGTTAAAATTAACAGGGCTTGGCGTAATCAGTGTCGAACGTAATTCTAATAGTGTAACTAAATTTCTTCCTTTCGATAAGTGGGAGTATCCACATCTTCTACATTTGAGGCATGGTGAAATTATTCCAAGTATTGTTTTAAAATATGATGATGAAATTGAATTTCAGATGGCTTTTGATAAATCAGTAAAAAAAATTGATTCCTCTTGGGTTAAAGCTATTGAATTTAATCCTTTAAGAGCGCTTCGGTCAAAGATTACTAAAGGCGCTAAATTAATTGATCAATCATCTGGTTGGAGCTATTTGGCTAATACTGAGCTGGAAATTAAAGAGGGATTATCCGATTGGGCGAATATTGATTATCATCAAATTAAATTTAAGTTTGGTCTGACAGGGATAGGATATGGTGCTCGTGGGGTTTTAACTGAAGTGCCCAAGGGAACGACTGCTGTTCTTATGCGTCATGTATTTGATCTTAATGAAGATTTCCAAACAGATACTCTCTATCTTCAAATAGACTATGATGATGGATTTGCCGCATACTTAAATGGCAAAAGGATTGCTGAATCGAATGCTCCACAAGGAAAGTTGGATCAATATAGTATAGCAAAAGGAAGTCATGAGGCTGGGGAGTGGGAACAATTCAATATTTCTGAACACACAAGCCTTCTCCGCAAAGGGAAAAATGTTTTAGCTATCGTTGGATTAAATAATAATAAGACAAGCTCTGACCTGTTGATTAATCCTATTCTCTCAACAAAACCATTAGCTAGTGCTAAGAAAAATGACCGAAAAGAAATTAGAAATAATTCGAAACAGCCAGAAGAAAAAAGTCTTAATGAAGCTAGTTCTGTAAAATTAAAACGAGCACTGATGGTTTCGAGCTCTAATAGGAAAAAGATCCCAACCCATCTATTGCTAACAAAAAATAATGATATTGGTCAGGGGCGCTTGCTAAGCATTAATAAGGGCGCTATGCGGTTTGAAGTAGCATATGAACCTATTGGTGTTCCAATAGAAAGACTGGATAAGGTCGTTAGAGTTGGAGATTTAGATAAGGTAGACGGTGATATATTAAATTATGATTTCAAATCACAGACTAGATTATTTCTTGTAGATGGTTCAATTATAGATTTGGTTGTTAAGCAATCTGATAATAAATTTCTATTTGGAGAATCAAATATTTATGGTGAATTGGCGATTCCAATATCAGCGATACGAAAAATCAATTTAGGAGGTTTTGAAAGTAATGCTTATGAATCTAAGTTTAGTGAATGGGTTATAGGGTCAGCTCAAGAATCAGATGTTGGATATCAATCAAATTCCTCGTTGGAGACTGCGAGCGAGAATCAACCTGTGCAAGCTAGAGCTACTCCAACGCCCAAGTCAGTGATAGGAGAAAAGGTTTCAGAGCTAATAATACCTGAAAATTTTTCCGATAAGGTTAAAAGAATTCAGAAGGATGTTTATCGAGTAGGCGAAGTAACTGTTGATGCAAAGCTTCGGGTTGCCGCTTTTCCTGCAAAGGTTAATCAAGTTATTGGTCTGATAGAGTACGCTATTGTTACTGAGCAGGGGAAGACTCATGAAAGTTTTTTAAGTACTAAAATAAAGCCAGGAGATTTGTATGTGGCACTTGTTCTTTTAGGGGCTAGTCCAAAAAATAATATATCTGTAGAAATTTCTTGGCAGAAAGATGGTCGCTGGGTCCGAAAATCGATTGTGGATTGTATTGCTCAATATCCACTAGAAGTTGCTTCTGAAGTAACAGATAAGGAAACCGAAAAATCTTTTAAGTTAAAATCATCATGGTGGAAATGGACAGGTTCAAGGGTTAGGTCCGGTGGGACTTTGTCGGCTGATGAGTCGGGATCCATACTAAGTTTGCAGCCGGATATGGATGCACTCTCTTTGATTGATCCAATGATTGACACAAGCCGATTTGGATCCCACGTTTGGTCGAGGCAGGTGCCAAAAAAGGATTCTATGGTCCAAATATTTGTTCGACTAATTGAATCAAAAAAACCTTAAATATTATTAATTCATGCTCAATAAATTGAAGATTAATGTTCTATTTGGTTTTATTTTCTTTCTATCGTCTAATTTAAATGCAGTTGAAAAGCCGGTTGCCCAAGAAAAAATACGACAGGCAATTGAACAGGGTGCGAATTTTTTGTATCAAAATCAAAACGCTACAGGATGGTGGTCAGACTCGGAACTTCCTGCTTTGACAGGGTTGGCGCTAGTCGCCTTGGAAATGGCTGATATAAAGAATCTCTCTGCAAAATATGAGTCTGAGCGAAGAAGGGCTTATGATTATTTGGCAAGTTTAGCTAAGCCTGATGGATCCATTCATGACGGCCGTTTAATCAACTATAATACAGCCTGTTCGCTGATGGCATTTTCAGTATCTGGTGAGGTGCGCTACAGATCATTGATTGAAAAGGCACGCGCTTACATTGCTGGATCCCAGATAGATTTGGGGAAGAAAGGGGAACAGGATAATGCCAATGATGGTGGTGTTGGGTATAATGATAAATATGATCATTCTGACATGAACAATACACTTATGGCAATTGAAGCTATGCGTCTTTCGGAATCGGCTATACGTGAAAAGGATCAAGGCAAAAAACCACTAAAACATGATCTTGACTGGAAAGCTTTAGAGCATTTTTTGGCTAGCTGCCAAAATCTTCCCAAGTTTAGTAATAATCCTAATCTTTCGAATCAGCCGGAGGATCGAGGTGGTTTTATTTATCATCCTGGAGAAAGTAAGGCAGGAGAAGTGTCCGATGAGAAAACAAAAAGGGTAGCGTTGCGTTCTTATGGATCAATTAGCTATGCGGGAATGATGAGTTTCGCTTACGCAAAAGTAAGTAAAGATGATGAGCGTGTTAGTGCGGTAATTGATTGGCTTAGTAAGAATTATACTTTAGATGAAAATCCTGGGATGGGTCAGGAAGGGCTCTATTATTATTTTCACCTTATGAGCAAAGCATTGACAGCTCATGATGTGAAAACTTTAGAGGGGCCAGATTCTAAATCTATAGATTGGAGGAATCAGTTAGCTGCAAAATTGATTGCTCTTCAAAATAAGGATGGTTCATGGAAAAATTCGAATAAGCGTTGGATGGAAGGTAATTCTAATTTAACGACTTCTTATGTTTTGATAGCTCTGTCACTTCTGAAGAGTAATCTTTCTGAAGTGAATTAAAGTTAATTATTTTTTTTGGTTGGCCTGTTTTTCTTCTTCTCTGGATCTAATCCCAGATAGAACTTTTTCTTTTGATATTTTCCCCTCTTCAATCGCCTTGGCTATACTTGGATTAGCTTTTAATAATTCATTATATTCTTTGGTATAGTCGCTACGCTTTATTGCTATATCATCGATAAAAATTTCACCAGATCCTCCTTTGATTGCCCCTGTGACAAAGCGAAACATTAGTCGTACTCCTATTGCATCTTCAGGTGCTGTCAATTTTGAGACTGAAATCTTTGTCCATTTTTTGCCTCCCTTAAAGTTTTTTAAGCCAGTATTTCCAACTTGACCCGTATCAGATATCCAATTGATCATGTATTGCTGCACGTAGCTTACTCCAAAATCGACCTCTTTAATCCAAAAAGTCAGATCATATTCTTCGCCGCCGACAATTCCCTTGTCTACTACCTGAATTAAGTGGCCCTCACTTGGCAGTGCGAATTTATTTTTTAGTTTGGAGTGCAGACTATATTTTCCACTATGAGCTTCTTTATCGGATCGAACAGGAGGTGCGCTGGATGCGCGTATCCAGCCATTTGTATCATTAAAATCTTCTTCAAAACTACCATTGATTAAATCCGCATCTGCTAGTGCTAAATAAGATAAGTGAAAAAAAGTAGAAAGTAAGAGTAAGTATTTCATGGACTGTTAATTAAATTATTTGAATCACAGAAGAATAATTTTTGTAAATGCATCAACAAAACATAAAAAGATTTTATCATGCTTTTATGAAGCTGAGAGAGTTTTTAAATGCTGAGAACCTTATAAATCAAAAGCAATACAACAGTAAACTCTTTTTCTCCGGAATTTCTTGCAAACTGAAAGTGATAATTTCATTGTTTGTCTTTACTGAAAAGTCGCTAAATATATATTTGAATAATGAATCGTCGAATCTTCACTAAGCGTACGTTACTTGCTACTGGTGCTTTTACACTGCCCAAATTCACAATTGCTAAGCCTGGCGAAACTAAAAAAATAAATGTTGCTGTCGTTGGAGTGGGAGGTATGGGGGGATATGCTTTAAATGAAGCAGCTAATGAAAACCTTGTGGCAATGTGTGATGTAGACGATGCCCGAGCTGCTAATGCATATAAGAAACATTCTAATGTTCCCAGGTTTAAAGATTTTCGAGTAATGCTCGATAAAATGGGCAAAGATATAGATGCTGTGTCAATTTCAACACCTGATCATACTCATTTTGCGGCAGCAATGGCAGCGATGGAACGAGGAAAACATGTGTTTGTTCAAAAACCGTTGGCTCACAATATTTGGCAGGTTCGCACACTGCGTAAGGCTGCCCAACACTACAAGGTAATTACTCAAATGGGTAATCAAGGTCATACATTTCCAGGTATGCGCCGAATTAAAGAGTGGGTTGATGCAGGTGTTGTTGGTGATGTCCAAGAAGTGATCACTTGGACTAATCGGCCGAATCCACCTTGGTTTGTTCCTCCCAGTTCTTTTCCGCCGGCAACTGGATCTGTGCCAAATACTCTCGATTGGGATTTGTGGCAAGGCCCTGTTAAACATCAGGAGTATAGTTCTCATTATGTGCCGGTAAAGTGGAGAGGTTGGTGGAATTATGGTTGTGGGTCTTTAGGGGATATTGGTTGCCATACATTCGATGCTCCCTTTTGGGTTCTTAGTCTTGGATTACCTGAAAAAGTTGAGATAGAACGTAAACAGCCTCCAGGCAACGGCTTCATTCCGATGGGGTCCGTTGTTACTTACAAATTTCCAGCTCGAGGAAAAAAACCTCCAGTTACGCTCAAGTGGTTTGAGAAAGGCTATGAAGTTCCAAAGCCTAAGAGATGGCAGAAAGATAAAGCCCTTCCGAGTGGAGGTGGCATGTATATGGAAGGAACAAAGGAGACCCTGTATCATTCAGGGATGCGTCCGAATAGTCCTATGATTACTCCTGGGAAGCGTTTCATGGAAATGAAAAGCGAATTAGTTAAAATTCCAAAATTACCCTCAGTTGGTAATGGTCCTATTCAGGAATGGTATCGTGCCATTAAGGGAGATGGTCCAATGCCAGGCTCTAACTTTGATTATGCAGCTCCTCTTACAGAAATGGTTCTATTGGGAGCCATTGCGCAGAGAACGGGAAAAAATATTGAGTGGGATAACAAAAATATGAGGATAAAAGGTATGCCTGAGTTAGATTCGCTTATCAAGGAGCCAGCCAATAGAGGTTGGGAATATGGAGAAAACCTCTGGTAAAAATAGCAGTTTATAAGATCCTGCAATTTACGGTTTAACTGGATGTTTCCAACTCAGCTCTTACATTGTAATAGTCTAATTATGCTGGCTAAGGAGTATTATATTTCGCGACCAACCGATTCTGCGATAGGCTTAAGTTCTTTCATTAGTTCAGTAAATCCTTCGAGATCGATTTGTTGGGCAGCATCACTGATTGCATGAGTTGGATCGGGGTGAACCTCGATAAGCAGAGCATCGGCTCCCATTGCTACTGCTCCTTTACACATAGCTCGGACAAGAGATGCCTTGCCGCACCCTTGGCTAGGATCGACAACAATCGGACAGTGAGATTCATTTTTTACAATAGCCACTGCCGATAGGTCGAGTGTATTGCGAGTATAATCTTCGAATGTTCGTACTCCACGTTCGCAGAAAAGAAGATTTGGATTTTGATTTGCTAAGACATATTCACCGGCTAGCAGCCATTCCATTATACGCATGGACATTCCACGCTTGAGTAATACTGGTTTTCCAGTTTTGGCAGCGGCTATAATTAATTGAAAATTTTGAGCATTACGTGTGCCGATTTGTAGCATATCCGCATAACTTGCAACTAGGTCGGCGTGGTCTTGGGAAAGTAATTCAGTGATAATAGGTAAGCCGGTTTCTTCCCGGGCTTTAGCGAGCAGTTTGAGTCCTTCTTCACCGAGTCCCTGAAATTCATATGGAGATGTACGAGGCTTATATGCACCGCCGCGAAGCATGGTTGCACCTGCTGCTTTTACGGCATGTGCAGTTTTCATCAATTGTTCTTCGCTTTCTACTGAGCAGGGGCCAGCCATGATCTGTATTTTTTTACTGCCAACAATAGTTCCTCCAGCATTGACAGTAGAGTCCTCAGGGTGAGCTTCTCTGCTGACTAGTTTATGTCGTTTTTGGATTGGGGTAACTGATTCAACTTGTGGCCAGGCATTAAGTACATCTAGATCACCATGAGATAGTTCATCGCCTATGGCTCCTATTACGGTGCGAGCAACGCCGTGCATGATATGAGGCTTATAACCGAGTTTTTTTATTTCCTCGACAACGGCTTGTTCATCCTCAGAAGAGGCGCTATTTTTTAGTACTACTATCATTTTGTTTAAATTTTGTTTTTCAGATAAAAAAACCGCAGGCTTTTTGCCTGCGGCTTGGTAAATTCTTTTTTTCGGTTTCCTTAGATTTCCAAGACTCGCAGGCAGTT
>JAYZHR010000079.1:0-2687 GCA_036166355.1 Verrucomicrobiota bacterium | reverse complement strand
CAAAGATTTGACAATTATCTAAAGCTACGTTGACACTGGTTTTTGGTAATAACATCCTTTGCTGATTAACCGTCTGACCATGAAATACTCAAGATCTAAATCAGGTTTTACACTAATTGAATTACTGGTAGTAATTGCCATTATAGCAATACTAGCTGGGATGCTTCTCCCCGCGTTAGCCAACGCAAAATCCAAGGGACAAGGAATTTCCTGCCTGAACAATTGTCGACAACTGATGCAGGCATGGACTCTCTATTCTGGAGATTTTGATGAACGTGTCTGCAATAACTTCGGGGTAAGTGAAACACTAAACTCCATTTCAACACGAAAGTTCGATAACTGGGTAAACAATGTAATGACATGGGGATCTGGAAATAGCATCGCAGATCAAAGCGTAACGAATCGAGCTTGGGTAAGTAATGGAGTTCTCGCACGTTATACTGCTTCTGCTTTCGGCATTTACCGCTGCCCAGCAGACAAATACCTCAGCCAAAACCAAAAACGAGCAGGCTTTAGCCACCGAATTCGAAGCAACGTAATGAACGCGTTTTTTGGCAGATTCAATTCTGCAAACCCTTCAGACCCAACAAGATTTGGTCGCAATGCACTTCTACAACAATACAAACAATTCATGAAAACTACCGATGTTCCAATGCCTGGAAATACATGGGTGACTCTTGATGAACATCCGGATAGCATTAATGATGGATATTTTATTAATGGACCAAATAACGGAAACTGGGGTGATACCCCTGGTTCTAACCATGGAGGTGGGTGTTCATTCTCCTTTGCTGACGGGCATTCTGAACTGAAGAAATGGTTAAGCCCGACTACTAAGGTGCCCGTAAAGTACAGATGGGGAACGCCCGCACTCGACGCCGATGGCAAAAAGGATTTTCAATGGTGGAAAGATCGTACTGCCTTTGTTCTATATTGATTAGTATTGCTGGGGTTGACACCAGTTTTTAGTGGGAATAGATTCGGATCTCACCTTGCCCTCGTAATGAAATACTCAAAATTTAAATCTGGCTTTACTTTAATCGAATTGCTGGTGGTAATTGCCATCATAGCAATACTAGCTGGCATGCTTCTCCCTGCGTTAGGAAAGGCTAAAGAGAAGGCTCGTCAAACCGGTTGTATGAATAATATGAAGCAATTTGGTTTAGGAGTAATCTTCTTCTCAGAAGACCACGAGGATTATCTACCTCATAGGCAAAACTGGCTGGATAGGGGAAACAATAGAGATATTAAAGCAGGACAGATGTATGCCTATCTTAATACAACTGATATCTATGTATGTCCTACAGATAGAATTCAATTGAAGAGACCCGGACAATGGTCAGACCGTCGAGATTTCAGCTATGCTATCTCGGGACCGGGGGCAGATCCTCACGATGCTAGAAATGCAAGCCAGAAGCATGACAGAACTTGTGTAAAATTATCTGGTTGGACAGATCCAAGTAAGTCCTTCACATTCATGGAGGAAGCTTTGGATGCACCTCTAAATGATGGTCATATATGGCCGAATACATGGGATGTTCTAGCCACTCGACATAAAGGAAAAGGCACCGGATGGGGAGTGAACGGCCAAGGCGACAGAAAAGAAGTTGCAGGAATTGGTAACATTCTAATGGGGGATGCTCGGGTTGAACCATGGACAAAACAGAAATTCCTAAAGTTTGGCTATCAAAAGGCAAACAGCCGCCTTTGGAAGCCATCCGGCAAGGTTACGCAACCTAGTCCATGAGCATTTCAAATAAATAACTTTATACATAGCGTAACCTGACGATTGACGTATCAGGGACTTTCGCGTCTATTGAGTGCAACTTTTTCTTGTATGAACAATTCACTGTCCCGTCGTTCGGCTATCAAATCTATCGTAGGCACCACAGCTGCTGTTGGAGCTACCATAAATGCTAAACCGCTACTTCAAGCGGCTGAAAAAAAAGATAAGCTCAAGGGAAATATTCGTCATTCGGTCTGCAAGTGGTGCTATGGCAGCATCGGACTGGAAAAACTAGCTGCTAAAGCTGCTAGTCTCGGAATGGAATCCGTTGAGCTCCTCGACCCACCTGATTTCCCAACAATGCAAAAACACAATTTAAGCTGTGCAATTGTAAGTTTTCCAACTGGCACCCTTAAGGATGGGAAAACTCGTGTAGGTGGAATTTCAAGAGCCTTCAATCGACTGGAGCATCACGACACATTAGTGGATATTTACGAGAAACGAATCAAGGAAGTCGCAAACGCTGGACTCAAAAATCTAATTTGTTTTTCTGGAAACCGCGCCGGTATGGACGATGAAACAGGACTTAAAAATTGCTCCATCGGCCTTAAGAAAATTTTACCTATTGCGGAAAAACACAAGGTCAATATCGTCATGGAGCTGCTTAACAGCAAAGTAAACCATAAGGACTACATGTGCGACCGCACAAATTGGGGAGTAGAATTATGCAAAACAATCGATTCAGAAAGATTTGGCCTACTTTACGACATCTATCATATGCAGATTATGGAAGGAGATGTTATTAGAACAATTCGAGATAAACACAAGTATCTATTCCACTATCACACCGGCGGAAATCCTGGAAGAAACGAGATTGATGAAACTCAAGAACTCTACTATCCCGCAATAATGCGAGCTATTCTCGAAACAGGATACAAGGGCCACGTTGGTCAGGAATTTA
>JAYZHR010000078.1:0-19029 GCA_036166355.1 Verrucomicrobiota bacterium | reverse complement strand
ACCCCAAATAACTCCAGCTCAATTTACATTAGGGCAATCAATAAGAATACTTGGGGAAGAAAGTGAATATATTAAAATAATCGATCAGCCTACTCCAAACACTTTACATCTGGAAAAACCACTAAACAGTAAAACAGAGATCGGAGAATCTATAGAGATTCTATTCAACCTTGAAGCCCCTATACTAGCTGCAAGGCTAGCTACAAGTTCCCCTCCCAACAAACCCCTGCCACCACTTACAATGCATCTTGCAACTACGAAAGGAACTAATGCTTTGCTAGAGGAGAAAGGCGCAGATGTAACGTTATTCATAACAAGAGGATTTAAAGATCTGCTGATTATAGGCGATCAAAAACGACCGAATTTATTTGATCTAAAAATAAATAAACCAAAGCAACTAACTAAAAATGTAATTGAAATAAATGAACGCATGAACTCAATGGGTGAACCCATATGCGATGTCAACCTGCCAGATATAGATCCACCAAGCCACGAAAATCAATCAGCTGCTATTGTCTTTCTTAACAGTTACCGTAATCCCATACATGAACAAAAACTATTAAACCACCTTTTAAAATCTGGATGGCATCATGTTTCAATTTCTACTGATCTAGCCCAAGTCATTAAAGTATTACCTCGAGCAGAAACAACCGTGGTCGACGCCTATCTTGCGCCTATAATGAATCGATATTTGAATGCAGTTAACCAGCATATCAAAAGGGAAAAACTACACATTATGACTAGTGCAGGCGGTCTTGTTTCAAGAAATGATTATAGATCAAAGGATAGTCTATTAAGTGGTCCTGCAGGAGGTGTTGTTGGGGCTGCCTTTTTTGGGGAACAAGCTGGGTACAATAAAATTATTGGATTTGATATGGGCGGCACAAGCACTGATGTTTGCAGATTTGACGGTGAATTTAACTATCAGTTTGAACATCAGATAGGACAATTTCGAGTTGTAACTCCAGTATTAAAGATCGAAACGGTGGCTGCAGGAGGAGGATCCATATGCAGATTCAACGGCGAAGAATTATGCGTAGGCCCAGAAAGCGCCGGAGCAAATCCCGGCCCAGCCTGCTATGGTGCAGGCGGCCCATTTACCATAACAGATGCAAACTTACTTCTTGGCCGACTTGATCCAAAAGGACTGGGAATTCCAATAAATTTCAACGCAGCGATCAGGGCATTGAAGAAAATTAAAAATGCCATGCCTAAATCGCCATCAACTCAAGAGCTGCTCTCAGGATTTCTTGAAATCGCAAATGAACGCATGGCGGATGCAGTTCGTAAAATTTCCATTCGAGAGGGTTATGATCCGGGCGATTACACTCTGGTAGCATTTGGGGGAGCTGGAGGCCAACACGCATGCGCAATTGCTGATAAACTTGAAATAAGCACCATTCTTTGTCCAAGCGATGCAGGGCTACTCAGCGCCAGAGGACTACGCGAAGCCGTTATAGAGAGATTCTCCGAACAGCAAATACTTAAACCATTGGAAGAACTTAAGAATCAGCTACCGGAAATAATTTCAAATTTAGAACAAAAAGCACTCTTAAGGTTACAAGCTGAGGGATTTAAAAATAATGAAATTTCCATAAGGCGGAGATTAATTTCTTTAAGGCATTATGGTCAGGATTCCAGTGAACAAATAGAATATAAGTCAAACACAGATCTCGAAACTTCATTTCGAAAGCGTTACGAAAATCTATTCGGGTATTGGCCAAAAAATAAGGTTGTTGAAGTTGTTTCAGCACGGGTTATCGCATCAACGTTTCCATCAAAGATACAACTGGAACAATTCAATAAACACAACCCAGAAGAATCCAATAATCATTCAATCGAAAGGAATAAACTTAACAACGGATCACAAATCAAAGGCCCTACACTTATCCATGATCGCTACAGCACAATTAATATCGACCAACAATGGCATGGCATAGTTGGATCCATGGGAACTATTAAGCTTGGCAAAAGCCATAACGCACAACACATAGAAACCATAAACCACAATCCTTTGGTCCAGCAGGAATTATTCACAAACAGGTTTCAATCAATAGTTGAAGAAATGGGTGAACTGCTGAAGCGCACCGCCATTTCAACCAACATAAAGGAACGACTTGATTTTTCCTGCGCACTCCTTGATTTAAATGGAAAGCTCGCTTCTAACGCACCGCATATTCCCGTGCATTTGGGGGCTCTTGGATTATGTGTACGTTCTGTCATAGCAAAAAAAGAAATTGGCCTTGGAGATGTAATTATCACAAACCACCCAGGGCATGGAGGATCACATTTACCTGATATAACAGTCATAAGCCCAGTGTTCGACAATGACAAAAGACTTATTGGATATATAGCTAACCGAGCCCACCACGCTGAAATCGGAGGCATAAGCCCTGGCTCCATGCCTCCACACGCCAAATCACTTGCTGAGGAAGGTGTCGTAATACCCCCGACATATTTGTATAAAAACAATAAGTCTCAATTCAATATAATTGAAAAAATTCTTCAAAGCCCACCATGGCCTACCCGCTGTATTGAAGACAACTTAGCCGACATTAAAGCCCAGGCTGCGGCAAACTTTCTTGGAGTGAAATCACTCATGATGCTCATTTCAAATCACGGATCCAAAAAAGTGCTCAACCATATAGAGGCACTTCGATTAAAATCCAAAAAGGCGATGAGCAAGAGAATTCAATTACTTAAAAAAGGAACACATACTACAAAGGAGATACTTGATGACGGCACAGAACTAAGAGCTAAAATCGATATTCAAAAAGATAAAATTTCAATCAACTTCAACGGCACCAGCCAACTACATTCTGGGAATTTTAATGCCACTCCAGCGATAGTTCAAAGCGCCGTTATTTATGTTTTACGACTTTTAGTTAACGAACCAATTCCCTTAAACGAAGGACTTCTAGAAAACATTGATATTTGCCTGCCAAAATGTCTCTTAAACCCGGATTTTCCCGAGAATCCAATTGATGCCCCGCCGGTTGTTGGAGGCAATGTTGAAACCAGTCAAAGACTAGTAAATCTGTTACTCAAGCCATTTGATATTGCGGCAGCCAGTCAAGGCACAATGAATAATCTTATATTTGGTAATCAAAAATGCAGTTACTATGAAACTATTTGCGGAGGAACTGGAGCAGGCCCTAATTTTAACGGAGCCGACGCAGTACACTCACATATGACAAACACTGCAATAACGGATGCAGAAATACTTGAAGAGCGATTCCCTGTAAGACTTGAACAATTCTCAATAAGAAAAAATTCTGGCGGAACAGGAAAATTTAATGGCGGCAACGGCATAGTTCGTGAAATTCTTTTCACTGAAGCGGTCTCACTATCTCTTCTAACTCAAAATCGCAACCAAGGTCCGTACGGTCTAAAAGGAGGAAACAACGGCATTCCTGGAGAACAATTATTAATCAAACAAAACGGTAAAAAAATTAAACTAGGACCCACCGTACAGGCCTCTCTAGAACCAGGAGACCGATTAATAATAAAAACTCCCGGGGGGGGTGGTTTTGGACAACAAGATTAAGAAAATAGCAATTAATTGCCTAACCCTTAACTATGAAAGTATCGAACGAACAATAGAGCCATGAACATCGGTCAAACGAAAATCGCGACCGGCATAACGATAAGTTAATTTTTCATGATTTAAACCAAGAATATGTAAAATCGTTGCATGAAGATCATGCATATGAACCTTATTCTCTACAGCTGTATCACCCAACTCATCTGTCTCTCCATAGGATATACCCGGCTTCACCCCTGCACCAGCAAGCCAAGTGGTAAAGCCTCTCGGATTATGATCGCGGCCATCCCCATTTTGTGAGAATGGAGTACGACCAAACTCGCCACCCCACCAGACCAGTGTCTCGTCCAAAAGCCCACGGTTCTTAAGGTCAGCCAATAATCCAGCAACCGGTTTATCTGTGGCCATGGCATGATCCATATGCTTTGGCATGTTACTGTGCTGATCCCAACGCGGATTAGTACTCTCATCAGCATAGTTGACCTGAATATACCTCACTCCAGACTCCGCCATTCGTCGTGCCATCAGGCATTGTTTTCCAAAATCGTCAGTATGTTTTTCCCCGATACCATATAGTCGTTTTGTCGCTTCGCTTTCTCGAGAAAAGTCAAAAACTTCCGGAGCATTCATTTGCATACGCCACGCCAATTCAAACGATTCAACAACAGCATCAAGCTGATCGTTTTTTTCGCTATCAGATAAATAAGCAGCATTCAAACCCTGGAGTAAATTAAACCTACGCTTTTGCTCCTCCTTGGTCAGATCAGTATTCACAGCATTACGCAAAACAGCTTCACTAGTCGGCCGCCCTGCCTTTCCAATTGCAGTGCCCTGATAAATCGCTGGCAAGAAAGCATTAGAATGATTACGAGGGCCACCCTTCGAACTAGACGGCTGCAACGTAACAAACGCCGGGAGATTTTGATTTTCCGTGCCCAATCCATATGTAACCCAACTGCCAACAGACGGGCGGACTAAATTCGTGGCACCAGTATGAAGAAACAATGTAGATGGCCCGTGAGCAACTCCCTCAGTATGCATCGATTTAATAAAACAAAGATCATCCACCATTTGCGCAGTATAAGGAAATAACTTGGATACATATTGACCACATTGCCCGTACCTCTCAAAACCCCACAACGGCTTCATGAGTTTGCGTTTACTTTTTTTTCCAAAAGTACCAAACCTCACTCCCGTAAAATCGTAATCCTTATCATGATTACTTATTAGTTCCGGCTTATAATCATAAGAATCAACATGACTAGGACCGCCCGCCATAAAAAGAAAAATTACCCGCTTAGCTCTTGCAGGAAACATTGGGTGACGCTGCCCAAGAGAAATAGGCGAAGCATTAACTGATTGCTGGCACAATCCACTCAAAGCCAAAGAACCGAATCCACAAGCTACCGACTTTAATATATCTCTGCGAGACAGAGGTTTCACAGGGAGATTGTGAATTATTTTTGACACCTGTCAATCCAAGTATCGGAATTGAACACTAGAGAAAATTGAATGAATCAAGGATCCCCAATTATTGTTTTGCGAATCAGAATTGGTAGCCGAAATATATTTCATGGCTAACTCTAACTCCGCCCGACTTGGTTCTCGAGCTAGTATTGATTGGTATGCCAATCGAACTCGCTCTATATCTGTTTTGGCCATCCGCTTTATATGACCACCAGCTATATTGGACTCATTGTTCATAAAAGGACTATTGAGTAAAAATAAAGCCTGAGTAGGCAGCACAGTTTCATTACGACGCCCAGTAACAACATTTGGATTAGCCGCATCAAACACCTCGAAGATCTCCATCAAAGTATTTCGAAATAACGGCACATAAACACTTCGTCGACTACTATCAAACTCATAACCTAAGTCATACTGAGAAAACTTACGAATTGTGTAACCACCCTGCTTTTTATCAAGATTACCACTCACAGAAAGAATAGAATCTCGCATGGCTTCAGCTGTTAATCGCTTGCGATTGGCTCTCCACAATAGACGATTTTCAGGATCCATAACGTTGCCTAGACCTTCACCTCGGGATGATAAACGATACGTCCTAGAAAGAACGATATGCCGAATAATATTTTTCACTGACCAACCATCTTTGCCAAATTGACTAGATAACCAATCAAGCAACTCAGGGTGACTCGGAGTATCACCCTTAAGGCCAAAATTATCTGTAGTAAGCACCAAACCCTGCCCAATAAGATGATGCCAAATGCGATTCACCATCACTCGTCGCGTCAATGGATTCTGATTACTCGCTATCCATTCAGCCAGTTCTAGCCGACCACTGCCAACTGCGATCCTAGCCTGGGCTTCAATGTCATTGCGACTGGCAACTTTAAGAAAACCTCGTGGCACTACGGGACCTTTATTGCGAATTTCGCCTCGGACATGTATGTGCCAATCACTAGATTCCGCCTGATCCTTTACAGACATTACCCTTGGAAGATCAGCAGGTTTGCTTTTTTTTAGATGCTGCACTCTCGCTGCCAAGCCATCAACCTTCTTTCTCAGCTCTGACAAACGAGAATCAGAATTATTTTTCTTTGTGCCTAAAGGCACAAAAGCCACAGCATCTGCAACAACCACATCCTTAGTCCCTGCATTTGAAACACAAACTACTGCTTTTCCTACATTAAACTTGAACCGGCCTAAAACCAAGAAATTACTACCTATAGGAGGTTCATCCCGTTGATTAACACGAATAGTCGCCACACCATCAGCATGTTCTATTACTACAGGCACATTCTTAGATCGATTCGTTCCATGAGTGTAACCAAACCGAACCTCATAATCACCGGCCTCCTTCAACACCACCGAGTAAATAACTTTTTTTTCACCCTTACCCTCTCCCTTGTCATGAATATAATCATCACCAAAATAATTCTTATTACTAGTCGACTTCATCCACTCACCAATTATATCCGACTGCGTATTATCAATAACGATAGCACTCTTGCCTAATTCTAATTCCGCCCTCTCTAGCTCTTTCCTTGCAATCTGCAAATCTAAACTTGCCTGCTTGGAGTCATTCAAATGCTGATTAATTGCATTCTCAACCTGAGGAGAAGGAAAAAGCGATTGCTCAACCCAGCCAGAAACATTTCCAGGCACAAGCGATTGAGTGCCACGAAAGATACCTGCCATAGCATAATAATCTGCTGTTGGAATAGGGTCAAATTTGTGATCATGACATCTTGCACACCCTATGGTCATAGCAAGAAACGCCTGCCCAACAGTATCAATTTGCTCATCTACAACTTCCATCCTCAGAAGCTCCTTGTCTTGCAATTCATAATTATGAGGACCCAATGCAAGAAAACCTGTAGCCTTTAAATAATCATTTCGTTGCTCGCGACTGCCCCCAGATAGAAGATCTCCAGCAATCTGTTCACGAATAAAATTATTGAAAGGCTTGTCACTATTAAACGCTCTAATCACATAGTCGCGGTATTGCCAAGCATTCTTAAACATCAAACTGCGGCCACCCCCACTACTTTCCGCAAAACGGGCAACATCAAGCCAATGCCGCCCCCATGTCTCACCAAAATGTGGTGATGCAAGAAGCTCATCCACCAAAGATGCATAAGCTTCAAATGAAGGATCACTGAGGAATTGATTTAATTGATCGATTGTGGGAGGCAGGCCTATCAGGTCATAATAAAGCCGACGCAACAATACCTCTGGCTTCGCTAAGCCAACCATTTCAATACCCTCTTCCTGTAAACGACGAATAACGAAACGGTCAATCGCACTCATCTTATTCACCTCTAAGCTCAGAGTTGGCTTTATGGAAGGCACAGGCTGGTCTAACACAGGCTTGAATGACCAAAAATAACGCCCTTTTTCTAAATCAATTCCCTTGGTTTCGATATTAACATTTGTCACACGAGGATCTGGAGCCCCAGCCTTTATCCACTGAAACAAAACTGATCTTTCATCCTCAGTTAATCGATATTTTGGAGGCATTCTTAAATCAGCATCAGTGTAACTTACAGCTCGCATTAGCAGGCTCGACTCTGGATTACCTGGAATAATAGCTGGACCAGAATCCCCCCCAATAGACCAGCCTTGACGACTGTCCAAAAACAACCCCCCCTTCTTCTTTTCTTTTTTCAAAGAATGGCACTCGTAACAATGCTTGTGAAATAAAGGACGAATCTTTCTTTCGAAATAATCATATTCTCCACCTAGAGACTGCGAATGAAACATTACAGCAATCAAAATAATTAGAGTTTTCTCCAAGATTTGATGTTTATTCGTCAAGAGATACAGCACGGAAAAGCTAGTTCATTAGAATTAGATAATCCAGCCTTGAACTTACATTATACGATGCTTGACCCATTGATGCACTCGATTAACCATCTCTCCAGCTGCTATCCAAAATGATAACGAGTCGCAAATTATTGCTTATTTTCATAATTCAACTAGCAGTTGTAAACGCAACCCCAGAACCTACTATCGATTTTAATCGTGATATCGCACAATTAATTTCTAAACGCTGCCTAGAGTGCCACAATCAGCGGGATGTAAAGGGCAATGTCAACCTAACAGCAGCTAAAGAATTTAGGATAGGCACAGAGAATGGAAAGCTAGCATTAAAACTAATAAACGAGGGGAAAATGCCACCTGAATCAAAAGGTGTTTCCAGTAAATTACCGGACGAAGAGATTAAGTTGTTTACGGACTGGGTGCTGGATGGTTCTCCTTGGCCAAAAGGAAGAGTACTGGATCTTTACGAAACAACGACCGATGTGAGAGCAGGAAGAGATTGGTGGTCTTTACAACCCATAAAACGACCTGATCCAACCAATCCAAGAATGAACCCTATTGATTCATTCATAAGGCAAAAACTAAAAGACAAATCTCTCACCCCAGCGCCGCAAGCAAACCGTCGCACCCTAGTACGTCGGGCTTATTTTGATCTAATCGGGCTACCCCCTTCACCTCAGGAAACGGAGCAGTTTCTTTCTGATCAATCCCCAAATGCATGGCCTAAATTAATCAACAAGCTACTTGCTTCACCTCGGTATGGAGAAAGATGGGCCCGTTATTGGCTTGATCTAGTTCGCTTTGCAGAAACCGATGGCTACGAGAGGGACAAAATCAAAAAAAACATATGGCGTTATCGGGACTGGGTGATCGAAGCGTTTAACAATGACATGCCATATACACAATTTGTCACAGAACAACTTGCCGGGGACGAACTAACAGACAGAACAGAACTTAGCATGGTCGCCACGGGTATGATTCGGGCAGGCACTTGGAATGATGAACCTAACGACCCAGCAGATTATATCTATACAAGACTGGAAGACATGGTCCACACCACAACCTCAGCCTTTATCGGACTAACAGTAAAATGTGCTCGTTGTCACGACCACAAATTTGATCCAATTCTACAAAGCGATTATTATCGTATTGCCAGTTTCTTTTGGGCAGGACCCATCGGCCAATCCAACCAAGGAGGACCACCAAACGAACTACTTGGACCTAACATATACGGATGGACTGACTTAAATGCTAAACCAAAACCCATAAGATTACTTCACCAAGGAGAACGGGATAAACCAGGCACAGAAATTAAACCTGGCTTTCTTTCTTCTATCCCCTCCCTTGATAAACCACTCATAGCACCACCTCCGGGCAGTAAGACTACACATCGAAGATTACAATTCGCACGGTGGATTACACACACAGACAATCCACTAACAGCCAGAGTCTTGGTAAATAGAATTTGGCAACATCATTTTGGTGAAGGACTGATTCGAACACCAAATAACCTAGGATTTAAGAGTGATCCTCCTAATAACCCAAAACTACTTAACTGGCTAGCTGCTGAGTTCATGCACCCAACCTTTGACAACGGCCCAGCTTGGACAATCAAGAGACTTCATAAACTAATCATGACTTCGGAAACTTATAAGCAAGATTCAATTCACCCGAATGAAAAAGAATTTAATCTTATTGATTACCCCAATCGAAACTGGTGGAAATTTCCTCGTCGCAGACTTGATTCAGAAGCACTACGAGATGCAATGCTTTCTGTTAGCGGCAAACTGAATCTTAAGGCAGGAGGCCCGAGCTTTTACCCAGAAATGTCAAATGAAGCACTAGAAGGACTATCCCGAAAATCTGGAGATTGGCAGACATCTACTGATTATGAACGCTCTAGGCGAAGTATTTACATGATGACTAAACGGTCTCGACTTCTCCCATTGATGACAACATTTGATTTTCGAGACACCACCGTATCGTGTGGCAAAAGAAATGTAACTACTGTCGCACCACAAGCTTTGGCGCTTCTAAATAACCATTTTGTGCACACCCAAAGTCAGGCATTTGCCAACCGGTTGATTAAGCTAACAAACAATACAATAGAACAAATTCAAACTGCATGGGATTTGGCATATAGCCGCAAACCATCAACTGAAGAATTGAGCCAAGCGCTCAATCACCTTCGAAAGCAACAGGCTCATTTCAAGCAAAACCAAACTAATGCCAACAGTAACCCAAGACAACTAGCACTTGTTTCTCTCTGTCACGTTCTATTAAACGCAAATGAGTTTGCATATATCGATTAAGGATTCTAATGGAAAAAAACAGCCAAAATAAATCTGGAAATATTTTTCCATGCGGAAGCACAAGACGTGAATTCGTCTGGGAAATGGGCGCAGGATTTTCCGGCCTAGCATTAACTTCACTCTTATCGGCCGATGGCTTCTTTTCAAAGCACATTGCAGCAAGTGAACCTACTTTAAAGAATCCACTTCATCCTCGAAATTCAAATTACTTTGGCAAGGCAAAGCATTGCATTTTTTTAATGATGAACGGAGGCCCAAGCCAGGTAGACACTTTTGATTTTAAGCCAGAATTAAAAAAGTATGCCAATAAAACGCTTCCGGAAAATAAAAAGTATATAAACTCCGGCGGACGTAGAGTTGGGTATTTAACCCCAAACTGGAGACCGTTTAAACCAGGCGGACAAAGCGGACTGCTTATCTCCGACTACTTTCCTAATGTAAGAAACCACGCAGATAAAATTGCTGTAATTAAATCATGCCACGCCGACAGTCATGCTCATGGATCAGCACTAGTCGCCATGAACACTGGAAGCACATTTATCGGAAGGCCGTCACTGGGATCCTGGTCAGTTTACGGGCTTGGAACAGAAAACCAGAGCCTGCCAGGCTATGTAGTTATGCTCGATAAAAGAGGCGGACCAATATCTGGCCAGCCCAATTGGTCTTCCGGTTTCATGCCGTCAACATTTCAGGGCACCTTATTTCGACCTAGTGGCAATCCAATTCTCGACCTGAAAGGGCCAACTTATATTGATTCAACAGCACAGAGGGAACAATTGGATTTACTTGCCAAACTGAATCAAAAACACTTGAACGAACGCCCAGGAGGACAAGAATTAGCCGCACGAATTAATTCTTATGAACTTGCCTACCGCATGCAGTCCAAAACCCCTGAAGCAGTCGATTTGACAAAAGAAACAAAGCAAACCCTTGAAATGTACGGCGTAGGAAAGGAACCGACCAATGAATATGGTCGCAATTGCCTGATTGCACGTCGACTGGTGGAGCGAGGCGTAAGATTTATTCAGCTATATTCAGGAGGCGGCCATCTTGAGGACACGTGGGACGGACATGAGAGCATCGAAAAAAATCACGGTCTACACGGAAGCGAAGTCGATCAACCAATAGCTGCCCTCTTAACAGACCTTGAACAACGTGGGATGCTTGAGTCTACACTTGTAGTGTGGGGTGGAGAATTTGGCCGAATGCCTTTTAGCGAAGGCAAAAATGCACCAGGAAGAAATCACAATCCATATGGCTTTTGCATGTGGATGGCAGGGGGCGGTGTTAATGGAGGAATGAGCTATGGAGAAACTGATGAATTCGGATTTGAAGCTGTTGTTAACAAGGCACATGTTCACGATATTCACGCAACCATCCTTCACCTAATGGGAATCAATCATGAAAGCCTGTCTTATTTCCATCAAGGAAGAAAAGAAACTCTCACCGATGTACACGGACGCGTTATTAAGGATATATGCTCCTAATACAGACTAGGAAAACACTATAAGAGTTTAGTTTGTTTTACTCCTAACCGTATCAATTGCCGGGCTTTTTTGTCAGACCTAGATTCAGCATAAATTCTTAACACTGGCTCAGTCCCAGATCCTCTCAGCATTAACCATGAACCATCCTTCGCAATATATTTCACACCATCAAAGGTTTTTACTTCCTGCAATTTTGATCCTGCCAAGGAAGGTGGCGGGTTGTTCTTGCAGTATTTCATGAGTGATTTCCGCTTCTCTAATGGAAAGCGCATGTCCAATCGATCATAGCAGTGTAAACCAAATATTTTCTCTAACTCAGACAATAAACGTTTAACAGATTTTTTCTCAGTAGCCAAAAGTTCCAATAATACCAACCCAGCAAGAATGCCGTCTCGCTCGGGTATGTGCCCACTGAAACCAATTCCCCCGCTCTCCTCAAAACCCAACAAAACATCCCCCTTTCGCATTTCATCACAGACATACTTAAATCCAACTCCGGTCTCGACTAATTGTATGCCATAAGCCTCACACATACGATCGACCATGGACGTTGTGGTTAAAGCTTTTATCACCCTCCCTTTTTGTTTTTTGTTCACGACGTAGTGATACAACAAAAGGCAAATGATTTGATGAGTAGTAAGAGCATTCCCTCGACCATCCATTCCTCCTACTCGATCAGCATCCACATCAGTCACAAGACAGATGTCATGCGGGTTCTTTTTAAGGTACGCCGCACTCGGAGCATAGTTATGATATACAGGCTCTGGATTTATTCCTCCAAAAAAAGGATCATGTTCGGAATTCAATGTGGTTACCTTACAACTTGTTCCATCAAGAATTTTTTCGAACACCCCTGCTCCAACGCCAAAAAGAGCATCATGAGCAAAACGCAAATTAGATTTAGCAATTAGATCAAAATTAATCAGTTTGCAGAGACTCTTGTAATGAGAAGAATGCAAGTTCTTAATCTTTAATAATCCCTTGCTTTTAGCTGATTTAAAACTAAGGGAACGAACAGGATTCACCGCAATTAACTTTTCTACCGATTCGCAGATCTCAGATGAAACCGAACCACCAAAATATCCTTTCAACTTATATCCGCAAAATCTGGCGGGATTATGACTAGCTGTTAATACAACACCCCCAACCGCCTCCTCTGATTTAACAGCAAAAGAAACAGAAGGCGTTGGCACTGGAGAATCCGCCAACACTACTTCAAAATTGTTACCCAAAAATACTTCCGCAACTCGATCAGCAAACTGATCTGCAAGAAATCGACGGTCATATCCAATGACTACTTTCTTGGAAATACCTCGAGGGCGTCTCTTTTTCCAGTAATCAGCCGTGGCTTGCGCTACAATCCCCACATTGGCAAAGGTGAAATCCTCCGCAATAACTGCCCGCCACCCATCGGTTCCAAAACTGATAGCGTTATTGCTCACTTGCAATAACCCTCACTCACTTGCGTGACGACTTTATGCATTTTTTTAACCGCCCTAGCCAGACTTCTCTCCCCAAATAACGCAGATCCAGAAACAAATGTATTCGCACCCGCACGGGCACATTCAGCAGCAGTCTTTAAATTCACACCACCATCGACTTCTATACGAAAATCCAAGCCCATCTCTTTACGCCAATGATATACCTGTTGAATTTTAGGAACACATTCCTCGATGAACGATTGCCCCCCAAAGCCAGGGTTAACAGTCATAATCAACAATAGATCAACTTTATCCAAAAACGGTTTAACTTTTTCAATTGCAGTAGGCGGATTAACAGCTAATCCAACCTGCTTATTAAGCGAACGAATTTTCCATAATAACGATGACACTTGATCCTCTAGCTCGACATGAACAGTAATTAAATCAGATCCAGCATTCGCAAATGGCTCTAACAAGATTTCAGGCTTGGAGCACATTAGATGCGTGTCAAAAAACAAACTAGAATGTGATCGAGCATTTGCAACAACTTGAGGTCCAAAAGTCAAATTTGGAACAAAGTGACCATCCATCACATCAAGATGAACCCAGTTTGTTCCACTTTTTTCCACCCGCTTTAGTTCACGGGCGAATTTACTAAAGTCACCTGCTAATATTGAAGGCGCAATAATCATGCGAAAAGAAACCTACGAAGTGACTGCCCAAGCGGCAAGTACGTTAAGTCACTATTCTTGACATAACCCGTGTCATTTCAATAGCTGTTTGAGCCGCCTCTAGTCCCCGGTTACAGCTTTCATCCAAACAACGTCTTCTCGCCTGCTCCATGTTTTCTAGCAACAAAACCTCATGTATAATAGGTAAAACATGATCTACTTGCAGCTGCATTAATGCATCAGTAACTGCTTTTCCTATATGTTCAGCATGGGACGTTTCACCTCGAATTATCACCCCTAGACATACAATTGCATCAACCGGCTTAGATAAACGCAAAGCTAGCGCTGAAGCCACAGCTGGTATCTCAAATGCACCTGGAACTCGCACCACCTCAATATTAGCCTTGGATTTAGACAATTCCATTTTTGCTGCACGTAACATTGAATTCACATATTTGGAATTATAACGCGATGCTACAACCGCAATACGAACCCCATCAACCGTCTTAACTTTATTTTTAATTGTCTTCTTTAACACAGAATTTAATCCACTAAAAATGTTCCAGTTGACGCAGAAACTTTGACTGTTTTCGGTAGAGCTTTAGGGTCGAATCTTAACACGATCGAATGTTTACCAGCAGAAAGGCTAGTGACAATATTTCGACGATTCTCGACCAATTTCCCATCAACCCACACTTTAGCAGATTTAGCTCCATCAAGCTCTAATGTTACCTCTCCGGCTTTGGCCAACTCAAACTCAGCTCCTGCGTATACACCGATTACACCCACCCAACGCCCAGCATTGGCACCTTGCTTGAGGATATCATCCGTAAGAGTACCATCAACAAGCGAGTTAACTTTAATCCACCTTTTGTGATTAATCCCTCCATCAGCTATACGATCATCATCAAATTGTTGATCTCGATGATTGGCTGCACGCAATCTCCAGACACGCGCCACATTACCTTTGGAAGCATCAAAGGCTCCAGTTTTCCCTAAACGACTCAAAAAACTAAACAAATCAATTTGCTCCTGCTTTGCCAAGCTATCAATTAAACCAGACGGCATAAGAGAATTGCCTTGAGTCTGTTTGCGAATATTCGATTTAACAACAGTAGTCCGCTGATCCGCAACATCTCGAAGGAAAATCTCGTTTTCATTTTGACCCTCAAGCATGCCAAACAACACCTGATTATCTTTAGTTTCAATCACCATTGAATGATAACCCTCCTTTATTTTTCGATTAGGATAATAAATCGACTCAACTAGATAATCGAGCGGGGCACTGGCTCCAATTGAAGTCAAATCAGGACCAACTTTACCTCCTGCACCGCCTATAGCGTGACAACTGACACAGCCTAGTTCCAGCTTGCGATAAACCAACTCTCCCTGAGCCGGATCACCGGTTTTATTTACAGATTTAGTCAAAGAAATAATTTCATTTCTAGATAATGTAATATCCTCATCCTTCAAACCAGCACTTCTAGGCAAGGCAAGCGCTAATGTTTGCATATTTCGCCCGCCCTCTCGTATAGAACGCAATCCAGCTTTAGCTGCATCCTGAGAAAAACCTCTTTCAGGTAGTACTTTAACAAGGGAAGACTCGGCGTTTTTCACACTCAACAAAGCTCTCCATAAAACCAATGCCTCCTGTTCAGTTTCTAAGCGATTTAACACCTTAACAGCAAGCGGGGCAGCTTGATTTATATCCAACACAGCAAGAGCTGCAATAGCCATACTTTGCGTTTCAGCAACAGAAACCTCTACAAGTGGCTCTAAGGCTTTAAATGCCCGATCCCCTCCTATCTCACGAATCGCATTAATTGCTGCCTGGCGTACTCGGGAATCTAGATTTTGCTTCCCTGCTATCGTTGCTAATTCTTCATATTTCTCTCCTAAATCTTTCCAAGTCCCAGCTAATGACAATGCAGCAATCTGCACCTTTATGTCACTACTGGAGAAAAAATCTGAAATACTTGATTTATCTATATTAGGACGAATATTGCGATTTCTCGAAGCATGACTCATCGACCTCAATACTCTAACCTGACCATCAATAGAAAAATCTCCTGCGATTAATTGACGATGTAATTGCTCCAATTCTAAAACGGTACCGGCCCTACCAATAATCTCAATCCAAGAACCATTCTCCGGAATGTTCTTTCCCTTTAAAAAGACACTAATAACTTCACTAGCTTTCGATGGATCAATGGTTTTTAATGCGAACTCCAACTGCTTTTCATTTCCATCTGCCAACCATTCACCCCGACGAACCATATCCAACCATGGCTCTTCAATTTCATTCATACTCAACCAAGCTGCATATTCCAGATAGTTATCGGTAGGCTTATCAAAAACACCAAGCGCAGCTTTAACTGTTCGATTAGATTTGGAATTTTTACTCGTAATAGAACGTAGTGCAGCCAAACGAACACGAGGATGATCATCAGTCACACGGAGCGCTAATTTACCCTCTGCATCAGCAACCTTAGGATACCATTCGTTTAGCACTTGAACCGCTGCAGTTCGAACTCGACCATCTTTGGCATCAAGAAGCTTATTCAATAAAACTTTGTTAATTACATCCAAGGATTGATAAATCCACAACCCTTCCAGCAATATTTGTTCATCACTTTGTTTGGACACCCATTTTCCCAACGAAGGCAAAACAGCATCTTCCCCTCTCTCCTTTAAAACTCGACGTGCTTTTTCACGTTGAAAACCATTGGGCGATTTTAGCTTATCTAAGAGAGGATCAACCCCAAGTTTTGTTAAATCAACCTTACCTACTTTTGCTCTACCCTTGTAACTTACCCTCCAAATACGACCATGTACATGATCTCGCCTTTTATCACGAAAATCCACCTCACCATGTTGAATGATAGGATTAGACCAGTCAGCAATATACAACGCACCATCTGGCCCCATCTTAACATCTATTGGCCGAAAAGTTACACTCGGTGAACGTAACACATCTGGCATCTCCTGCGTCACATAAGTTGACCCTTTTTCACTAATATCAAACCGAACAATTCTATGTGCTCTAAAATCACAAGTAATAGCATCACCCTGCCAGTCATCTGGAAAATGCTCACTACGAACTAATTCCAAACCACAAAACTTGGGGTAACGACCTGGACTTACACTCGCAAGTAATTTGGGAGCACGAGCGTAAGTAAAATACATTGCACCTGGAACCCCATAACTTAAACCCTGCCCCCCTGCTCCATCAGTAACAAATGACTGGCCAAAGGAATCATAGTGATGCCCCCAAGGATTACAAAATCCACGAAGAAAAATTTCAGATTTCAACGTTTCTGGCCTCATACGCCACACTCCACCGCTTTCCAAGCGATGCACCCCATGAGGAGTCTCCATATGCGTTCGAATGTATATTGACTGATTAAAGTATAATCGGCCATCAAAACCCCACCTAAGCGTATGTAAAATGTGATGAGTATCTTCTGTCCCAAAACCTGAAGCGATAACTCGGCTCTCATCAGCCTTACCGTCACCATCATTATCCTTAAGGTGTAACAATTCCGTACTTTGGCCAACATAAACACCACCATCGCCAGGCTCAATTCCAGTAGGGATTAATAAGTTGTCAGCAAAGACAGTTGATTTGTCTGCTTGACCGTCATCGTCAAGATCCTCCAGAACTATAACTTTATCATTTGCCATTTGCCCAGGAAGTATTTGGGGGTAAACCTCAGAACTGGCAACCCAAAGGCGTCCTTTCGCATCAAAATTCATTTGAATAGGTTTTGCTAGATGAGGATTCTGAGCAAAGAGTTGAATTTCAAGCCCATCACCCAAGTCAAATTTTGGTAAGGGTTGTGGCTCAAATTGGTTTTGTTCAATTTTCACCTGCTGCTCGGCTTTTTTCAGATCTTCAGAAGGCTTCAATTTTGCCCATTTCTCAGCACTCATAAACTCATACTTACGGGATTGAACTTTATTTAAATTAAATATTTCTTTCTCTTTATCCTTTATCAAAGGGTCAAACATGGGAACCTCTTTGAAATTATTACCCTGCTCATGCTTTCGAAAACCCCATAAATAAGCTTGGTTTTGAGGCCTTGAACGATGAAAGAACAATTCATTCTTCTCAACTATCAATTTACGAATTTTTTCCGACAGATCAACATCAGGCCCCTCATCAAAAAAAGCACCATTTAGCCAATCACTACTAGGTGCAGTAAGAGCCTCCTGCCCATCAATAACAAGAGTATGCTCCCCTTCGGGACAACCTTGAATTTGAATTCTTCCAACCGATGTCCTAGATCGCATAGCTTTCGTGTTTTTCTTTCCGCTAAAAACAGGAGGCAATGCGGCTATACTTGCATTCAATGTTATATCGTTATTATTTCGCTTTACTCCACTAAGCTTAATCCCATATCCGCCAAGGCGTTCAGACCCATCATCCATGATACTAAATCTAAATAATGTTGATACATAACCCATTGAATTCTCTGTCGCCGCAGCCATATTCCAATATCCATAATCATTAAGATGGATTCCATCATGGGTTAAAGGGGGAACTGTAGAACCTGGACGACGCTTTAGCATTCTATACAAGTCAACAAACCAAGCGTCATGCTCTATTGCCAGACCACCAATAACTTCCCGATACTTTTCAAGAATTAAATTATGATCCTCACCATTAGGCAGTTTGCCGCCAAGATCTTCATGCGAAATAGGACTAAGAAAAACCATACGAAGCGGATTCCTTTTTCCAGCATTGGATTTAATGTGCGCGACCAAATCCTGATAACTTGACTTAAACTGTTCCAATGAACTTCCATCCAAAGAACTAGCCATCCCATAACCAATAATTACAACATTTGGCTTAATTTCTTCAATTTGCTTTTTTAATTGGACCCACCCTTCGTTATCCGGCTCATGCCCAGCTTGACGAGTACCTAATCCATCACGAGCAATGCCTGCCGGAGTGTCACCAGACCACCCAATATTACGAAAATGCAGAGACTTTCCCTGATTTTGAATAGTCAAACGATGTTCAAGATATCCATACTTTTGCATTTGCTCAATCAACCCATCACCAACAAGTAAGATCTGATCTCCACCAATCAAATTAAGTTTTTTCTGCTTACGCGGAAATGACTTAAGTTTTCTTTTAGGCTTATTTGACGGTTTACTCTTTAACTCTTTTTTTACCTTAGCAGGCTTTGAAACAGGCTTAGCAGCACCACCTAAAGGCACAGGCTCGGAAGTAGATTTAACAGCGCCGCCTAAAGGCACAGGCTTACTAACCTTTTCTTGCTTAGGCTGCGGCAAAGATGGCGG